>JAKORH010000190.1 GCA_029777935.1 Pseudomonadota bacterium
CGACGTCGTGCGGCATCCGCTGGTCGCGCGCATCGTCGAGGCGTACGAGCGCGCGGAGAAAGCCAATCCGCCGCCGCCGCGCGGGCGCCGGCACGAACCTGCGGAATGACGCGGCTCGCGCTGTCGGTGCAGGACGCCGAGGCCTTCGCCGACCTGCCCGCACGCCGCACGCTGCGGCGATGGATCGCCGCCGCGCTCGAGCGCGACGCGACGCTCACGCTGCGCTTCGTCGGCGCGCGCGAGGGACGGCGGCTGAACCGGACCTTTCGCGGGCGCGACTACGCGACCCACGTGCTGACGTTCAGCTACGCGCAACGGCCGCGCGCCGAAGCCGACGTCGTGATCTGCGTGCCGGTCGTGCGGCGCGAGGCACGCGCGCAGCGCAAGCCGCTGCGCCACCACCTGGCGCACATGGTGATCCACGGCACGCTGCACGCGCAGGGCTACGACCACGACCGAGCGAGCGATGCCCGCCGCATGGAGCGGCGCGAGATCGCTCTGCTTGACGCATGCGGCATACCAAATCCTTACGACGCAGGTTAGCGGGCACTCGCCCGCAACCCATCGCGGAATCAAGGGCAAGGATCCGGGTCCGCCCGAACGCGCGCGCCCGTCATGGGCGAAGTGTCCCGCATCCGATATGCTGAATTGGTCGCAACTGCCGGGCTGGCGTCGCATCCGCGTGCCGCCCGACGCCCATGCCTGAACCCACGCCGGGTCGACCTTCGACCCACCAGAAGCACAAGACCCTGCTCGAACGCCTGACCGCGTTCATCTTCCGCGAACCCGAGAACCGCGAGGAGCTGCTCGAAGCGCTGCACGATGCGCACGAGCGCAACCTGCTCGACGCCGACGCGCTGTCGATGATCGAAGGCGTGCTGCAGGTCTCCGAACTGCACGCGCGCGACCTGATGGTGCCGCGCGCGCAGATGGACATGATCGACATCGACGACCCGATCGATGCGTGGATTCCGCACGTGATCGAAACCGCGCATTCGCGCTTCCCGGTGTTCGAGGGCAGCCGCGACCATGTGATCGGCATCCTGCTCGCCAAGGACCTGCTGCGCTACTACCACGAGGAGGATTTCGACGTGCGCTCGATGCTGCGACCGGCGGTGTTCATCCCGGAAAGCAAGCCGCTGAACGTGCTGCTGCGCGACTTCCGCGCCAACCGAAACCACATGGCGCTGGTCGTCGACGAGTATGGTGGCGTGGCCGGCCTGATCACGATCGAGGACGTGCTCGAGCAGATCGTCGGCGACATCGAGGACGAATACGACTTCGACGAGGAGGCCGACACCATCGTTGCCGAGCCCGACGGCCGCTACCGCGTCAAGGCGCTGGCCGAGATCGCCGCAGTCAACGCGGCGTTCGGCACGCACCTGGCCGAGGGCGAGTTCGACACCATCGGCGGACTGGTGACCGATCAGCTCGGCCGCGTACCCAAGCGCGGCGATGCGATCGAACTGGACGGCCTGCGCCTGGAGGTGCTGCGAGCCGACGCACGCCAGGCACACCTGTTCCAGGTGTCGAAGCTGCCGAAGACGGTCGCGCGCGAGTTCGAGGAACTGGAAGCGCGGCACGGCCAATGAAACGCAGGATCACGCTGACGGCGCACCTGCCCGCCGTGCTGCTCGTGCTGGCAGCGCTGGCCTGCACGCACCTCGATTTCGAGGCTGCCGCATTGACGCTGTTCTTCGCCGGCGCCGTGCACGAAGTGTGGCTGTGGCTGCGCGCGGTGCAGCGGCCGCTGCGCGCCGGCGGCCGCGCCACGATCACGCTGCGCTCTCCGCGTTAGAAGGACCGCTAGACTCGCGCCGATCCTGGCGTCGGCGCCCCTTGCCCGCTCACTTTCTCCGTCACGCGCTGCTTTTCGGCGCCGCGCTCGCGCTCGGCGTTGCGCACGCGCTGGCGTTCGCGCCGTGGAACCGGCCGTGGCTGGAGGTCGCCGCGCTCGCCGGCCTGTTCCTGCTGGCCGAATTCGCCCGCACGGCGCGCCGCGCCGCGCTGCTCGGATGGTGCTTCGGGCTCGGCTGGTTCGGCGTCGGCGTGTCGTGGGTCTACATCAGCATGCACCGGTACGGGCTGATGCCGGCGCCGCTGGCGGCGCTGGCCACGTCCGGGTTCGCCGCCTTCCTCGCGCTCTATCCCGCGCTGGCGCTCGGAGTCGCACGGCGTTTCGCCGCCGCGGGCGGCGCACGGCTGCTGCTCGGTCTGCCCGCCGCCTGGGCGCTCTCGGAGTGGCTGCGCGGCGTGCTGCTCACCGGGTTTCCGTGGCTCGCGGGCGGGTACGCGCACAGCGACGGACCGCTGGCGGGCTACGCACCCGTCGTCGGCGTCTACGGCATCACGCTCGCGGCTGCGCTGTGCGCCGGCCTGATCGCCTTCGCGCTGATGCAGCGCCGACTCCGTCGTATTGCCTTGTGCACGCTCGCGCTCGCGCTGCTGCTCGGCGCCGGCCAGGCGCTGCGCGGCGTCGCGTGGACGGATGCGGTCGGCGCGCCGATCACGGTGCGGCTCGTGCAGGGCAACGTGCCGCAGAGCGAGAAATTCGCCGGCGGCGGCCTGCAGCGCGCGCTCGATACCTTCCTGCCGCTGCTCGCGCGACCCGGCAAGGTCGATCTCGCGGTGCTGCCGGAATCCGTGTTTCCGCTGCCGCTGAACTACCTGCCGGATGAGGTCGTGCAGTCACTGCGCGACTTCGCGCGCACGCGCGATGCGGCGCTGGTCTTCGGCGTGTTCATCGAGCAGCCGCGCGACGCCTATTTCAACAGCGCGGTCGGTTTCGCGCCCGGCGGCAAGCCCCCGCTGCAGCGTTACAGCAAGCGGCATCTGGTGCCGTTCGGCGAATTCATTCCGTGGGGCTTCCACTGGTTCGTCGACCTGATGCAGATCCCGATCGGCGACCAGCAGCGCGGCGCCCCCTACCAGGCCCCGATGGAACTCGCGGGTCAGCGGATCGCGGTCAACATCTGCTACGAGGACCTGTTCGGCGCCGAGATCATCCGCGCGTGGCAGGTGCCAGCGCGTGCGCCGACGCTGCTGCTCAACATCTCGAACCTGGCGTGGTTCGACGATTCCCTCGCATTGCCGCAGCACCTGCAGATCTCGCGCATGCGCGCGCTCGAGACCGGCCGCCCGGTGCTGCGCGCGACCAACACCGGCGCCACCGCGATCATCGATGCGCAAGGCCGCGTGGCAGCGGAGCTGCCGTTCCTGACCGCAAGTACGCTCGACGGCGAAGTGCAGGGACACGCTGGCACGACGCCTTACATCCGCTACGGCAATCTGCCTGCGCTGGTGCTGATGCTGGCCGCGGTGGCGGCGGCCGTGCTGCAACGGCGGCCGGTGGCTGGTTAGCGGGTCGCCCCGGCGGGGGTTCTTATCGAGTGGCGCGCGCGCCGCGTGAAGGTCGCGGCCCGCGCCTCGGCCGACGAGATGGCCGAAGTGCGCGCGAAGGTTCGCGCGTTGCTGCAAATCGACTGATTGCGCCGCGCCGGCGCACCGGCGCGCGTCGGGCGCCGCGCTGTCCGTAGAATCCGCGCAACGCACGCCGCAGCTCCGACCTCAATCACTCCGATGATCACCTTCCAGGAAGCCATCCTGCGCCTGCAGTCGTACTGGAACGAGCAGGGTTGCGCGCTGCTGCAGCCGATCGACCTCGAGGTCGGCGCCGGTACCTCGCACACCGCCACCTTCCTGCGCGCGATCGGCCCCGAACCGTGGCGCGCCGCGTACGTGCAGCCGTCGCGCCGTCCGAAGGACGCGCGCTACGGCGAGAACCCCAACCGCCTGCATCAGCATCACCAGTACCAGGTGGTGCTGAAGCCCTCGCCGACCGGCATCCTCGACCTCTACCTCGAGTCGCTGACCGCGCTCGGCATCGACACGCTGAAGAACGACATCCGATTCGTCGAGGACAACTGGGAGAACCCGACGCTCGGCGCGTGGGGGCTGGGCTGGGAAGTGTGGATGAACGGCATGGAGATCACGCAGTTCACCTACTTCCAGCAGGTCGGCGGCCTCGAGTGCCGGCCGATCACCGGCGAGATCACGTATGGCCTCGAGCGGCTGACGATGTATCTGCAGAACGTCGACAACGTGTTCGACCTCGTCTACACGAAGTGGCGCGACCGCGGCGTGGAGAAGGTGCTGACCTACGGCGACGTGTTCCACCAGAACGAAGTCGAACAGAGCCGGTACAACTTCGAGACCGCCGACCCGCAGGTGCTGCTCGGCCAGTTCAACCTGTTCGAGGCCGAGGCCAGACGGCTGATGGACGCGCAGCTCGCCCTGGCGGCGTACGAGATGGTGCTGAAGGCCGGCCACGCGTTCAACCTGCTCGACGCGCGCGGCGCGATCAGCGTCACCGAGCGCGCCGCCTACATCGCGCGCATCCGCAACCTGTCGCGCACGGTCGCGCAGAGCTATTACGACGCACGCGAACGTCTTGGCTTTCCGATGCTGGCCGGGGCCGCGGGGCAGGAGGCGGCGTGATGAAGGCACGGCTGACCCCATCCTCGCCCCCGCTCCTTTCGTTGAAGGAGAGGGGGGATTCGCGCGCCTTCATTGCGCGCGCGGGGCGGGCGCAATGAAAGCGTCACTGTTGATCGAGCTGCAGACCGAAGAACTGCCGCCGAAGGCGCTGAAGGCGCTGTCGCAAGCTTTCGCCGCCGGCATCGACGCCGGGCTGCGGGCGCGGCACCTGCTGTCCGAAGACAGCGCGGCGATCGCCTTCGGTGCCCCGCGCCGGCTCGCGGTGCACATCACGCATGTTCTGCCGAGATCGCCCGACCAGCCGTTCAGGCAGAAGCTGATGCCGCTCGCCGTGGCGCAGGACAGGGCGAAGAACTGGTCAGCGGCCTTCCTGAAGAAGCTCGAAGCGCTCGGCCGCGGCCACCTGGCCGGCGTGGCGCTCGGGACCCAGCACGGATCCGACGCGCTGTCGGTCGAGAGCGACGGCAAGTCGGAGTCGGTCTACCTGGAGAGCGTCGCCGCCGGGCAGCCGCTGTTGCGCGGCCTGCAGGAGGCGCTCGACGAGGCGCTGGCGAAGCTGCCGATCCCGAAGGTGATGAGCTATCAGCTCGACGACGGCGTGACCACCGTGCAGTTCGTGCGGCCCGCGCACCGCCTGGTGGCCCTGCACGGGCATACGCCGCTGCCGGTGCAGGCGCTCGGTCTGACCGGCGGCACCAAGACCTTCGGCCACCGCTTCCATTCGCGGGGCGAGATCGTGGTGCACGCGGCCGACACGTACGAAGAGCAACTCGAGCGCGAGGGCAAGGTCATCGCGTCGTTCGAGCGGCGGCGCGACCGCATCGTCGCGCTGCTGGGCAAGGCCGCCGGCAGCCTGAACGCGCAGCCGCTCGCGCCGGACGAACTGCTGGACGAGGTCACCGCGCTGGTCGAATGGCCGGTCGTCTATGAATCCGGATTCGAGGCCGAGTTCCTGACCGTGCCGCAGGAAGTGCTGATCCTGACCATGCAGCAGAACCAGCGTTACTTCGCGCTGCGCGATGCGGCGGGCCGGCTGCTCAACCGTTTCCTGCTGGTATCCAACCTGCAGGCGCACGACCCCTCGGCGATCGTCGCCGGCAATGCGCGGGTGGTGCGTGCGCGGCTGGCGGACGCGAAGTTCTTCTTCGACCAGGACCGCCGGCAAACGCTCGAATCGCGCATTCCGGGTCTGGCGAACGTCGTCTACCACAACAAGCTCGGCTCGCAGTTGGAGCGCGTCGAACGCATCACCGGCATTGCTGTGGAGATCGCCAAGGCGCTGCGCGTGGACGAGACGCACGTCGAGCGCGGCGCGCGGCTGGCGAAGGCCGATCTGCGCACGCTGATGGTCGGCGAGTTCCCCGAGCTCCAGGGCATCATGGGCCGCTACTGCGCGCAGCACGACGGCGAGGCGAGGGACGTCGCCGACGCGATCGAGGAGCACTACCACCCGCGCTACGCCGGCGATGCGCTGCCCGCGACGATGGCGGGCACGTGCGTGGCGCTGGCCGACAAGCTGGAGACGCTGGTGGGCCTGTTCGGCATCGGCGAGAAGCCGACCGGCGATCGCGATCCGTTCGCGCTGCGCCGGCACGCGCTAGGTGTGCTGCGGATGCTGATCGAGAAGGCGCTGCCGCTGGCGCTCGACCGACTGATCGCGCTCGGAGCGCGCGAGTTCGCGGCATCGAAGGCATGGCGGCCGGCCGGCGACGAGCTGGCCGAATTCCTGTACGACCGGCTGCGCGGCCTGCTGCGCGAGGACGGCTATACGGCCAACGAAGTCGAAGCGGTGGTGTCGCTCGCGCCGCAACGGCTCGACGATATCGTGGTGCGACTGGCGGCGGTGCGCGCGTTCATGCAGCTGCCGGAGGCGGAGAGCCTGGCAGCGGCGAACAAGCGGATCGGCAACATCCTGAAGAAATCGGCGGTCGGCAGAGGGCAGTCGGCAGAGGAGTTCGACCCGGCGCTGCTGTTCGAGCCGGCGGAGCGCTCGCTGGTCGAGGCCTTCCGTGCTGCCGCCGGGCAGTCGGAGGCGCGCTATGCCGCGGGCGATTTCGCGGGTGCGCTGGCCGCGCTGGCGCCGCTGAAGCAGCCGGTGGACCGGTTCTTCGACGACGTGATGGTCAACGTGGAGGACCCGAAACTGCGCGGCAACCGGCTGGCGCTGCTGTCGCGGCTGCGCACGCAGATGAACCGCGTCGCCGATCTTTCGCTGCTCGCCGCGGGCTGATGCGCACGCTCGGCGTCTGGCTGCGGTCGGCGCTGTACCTGCTGCTGCTCGTTGTCACGGTGGCGCCGTGGTCGTTTGTGTTGCTGGCCGCGATCGTCACGCCGGTCAAGACGCGCTACTGGCTCGCCACGCGCTGGACCCGATTCGCGATCCGGGCCGCGCGCGCCGTGTGCGGCATCCGCTGGCGCGTCGAGGGCTGGGACAACCTGCCCGACGGCCCCGCGATCGTCCTGCCCAAGCACCAGTCAGCGTGGGAGACGCTGTGGCTGCCGTCGTTCCTGCCGCGGCAACTGACGTTCGTCTACAAGCGCGAACTGCATTTGGTGCCGTTCTTCGGCTGGGGCATCGCGTCGCTGCACATGATCAACATCGACCGCGGGCGCGGGCAGACCGCGTTCGAGCAGGTCGTTACCCAGGGCGATAAGCATCTGCGCGAAGGCTGGTGGATCGTGATCTTCCCCGAAGGCACGCGCACGCCGCCCGGCTCGACCAGGCGCTACAAGACCGGCGGCGTGCGGCTCGCGGTCCGCACGCGCACACCGGTCGTGCCGATCGCGGTCAACAGCGGCGAATACTGGCCGCGCAAGGCGTTCATCAAGAAGCCCGGCGAGATCACGGTCGTGATCGGCAAGCCGATCTCTCCCGAGGGCAAGACCGCCGACGAACTGGGCGCGCTCGTAGAATCCTGGATCGAAACCGAGATGCGGCGCCTGGCGCCGCATCGTTACCGCGGGCCGTACGTTCCCGAGCGCGGGCCAGCGACCGCGCGCAGCACGAATCCGTGAAGACACGCAACGCCTCCTTCGACGCGCGCCAGCTGGCGCTGGTGTTCGACGCGCCCGTGCAGCTTCCGCCGGCCGCCGCGCCGCGGCCGCGCACGAGCCCGCCGGGCCGCCCCAAGGGCGAGTCCCCGAGCGCGCAGCGCGAGGGTAGTCCAGTGCGCGGGGACGGCCATCGCCACATCGCGCTCGGCCACGAACTGCTCGACTACCGGTTGCGGCGGGCACGCCGTCGCTCGATCGGATTCCAAATCGACGACGGCGGCCTGACCGTCAGCGCGCCGCGCTGGCTGCGGCTGGCCGAGATCGAATCGGCGATCGTCGAGAAGCAGCGCTGGATCCGCGCCAAGCTCGTCGAATGGCACGAGGCGCGCCGCAAGCAGCGCCTGCACGAGATGCGCTTCGCAGACGGCGGCGTGCTGCCATACCTGGGCACGCACGTCACGCTGCGCCTGCGAGCCGACGCCCAGGGCACGCGCCTGACGGATGCGCTGCCGCCGCGCGAACTGCACGTGGCGCTGCCGGCACACGCCGGGGAGACGCAGGTGCGCGACGCCGTGCACGCCTGGCTGCAGACCGAAGCACGCCGCGTGTTCGGCGAACGCATCGCGCTGCTGGCCGCGCCGCTGGCGGCGCTGCTGCGCGGCTGGACTCTGTCGTCGGCGCGCTCGCAATGGGGTTCGTGCACGCACGACGGCCGCATCCGCCTGAACTGGCGGCTGATCCATTTTTCGTTGCCGGTGATCGACTACGTGGTCGCGCACGAACTGGCGCACCTGACCGAGATGAACCACGGCGCGCGCTTCTGGCGTGCGGTCGGCGAGCTGCTGCCGGGCTTCGAGACCGCGCGAGACGAGATCAAGGGCGTCGATCTCGGCGCGCTTTCGTTCTGATTCCTTGCCGCGGTCCGAATCCGACCTGGGAGTATCGATGCGAATCCTCCACACCATGCTGCGAGTCGGCGACCTGCAACGCTCGATCGACTTCTACACGAAGGTCATGGGCATGAAGCTGCTGCGCACGACCGACCGGCCCGAGCAGAAGTACACGCTGGCGTTCGTCGGCTACGGCGACGAGCGCGAGCAGGCGGTGCTCGAACTCACCTACAACTACGGCGTCGACAAATACGAGCTCGGCACCGCGTTCGGCCATATCGCGATCGCGGTTCCCGACGCGTACCAGGCGTGCGCCGCAATCCGCGCCGGCGGCGGCAACGTGACGCGCGAACCGGGCCCGGTCCAGGGCGGCACGACCGTGATCGCGTTCGTCACCGATCCGGACGGCTACAAGATCGAGTTGATTCAGTCGAGCTCGGCGTAAGCGCGCGCCAGCGCGGTGTAGTGCGCGGCGTCGAGGGTCTCGGCGCGCGCACCGGGATCGACGCCGGCGCCGCGGATCGCGTCCTCGGTCAGCAGTTCCGACAGCGCATTGCGCAGCGTCTTGCGGCGCTGGCCGAACGCGGCGCTTACCACACGCGCAAAGTCGTCTGCATCGACTGCGGGCAGTTCTTCCGCCGCGCGCGGCACCAGCCGCACGATCGCCGACTGCACCTGCGGCGCGGGGCTGAACGCGCCGCCCGGCACCACGAACAGGCGCGCGACGCGGTAGCGGAACTGCAGCATCACCGACAGGCGTCCGTAGTCCTTCGAGCCTGCGGCTGAGACGATGCGGTCGACCACCTCCTTTTGCAACATGAAGTGCTGCGCGACGATGCGCTCCGCAATCGGCAGCAGCGCGAACAGCAGCGGTGTCGAGATGTGATACGGCAGATTGCCGACGATCTTCAGAGGGCGCGGGTCGGACGCCGCGAGCGCGCGCCAGTCGAGCGCCAGCGCGTCGCCCTCGATCAGCGTCAACTGCTGCGGCGTGAAACGCGCGCGCAGCCTGGCGGCGAGATCGCGGTCGATCTCGACGCAGGTCAGTTGCCGCGCGCGCTCGACCAGCGGCGCGGTGAGCGCACCCAGCCCCGGCCCGATCTCGACGATGCGGTCGCCCGGGCGCGGATCGATCGCATCGACGATGCGTTCGACGTAGTGAGCGTCGTGCAGGAAGTTCTGCGAGAACCGGCGCCGCGCCCGGTGGCCCTGCATGTCAGCGGT
Organism: Pseudomonadota bacterium; assembly: GCA_029777935.1. The sequence continues at coordinate 9,606 of JAKORH010000190.1, forward strand.
GCGCGAGCATCGCCGCGAGCTTCAGCGCTTCGATCATGCTGCCGGGGTCGGCGCGGCCGCTTCCCGCCAGATCGAGCGCGGTGCCGTGATCGACGCTGGTGCGCACGAACGGCAGTCCCAGCGTCACGTTGACGCCATGGCCGAAGCTCGCGTGCTTGAGCACCGGCAGTCCCTGGTCGTGGAACATCGCCAGCACCGCGTCGAAGCGCGCGAGCTGCCGCGGGACGAACAGCGTGTCGGCCGGCAGCGGTCCGATCGCGTCGATGCCGCGCGCGCGCGCCGCGGCAATCGCGGGCGCGATGACGTCGATCTCCTCGCGCCCGAGGTGACCGCCCTCGCCCGCGTGCGGGTTCAAGCCTGCCACCCCGATTCTCGGCGCGCGGATGCGAAAGCGCGCGACCAGATCCCGCTGCATCACGTCGAGCGTCGCGGCCAGCGATTCGCGCGTGATCGCGCGCGGCACCTCGGCCAGCGGCAGATGCGTGGTCGCCAGCGCGACCCTGATTACGCCACCGACTGCGCCGCCGACGGCCCCGCCGACCAGCAGCATCACCACGTGGGCAGTGTTCGTCCTTTCGGCCAGGTATTCGGTGTGGCCCCTGAACGGCACGCCGGCATCGTTGATCACGCTCTTCTGCACCGGCGCGGTCACCACCGCAGCGGCACGACCATGCGAACACGCAGCGATCGCGCGGTCGAGGAGTTGCAGAACGTAGCGCGCGTTGCGCACATCGAGCCGGCCGGCCGCGACCGGCGCCGCGAGCGGCAAATGCTCGACCGCGATGCGAGCCGGCAGCGGCCACGCCACGCCGAGCGCGCGTGCGGTGGCCTCCAGCAGCACCGCATCGCCGAGCAGCGCGCACTCGGCCTCGACCGCGAGCGCTGCGCGCAGCGAGATCTCCGGCCCGATTCCGGCCGGCTCGCCGGTCGTCAGCGCGAGCATCGGATCACGGATTTCAGATCAGGCTTCGTCCAGCCGATACTCGACATACGTGCGGTCGCGCAACTGGCGGATCCACTCCTGGTAGGCCTCGTCGGCCTTGCGGTCGCGCAGTGACTGGCGCGCCGCCAGCCGATTGCGCTCGACCGACGACGCTTCGGTGCGGCGCTCGAGCACCTGGATCAGGTGCCAGCCGAACGGCGTCTGCACCGGCTCGCTGACTTCGCCGGGTTTCAGCGCATTCATCGCGCGCTCGAATTCGGGCACGGTGTCGCCCGGATACAGCCAGCCGAGATCGCCGCCGCGCGTGGCGCTGCCGTCGACCGAGTGCAGGCGCGCGAGCTGCCCGAAGTCCTGGCCGCCCTTGAGCACGCGATCGCGCAGATCGTTCAGGCGCCGCCTGACCTCCGCCTCCGGCATCGCATCCGACACGCGCAGCAGGATGTGCCGCACGTGCGTCTGCACGACCGGGCCGGTGGCGAGCTTGCTCTCGAGCGCGTTGCGCTTGCCGATCAGCTTCAGGACGTGGAAGCCGCCCGGGCTGCGCACGATCGGCGCGAGTTCTCCCGGTTTCAGGTCCTTCACCGCATCGAGGAACAGCGTCGGCAGCCGCTCGGCGGTGCGCCAGCCGATCTCGCCGCCCTGCAGCGCCTCGGGCGCATTCGAGTAGCTCGCCGCCATCCTGGCGAAATCGGCGCCGCCGCGCAGCTCGCCCAGCAGCGCGTCGGCGCGCTTGCGCGTGGCGTCGATCTGGTCCGTGGTCGCGTTGTCGGGCACGCGCAGCAGGATCTGCGCGAGGTCGTACTCGATCGCGCCGGCCTCCACGCCCGCCTGCGCAGCGAGGAAGTTGTCGACTTCGCCCTCGGAAATCTGGATCTTGCTGTCGACCTCGCGGTCGCGCAGGCGCGCCATGACGATGTCGTCGCGCACGTCCTCGCGGAAGCGCGCGAACGAGATGCCGTCGCGCTCGAGCCGGTCGCGAAACATCGGCAGCGTCGTGTTGTTCTGCTCGACGATGCGCGCGATGGCGGCGTTCACGGTGGGGTCGTCGACCCGCACGCCCGTTTCGCGCGCCAGTTGCAGTTGCGCGCGGTCGATGATCATGCGTTCCAGCACCTGCCGGCGCAGCACGTCGGCCGGCGGCTCGGCGATGTTCTGGCGCTTCAGTTGCTGCTCGGTGATGCGCATGCGCGTATTCAGTTCCTGCAGCGTGATCGCCTCGTCGTTGACGACGGCGACGATGCGGTCGAGCAGCTTCAGCGACGCGCGCGCCGGCGCGGCGGCTGGCGCGGGCGCCGGTGCCGGTGCGGCGGCTGGCGCGGGTGCCGGTGCCGGCGCGGCAGCAGGCGCCTGTGCCGCGGCGAACGTCGCAGCCGCGGCCAACAGACAGAAAGCGGCGCCGAGCGCCGCGAATTTGCACTTCATCGTTACTCGTAGATATCGAAGCGCCCCGGCTCGCGCGGAGGCGGATTGATCACCTGGTAGCCCGGGATATTACGCCGCAGTTGCTCGATCGGACTGGTGCCGATCGAGGCCAGCCCGTTCAGTTGCAACTGGAAGAACAGCGCCGTGGTCGCGGTCTGCGTGGTCGTCACGAACCGATGCGCGACCAGCCGGAACACCCAGCAGTCGGCCTTGTATTCGAAGCCGCCGAGCAGTTCGACCCAGCGCGAATCCAGCCGCGAATAGTTGGCGCGGCCCACCGCGTACCAGCGCGGCGACAGCGGCCACTGCCCCGCCACGTCGATCTGGTTGACCTGGCCCGCGGTGTAGCGGTAGGCGACGTTCAGCACCGATGCCGGCCGCGGCTGCCAGCGCACCGCGGCGTTGGCGTTGACGAACGCGCCGCGCTCGGTCGAATGATCGAGCGCGATCTCGGTGCTCCAGTGGCTGGCCAGCGCGCCGCTGAGCGCGAACAGCACGTCGGACGCGCGCCCGGTGCGCTCCACTCCGCCCGGCAGCGTGACGCGCTGCGCTCCGAAATAGAAGCGCTGCCCGACCAGCACGCGCAGCCGCTCTGCGCCCGAGTCCGCATCGAGCATCCGGCTCGCCAGCGCCGTGGTGACCTGATTGGCCTCGGCGATGCGATCGCCGCCGACGAACACGTTCTCGGTGAAGAGCTGCGCGAAGTTGAAGTCGGCCAGCGCGCTGTCGAAGTTGGGCAGGTTCGACTGGTTGCGGAACGGAACGTAGGCGTAGTACAGGCGCGGCTCGAGCGTCTGCACCGAGGCCGCGCCGAACCAGCGCGTGTCGCGCTCGAACACGAGCCCGGCGTCGAGCGAGCCGATCGGCAGCGAGCGGATCGGGTGCGCGCCTTCGGAATGCAGCGCCGGATCGAGCGAATACAGGGTCGCGTTCCACTGCGCCTTCGGGATCACGAACCAGCCGGGCGCCAACCACGGGTACGACACGCTCGGATTCATCACCACGCGCGAGCCGGTCTCCAGCGTCGGGTGCTCGAAGCGCGTGGCGTCGAGCCCGAGCGAAACGTCGAAGCCGCGCCAGTCGGTGTCGCGCGCGTTGAACGTGAGCTGCGGCACGCGCTCGTACGGCTTGACCACCGGCGCCAGCGGATCCTGCAGTGTCTGGTTCCTGGTCACCCGCAGCGCGGTGTTCCAGTAGGTGCGGTTGAAGCCGAGGTAGCCTTCCTGCGGCAGCACCGTCTGCGAGGCGGTCACGATGCTGCGCGAGAAATCGGCGAAATAGTTGTCGTCCGACACGCGGTTGTAGTTGACGCCGCCGACGAAGCCGAGCGGGCTGACGTACTCGTGCCGCCACGACCCCGCCCAGCGCGACGTGCCGGTCACGCGGTCGTTGGGCAGGATCTCGTAGTCCGCGGTACCGCGGAAAGTCGGCTCCAGGTAGCGGAACTCGTTGCCGAGCAGCACGCCTCTCCGCTGCATGATGCGCGGCGTGATCGTGTCATCCAGGTTGGGCGCGATGTTCCAGTAGTACGGCAGCGTGCCCTCCGCACCGAGCCGCGAGTTGACGCCGAAGCTCGGCGTCAGCAGGCCGCTGCGGCGCTCGTCGCCGAGCGGAAACTGGAAGTACGGCGAGGTGAAGATCGGCACACCCTGGAAGTGGATCGTCGTGCCATGCGCGACCGCGAGCTGATCGGCACGGTCGATGTCGAGGCGATTGGCCTTGACCCACCACGACTCGTCGCCGGGCGCGCAGGTGGTGTAGGTCGCGTCGTTCAGGCGCGTCTTGTCCTCGCCGAGGAACTCGATCAGCGCGCAGCGCCCGCGCCCGTTCTGCGGCGCGTAGTAGAAGCTCGCGTCCGGCATGCTGCCGGTCTGTGCATCGATCTTCAGCCGCAGGCTCGGGCCGGTGACGATCATGCCCTCGCGGAACACGCGCACATGGCCGGTCGCGGTGACCTGGTCCGCGGGCACGTCGTACTCGATGCGATCGCCGCGCAGCACGGTACTGTCGCGCCGCACCTCGGCCTCGCCCTCGAGCACGATGCGCTCGTCCATCTGGCCCGACACGTGCTGCGCCCGCGCATAGGTCGCGCCCGGCGGCGAATTCGCCGCACGGTCGGCGCCGAGCGCGCGCTCGAGCTTCAGTTCGACCGGCGGCGACGCGCTCTGCGCGAACGCATCGGCCGTCACCAGCAGCGCCGCGGCACAGAGTCGGATCACGGGCGCGCGCGGCGAGTGAAATGGCATCGATAGCGATTCTGCGAGCGTGGCTATTATAGGAACGGGCTTCGCCGGCGACTTTCCGGCACGACAGAAGCGATCGATGAACCGCGCGGCAACGACCGATCTACGGCTGCAGCAACTGCAACGCTGGCTCGCAGCGTTGCCGGCATCATTGCGCCTGCAGCCGGACTCGCTGCGCCCGGCGTCGGCCGACGCGAGCTTCCGCCGCTACTTCCGTCTCGACGCCGGAGCCGCGACGCTGATCGCGATGGACGCGCCGCCCGACAAGGAGGACAGCCGTCCGTTCGTGCACGTCGCGCAGTTGCTGCACGCGGCGGGGCTGAACGCGCCGCGCATCGTGGCGCAGGATCTCGCGCAGGGCTTCCTGCTGCTGACGGACCTGGGCACGACGACGTATCTGGCGGCGCTTGACGCGGATAACGCCGACCGGCTGTTCGCCGACGCGATCCACGCGCTGGTCAGGTGGCAGCTCGCCAGCCGCGCCGGCGAACTACCGCCGTACGACGAGGCGCTGCTGCGGCGCGAGCTGATGCTGTTTCCCGACTGGTATGTCGCGCGCCATCTGCAGCGCACGCTGGCGCCCCCGCAGTGCGAGGCGCTCGAGAACGCCTTCCGCCTCATCGTCGACGCATGCCTCGCGCAGCCGCGCGTGTACGTGCACCGCGACTACATGCCGCGCAACCTGATGGTGAGCGACCCCGGCCCCGGCGTGCTCGACTTCCAGGACGCCGTGCACGGCCCGATCACGTACGACGTCGTATCGCTGTTCCGCGATGCGTTCGTGTCATGGCCCGAGGAGCGCGTGCTCGACTGGACGATTCGCTACTGGGAGAAGGCGCGCCGCGCGCAGCTCCCGGTGGCCGCCGATTTCGCCGAGTTCTGGCGCGCGTTCGAGTGGATGGGACTGCAACGCCACCTGAAGGTGCTCGGCATCTTCGCGCGCATCAACTACCGCGACGGCAAGCCGCACTACCTCGCCGACACGCCGCGCTTCGTCGCCTACGTGCGCGGCGTCGCGCAGCGCTACGCGGAGCTGGCGCCGCTGGCGCGGCTGATCGACGAGCTGGAAGGCGTGGAGCGGCGGGCGGGGCTGACGTTCTGACATGAAGCGAGACCCATCCCCTCCCCCGCCCCTCCCCTTGAAGGGGAGGGGAGTTTCGCGCGTTTCACGGAGGTCATGAAGGCATTGATCTTCGCCGCCGGCCGCGGCGAGCGGATGCGGCCGCTGTCGGACGTGACGCCGAAACCGCTGCTGGCGGCGGGCGGCAAGCGGCTGATCGAGTGGCAGATCGACGCGCTCGCGCGCGCCGGCGTCACCGAGCTGGTGGTCAACACCGCGCACCTGGCCGCGAGCATCGAAGCCACGCTCGGCGACGGCGCGCGTTTCGGCACGCGCATCGCGTACGCGCGCGAAGGCACCAAGGCGGAGGAGGCGCTCGAGACGCTCGGCGGCATCGTCAACGCGCTGCCGTTGCTGGCGCCGCACGGATCCGATGCGCCGTTCATCGCGGTCAGCGGCGACATCGTGACCGACTACGACTACCGGCGGCTGATCGCACACGCGCAGGCGATCGAACTGAATGCAGCCGATGCACATCTGGTGCTGGTCGACAACCCGCCGTCGCATCCGGGCGGCGACATGGGGCTCGGCAACGGCCGCATCGCTCTGCACCCGCCGCTGCTCACGTACGCCAACATCGGCGTGTTCGCGCCGCGCCTGTTCCGGCGCGAGGCGCCGGGACGCAAGAAGCTCTTTCCGTGGCTATACGCGTTCGCCGAGCGTGGACGCGTGACCGGCGAGAAGTACGGCGGCCGCTGGCACAACGTGGGCACGCCCGACGAACTGGCGGCGCTCGACGCGGCGCTGTCGGCGCCCGCGCGATGAGCGCACCGGCGATCGCCATCCTGGGCGGCGGCCCGATCGGCCTGGCCTGCGCGCTGCTGCTCGCCGAGCGGCGCCTCGAGTCGGTCGTGCTCGACGCGCGCGCGCTCGAGGACGCGCGCCGCGATGCGCGCCTGCTCGCGCTGTCGCGCGGATCGTGGCAGGTGCTGCGGCGACTACTGGCGGACCTGCCACCTGCACACGCGCCGATCCGCGACGTGTACGTCAGCTCCTCCGGCCAGTTCGGCACGACGCATCTTGCGGCCGCGGACTACGGCGGCGCCGACCTCGGCGTCACCGTGCTGTACGGCGACCTGATCGATGCGCTGGCGCACGCGGCCGCTGCGCAACGGCTGATCGAGGTGCGGCGCCCGGGCCGCGCGCTGCGCATCGAGCAGCGGCCCGATTCGGTGCGCGTGACGGTCGACGCCGCGAGCGCGATCGAGACACCGCTGGCAGTACACGCGGAGGGAAACGCGCCGCGCGGCGGCTCGCCCGATCAGTGGGCGCTGATCGCCACGGCGCGCGTGCGCGGCCCGGCTGCCGGAAGCGCCTATGAGCGCTTCACGCGCGACGGGCCGCTGGCGCTGCTGCCCACGCCCGCGGCGCCGCGCGAAGGCGCGCGCGCGCTGGGGCTGGTGTGGTGCATGTCCGCGATCGAATCGGCGCGGCGGCTCGCGCTCGCCGACGCCGCTTTGACCTCCGAACTGCAGCGGGCGATCGGCTGCCGCATCGGCTGCGTGGAGTCGATCGGCCCGCGCCAGCGCTATCCGCTGGTGCAGGCGCTGCGCGAGCGCGTCGTCGAGCATCGCGTCGTCGCGCTCGGCAACGCGGCGCAGACCTTGCACCCGGTGGCTGGGCAGGGATTCAACCTCGGTCTGCGCGATTGCGCGACGCTGGCCGATGCGCTTGCCGCGCGCGCCGACGTGCCCGCCGCTCTGGCGGACTACGCGGCGCAGCGACGCGTCGACCGCGCCGCGATCGCCGCGCTGACACGCTGGCTGCCGGAAGTATTCGCCACGCGCTTCGGCCCGATCGCGGCCGCGCGCGCGGCCGGACTGGTCGCGCTCGATCTCGTGGCGCCGCTGCGCCGGCAACTGGCGCACCTGCTGATGTTCGGTGTAAGCCGCTGATCGGCGCGTCACGCGTTCGACCGATCGCGCTCTTGATCCTGTGTCAAAGAAGCGGCGCCGGCCTTGGCTACAATTCGCGCCCTCGCCTCGCACAATCCACCCGCACCGCCATGCGCATCGGCTCGTTCGAGCTGGTCAACCGCGTCTTCGCCGCGCCGATGGCAGGTGTGACCGACCGGCCGTTCCGCCGCCTGTGCCGGCAGCTCGGCGCCGGCTACGCGGTGAGCGAAATGGCGGCGTCGAATCCGCGCCTGTGGGCGAGCGTCAAGACCGCGCGGCGGCTGAATCACGACGGCGAGCGCGCGCCGGTCGCAGTGCAGCTCGCCGGCGCCGATCCGCGCATGCTCGCCGAGGCCGCGCGCCACAACGTCGAGCGCGGCGCGCAGATCATCGACATCAACATGGGCTGCCCGGCGAAGAAGGTGTGCAACGTCGCCTGCGGCTCGGCGCTGCTGAAGGACGAGACGCTGGTGGCGGAGATCCTGCGTGCGGTGGTCGCGGCGGTCGACGTGCCGGTGACGCTGAAGTATCGCACCGGCTGGGATCCGGCCCGGCGCAACGCGGTGCGCATCGCACGGCTGGCGCAGGACATCGGCGTCCGCATGCTGACGCTGCACGGTCGCACGCGTGCGTGCGGGTTCGCCGGCACTGCCGAATACGACACGATCGCGGCGGTGAAGGCTGCGGTGTCGATCCCGGTGGTGGCCAACGGCGACATCGATACGCCCGAGCGCGCGCGCGCCGTGCTCGAGGCAACCGGCGCCGACGCCATCATGATCGGCCGCGCGGCGCAGGGGCGGCCGTGGATATTCCGCGAGATCGATCACTACCTGCGCACCGGCGCGAAGCTGCCGCCGCCGCGCGTGGACGAGGTGCGGCCGCTGCTGCTGGCACACCTGGACGATCACTACGCCTTCTACGGCCGCGAGGCGGGCGTGCAGAGCGCGCGCAAGCACATCATCTGGTACACGCGGCGGCTCGCGGGCGGCGCCGCCTTCTGCGCGCACATGAACGCGATCGAGACGATCGAACGGCAGCGCCGCGCGGTCGACGAATTCCTGCGCGAGCTCGGCGCGCGGCAGGAACGGTTGGTCGAGGCCGCGACGCTGCACTAGAAATGGTATGCGAGGAGAATCGATGAAGAACAACGTCACGCGCGTGCCGACGCGATCGGCCGGCGTGGAGACCGCGGTCAACCCCGCCGGCGCGCGGAGCGCGCGCCGCGGCGAAACGATCGAGCAGTGCATCGTGCGTTCGCTGACGCAGTACTTCGAGGACCTGAACGGCGCGCGGCCGCACGCGCTGCACGGCATGGTGATGCTGGCGGTGGAGCGGCCGCTGCTGAAGTTCGCGCTCGACAAGGCGGGCGGCAACCAGTCGGCCGCGGCCGAACTGCTCGGCATCAACCGCAACACGCTGCGCAAGAAGCTGATCGAGTACGGGCTGGGGAAATGAAGACGGCGCTGATCGGCGTTTCCGACAAGACCGGCATCGTCGAGTTCGCGCGCGCTCTGGCGGGGCTCGGCTTTCGGCTGCTGTCCACCGGCGGCACCGCGAAGCTGCTGCGCGACAACGGCGTCGCGGTGACCGAGGTGGCGGACGTCACCGGGTTTCCCGAGATCCTCGACGGGCGGGTCAAGACGCTGCACCCGCGCATTCACGCCGGGCTGCTGGCGCGGCGCGATCTGCCCGCGCACATGGCCACGCTGCGGGAGCACGGCATCGACCCGATCGACCTGCTGGTCGTCAACCTCTATCCGTTCGAGCAGACCGTGGCGCGCCCCGACTGCTCGTTCGATGAGGCGATCGAGAACATCGACATCGGCGGCCCGGCGATGCTGCGTGCGGCCGCGAAGAACCACGGGTCGGTCGCGGTCGTGGTCGATCCGGCCGACTACGCGAGCGTGCTCGAAGAGATGCGTGTGCATGGCGAGGTCGGCGCGGCGCTGCGCTTCGAACTGGCGCGCAAGGTGTTCGCGCACACGGCGCGCTACGACGGCGCGATCAGCAATTACCTGTCGTCGCTCGACGCCGAGCGCCGGCGCGGCGAGTTTCCGCAGACGCTGACGCGGCAGTGGGTCAAGGTACAGCAGATGCGCTACGGCGAGAACCCGCACCAGAGCGCCGCGTTCTACCGCGAGCACCGCGTCGGCCCCGGGCTGATGGCCGGCTACGCGCAGCTGCAGGGCAAGGAGCTGTCGTACAACAACATCGCCGACGCCGACGCCGCGTGGGAATGCGTGCGCGCGTTCGGTGAGTCCGCGTGCGTGATCGTGAAGCACGCCAATCCGTGCGGCGTGGCGGTGGCGGCCGACGCGGCCGCCGCGTACGCCAAGGCTTTCCAGACCGATCCAACGTCGGCCTTCGGCGGCATCATCGCGTTCAATCGCACGGTGGACCGCGCGTGTGCGCAGGCGGTCGCGAAGCAGTTCGTCGAGGTGGTGATCGCGCCGGCGTTCGACGAGCAGGCGCGCGCGGTGTTCGCGGCCAAGCAGAACGTGCGCGTGCTGACGGTCGAACCCGGCGGCGCGGTCAACGACTTCGACTTCAAGCGCGTCGGCGGCGGATTGCTGGTGCAGTCGCCTGACACGAAACAGGTGCAGCGTGCCGAACTGCGCGTGGTCACGAAGCATGCGCCGACCGAGGCGCAGATGGACGACCTGCTGTTCGCGTGGCGGGTCGGGAAGTACGTCAAGTCGAACACCATCGTGTTCGCGCGCGACGGCATGACGCTCGGCGTCGGCGCGGGCCAGATGAGCCGCATCGATTCGGCGCGCATCGCGTCGATCAAGGCCAGGGAAGCGGGCCTGTCGCTGGCCGGCTCGGCGGCTGCCTCCGACGCATTCTTTCCCTTCCGCGACGGGCTCGACGTGGTGGTCGACGCCGGCGCCACCTGCGTGATCCAGCCCGGCGGCAGCATGCGCGACGAGGAAGTCATCGCTGCCGCCGACGAGCGCGGCGTGGCGATGGTGTTCACCGGCACGCGGCACTTCCGCCATTGACCGGGCGTACTTGCCGCCCCTACGATGCCTAGCTGATACAGCAGGCTTGGGCGACAAATCCGTCGTCGCCTTCATGTGCACGAGCGGACAGGAGGAAGCAATCGAGTTGGTCACGCCAAGCGACATCGAATTCGCGGCCGCGGTGTCGGCGACGCTGAGCGAATGGTCGTCACAGGCGGACGGGCGTGCCTTTGACAGTCTTTGATCGCGTCATCGACATCGCGCGCAGCGCTCAGCGCGGACGCGCGTTGCGACCCGCGCCGCATGCCTGACGCCGTCCGCATCCTCGGCATCGATCCGGGCCTGAACCGCACCGGCTGGGGCGCGATCGAGCACGCCGGCGACCGGCTGCGCTGCATCGACAGCGGCGTGATCCACGTGCCCGCGGGCGAACTGCCGCAGCGGCTCGGCGCGATCCTGGCCGAACTCGGGCGCGTGATCGCGCGCGTCGCCCCGGCACGCGCCTGCATCGAGAAGGTGTTCGTCAACGTCAATCCGCAGTCGACGCTGCTGCTCGGGCAGGCGCGCGGCGCCGCCATCTGCGCGGCGGTGACGGCCGGTCTGTCGGTACGCGAGCACACCGCGCTGCAGGTCAAGCAGGCCGTGGTCGGCTACGGCAAGGCGAGCAAGGATCAGGTGCAGGTGATGGTGCAGCGGCTGCTGGCGCTGTCAGTGTTGCCGCCCGCCGATGCCGCCGATGCGCTCGCGTGCGCGATCTGCGACGCGCACGCCGAGCGGATGCTCGCCTCGGGCGGCGCGCGGTCGAGCGGCGCGCGCGCGCGCCGCTCGCGCAGTGCGTGGCGGGCGCTCGCGGCGCGGAGCGGCGCGTGATCGGCCGCATCGAGGGCCGGCTGCTGGAGAAGCACCCGCCGTCGGTGCTGGTCGACACCAACGGCGTCGGCTACGAGATCGACGTGCCGATGAGCACGTTCTACAACCTGCCCGCTGTCGGCGAGCGCGTGGCACTGCTGACGCACCTGGCGGTGCGCGAGGACGCGCAGCAGTTGTTCGGCTTCGGCACCGCGTCCGAGCGCAACGCGTTCCGCGAGCTGATCCGGATCTCGGGCATCGGCAGCCGCACCGCGCTGGCGGTGCTGTCGGGACTGTCCGTCGACGAACTGGCGCAGGCGGTCACGCTGCAGGAGAGCGGCCGGCTGACGAAGATCCCCGGCATCGGCAGGAAGACCGCGGAACGGCTGCTGCTCGAGCTGAAAGGCAAGCTGGGCGCGGCGCTCGAGGGTGCAGGCGCGGCAGCGACAGGTGCGGACAGCGGCATCGACATCGTGCGCGCGCTGGTCGCGCTCGGCTATTCGGAGAAGGAGGCGGCGGCGGCGCTGCGCCAGGTGCCGGCCGGCACCGGTGTGTCGGAAGGCATCCGCATCGCCCTAAAATCGCTCGCGAAAAGCTGATCCCGCATCGTGCAGCCGGACCGTATCGTCTCCCCCACGCCATCGTCGCCCAACGAGGAAACGGTCGAACGCGCGCTGCGGCCGCAGCGGCTCGCCGAGTATGTCGGCCAGGCGCGGATCCGCGAGCAACTGGACATCTTCATCACGGCCGCGCGCAACCGCGGCGAGGCGCTCGACCACGTGCTGCTGTTCGGCCCGCCGGGGCTGGGCAAGACCACGCTGGCGCACATCGTCGCGCACGAGATGGGCGTGAACCTGCGCCAGACCAGCGGGCCGGTGCTCGAGCGCCCGGGCGACCTGGCCGCGCTGCTGACGAATCTCGAAAGGCACGACGTGCTGTTCATCGACGAGATTCACCGGCTCAGTCCCG
>JAKORH010000191.1 GCA_029777935.1 Pseudomonadota bacterium
ATCGATGATCTGCTCGACTATTCCGGCAATATCGGCGAGATCGGCAAGCGGCTGGGCGACGACCTGCGCGAAGGCAAGGTCACGCTGCCGCTGATCCACGCGCTGCGGCTCGCTTCCCCGCGTGAGCGCGACAAGATCGAACGCGCAATCCGCGACGGCGGCGGCGACTTCGATCAGATCGCGACCATCGTGCGGGGCAACGGCTCACTCGATTACGTGCGCGAGCGCGCCGTGGCGGAGTCGGGCGCGGCGGAGGCTGCGCTGGCCGCGTTTCCCGCCTCGGTATTTCGCGACTCTTTGCTAGAATTGAGTGTGTTCGCGATGCGTCGGAATCGCTGATTCCGGCGCGGGGCGAGCCGGTCCGGCGGGCGCGATCGCGCGGCACTGGACCGACGTCGGGGTGTAGCTCAGCCTGGTAGAGTACTGCGTTCGGGACGCAGGAGTCGGAGGTTCAAATCCTCTCACCCCGACCATCGATTCCCTGTGCTGGATGACTCAGTCCGTCTGGAACTGACGCTTGGCAGGCATCCCGCTCTGGGCGCAGGTCACCGCACTGGTCGTTCTCCTGGTCCTCGCCGCCTTCTTCTCGCTGGTCGAGACCGCGATGATGGCGACCAGCCGGTTGCGGCTGCGGCATCTGCTGCGGCAAGGCAGCGGCGCGGCACGCCTGACGCAGTCGCTGCTCGATCGCATCGACCGGTTGCTCAGCGTGATCCTGCTGGGCAACACGCTGCTGAACGCCGGCGCCACGGCGCTCGTCACCGCTCTGGCGATCCGCTACTTCGGCGACAGCCGCTGGGCGCTGGTGCTGGCCACCGGGGCGATTTCGTTCCTGATCCTGGTGTTCGCGGAGCTGACGCCGAAGGTGATCGGCGCCACGTATCCGGAGCGCATTGCGTTGCCGTCGAGTTTCGTGATCGCGCCGCTGCTGCGCTTGATGGCGCCGGCGGTGTGGTTCGTCAACCTTTTCGTGCGCGGACTGCTCTGGATGGCGCGGGTACGCCAGGATGCCGCGGCCGAAGCGCGGCGGCTGACGCGCGACGAATTGCGCACGATCGTTCTCGAAGGCGGCGGCGTACTGCGCGGCAAGCACCGCAGCATCCTTCTGAACCTGTTCGACCTCGAGCAGGTAACGATCGACGACCTGATGACGCCGCGTGCGCGCAGCGAGGTGCTGGACCTGTCGCATCCGGTCGCGGTGATTCGCCAGCAGCTGGCTACCTGCTACCACAACAAGCTGCCGGTGATCGACGGCGACATGACGCGCGTGATCGGCGTGCTGCACATAAGGAAGCTGCTGCCGCTGCTCGACGCCGACACGCTGTCGCACGAAAGCATCCGCGAAATCCTGATCGCGCCTTACTTCGTCCCGAGCGGCACGCCGATCCTGCAGCAGTTGCAGATGTTCCAGGACAACCGGCAGCGGCTCGGCCTGATCGTCGACGAGTACGGCGAGGTGCAGGGGCTGATCACGCTGGAGGACATCGTCGAGGAAATCGTCGGCGAATTCACAACGCAGGCGCCTGGACTCGGCACGCGCGGGCTGCGCTGGGACGAGCACGGCCACGTCGTCGTCGACGGCAGCACGCCGCTGCGAGAACTGAACCGCCGGCTGTCGCTGCGGCTGCCGCTCACCGGCCCGAAGACGCTCAACGGCCTGATCCTCGAGGCGCTGCAGGAGATTCCGAGCGGTCCGTGCTGCGTCCGTTACGACCAGTGCATCGTCGAAGTCATCCGGATTCATGACCAATCGGTGCGCAGCGTGCGGCTGATCCGCGCGCCGTGAAGCGCGCTTTCCCGCGCATGCGGCATGCGCGTGCTCGACGCCGCGACTCATACGTTGGTTTGCTTTACAAATCGAGGGCTTGTGTGCAGTATTTTCAACCTCGACTCGAACTTCGGGTCGGGCGCAGTTCGGGTCATCCGCAACCCATGGTCGAGGCCTAGATGTCGGCTGTCAGTCAGAGCACCGCAATGGCAACCTCCTCCCTGACGGGGCTGGCGCGGGCACTCGTGCAACAAGGCCGGTTGCGGCCCGATCGGGCCGAAACTCTCGCGCGCAAGGCGGTGCAGAGCAACGTTCAGTTCATCGACGAACTGGTCGGCGCGAGCGAGACGACCGGGCTGTCGGCAGCGCAGATCGCGCGCTTCGCCGCCGATACGTTCGGGCATCCGCTGCTCGACATCTCGGCGTTCGACCCCGACCAGATGCCGCGGGACATCATCGACCGCAAGCTGGTCGGATCGCTGCGCGTGCTGGCGCTGCGCAAACGCGGCAACCGGCTCGCGGTGGCGGTGTCGGATCCGACCAATTTCCAGACGCTCGATCAGGTCAAGTTCCAGACGCAGCTCGCCATCGATGTCGTCGTGGTCGAGCACGACAAGCTGCTGCGGCTGATCGATGTGTCGAGCCAGTCGGTCGCGCAGTCGCTGGAGAAGCTGGTCGACGACGAGGTCAACTTCGACGAGCTGCTGTCCGATGCGCCCGACACGCAGCAGGAGGACGCCAGCAGCGCCGAGGTCGACGACGCGCCGGTCGTGCGCTTCCTGCAGAAGCTGCTGCTGGACGCGATCACCGACGGCGCATCCGACCTGCACTTCGAGCCGTACGAGAAGTTCTACCGCATCCGCACCCGCGTGGACGGAGTGCTGCGCGAGATCGCGCAGCCGCCGCTGGCGATCAAGGAGCGCCTGGTCACCCGCATCAAGGTCATCTCCAAGCTCGACATCTCCGAGAAGCGCGTGCCGCAGGACGGCCGCATGAAGCTCGCGCTGTCGGGCCAGCGCGCGATCGATTTCCGCGTCAGCACGCTGCCGACGCTGTACGGCGAGAAGGTCGTGATGCGGATCCTCGACCCATCGCAGGCCAAGCTCGGCATCGACGCGCTCGGCTACGAGCCGGAGCAGAAGCAACTGCTTCTCGACGCGATCCAGCGCCCGTATGGCATGGTGCTGGTAACGGGGCCGACGGGCAGCGGCAAGACGGTCTCCCTCTATACGTGCCTGAACATCCTGAACCAGCCCGGCGTCAATATCTCGACCGCCGAGGATCCGGCGGAGATCCAGCTCGCCGGCATCAACCAGGTCAACGTCAACGAGAAGGCTGGGCTGACCTTCGCCAACTCCATGCGCGCGTTCCTGCGTCAGGACCCGGACGTCATCATGGTCGGCGAGATCCGCGACCTCGAAACCGCCGACATCGCGATCAAGGCGGCGCAGACCGGGCACATGGTGATGTCAACGCTGCATACCAACGACGCCCCGACGACGCTGACACGGCTTGCGAACATGGGAGTGGCGCCTTTCAACATCGCATCGTCGGTGATACTGATCACCGCGCAACGGCTGGCGCGGCGGCTGTGCACATGCAAGCAGCCGACCGAGATCGACAAGGATGCGCTGATCGGCGCCGGATTCGGCGCGGGCGACCTCGACGGCAGCTGGGTGCCGTACAAGGCGGTCGGCTGTGAGCGCTGCAAGGGCTCCGGGTACAAGGGCCGTACCGGCATCTACGAAGTGATGCCGATCTCGGAAACGATCCAGCACATGATCCTGAAGAACGCGAGTTCGGTCGAGGTCGGCGCGCAGGCGCAGCGCGAAGGCGTGAAGGACCTGCGGCAGTCCGGCCTGCTGAAGGTCAAGCAGGGCGTCACCTCGATCGACGAAGTACTGGGCTGCACCAACGATTGAACGAACGCGGAGCACACGAGCAATGGCAACTGGCGCCCTGATCCGACCGCGAGCACCCGCGCGCGAGGCGCTTTTCCTGTGGGAAGGTCGCGACAAGACCGGCAAGATCGTGCGCGGCGAGATGCGCGCCGGCGGCGAATCGGTCGTCGCCGCTTCGCTGCGCCGGCGCGGCGTGCTGGCGACCAAGATCAAGAAGCAGACCTTCTCGCGCGGCAAGAAGATCACCGAAAAGGACCTGGCGATCTTCACGCGCCAGTTGTCGACCATGCTGCGCGCCGGCGTGCCGCTGATGCAGTGCTTCGACATCGTCGCGCGCGGCCACGGCAATCCGTCGATGGCGCGACTGCTGAACGACATCCGCGCCGACGTCGAGACGGGCACCAGCCTGAACCAGGCCTTCCGCAAGTATCCGCTGCACTTCGATCCGCTGTTCTGCAACCTGGTCGCTGCCGGTGAACAGGCGGGCATTCTGGAGACGCTGCTCGATCGTCTCGCCAGCTACAAGGAAAAGACGCTGGCGCTGAAGGGCAAGGTCAAGAAGGCGATGTTCTATCCGTTGATGATCATCCTGGTGGCGATCCTGATCACCGCGATCATCATGTACTTCGTGATTCCGAGCTTCAAGCAGGTGTTCTCGAGCTTCGGCGCGGATCTGCCGGCGCCGACGCTCGCGGTGATCGCGATATCGGACTTCGTGGTGGGCTACTGGTACGTGCTGCTCGCGGCGCTGATCGCGCTGCCCTACTTCGTGTTCCAGGCGTGGAAGCGCTCGCCCAATTTCCAGATACTGGTCGACCGCCTGATGCTGAAGCCGCCGGTGGTCGGCGAACTGCTGCAGAAGGCATCGGTCGCGCGCTGGTGCCGCACGCTGGCGACGACGTTCGCGGCCGGCGTGCCGCTGGTCGAGGCGCTCGATTCGGTCGGCCCCGCCTCGGGCAACGCCGTGTACCGCGAGGCCACCAAGCAGATCCAGACCGAGGTGAACATCGGCACCAGCCTCGCGCAGGCAATGCAGAACTCCGCCGTGTTTCCCAGCATGGCCGTGCAGATGACGTCGATCGGCGAGGAGTCGGGTTCGCTCGACTCGATGCTGTCGAAGGTCGCCGACTACTACGAGCGCGAAGTCGACGAGATGGTCGACGCGATCTCCAGCCTGATCGAGCCGATGATCATGGTCGTATTGGGCGTTCTGGTCGGCGGCATCGTGATCGCGATCTACCTGCCGATCTTCAAGCTCGGCCAGGTGATCTGACTGCCAGCCTCCGGGCCGCGGGTGCTGCGCGCCCGCGGCGCTCGCCGTGTCGCCCGACCAGCTTTTCATGCTCGCCGCGCTCGTCGTCGGTCTGGTGGTCGGCTCGTTCCTGAACGTCGTCATCCATCGCATGCCGCGGATGATGGAAGCGGACTGGCGCGCGCAGTGCGCGGAACTCGACGGCAAGGCGCCGCCGCCCGCCGGCGCCTACAACCTGTTCGTGCCCGGCTCGCACTGTCCGGCGTGCCGGACGCCGCTGCGCATCCGCGACAACTTGCCGCTGATTTCCTATCTCTGGCTCGGCGGCAGATGTGCGGCGTGCGGTGCGCGCATTTCGCCGCGCTACCCGATCGTCGAGGCCTTGACCGCGGCGCTGTCCGCGTGGATCGCCTGGCATTTCGGCCTTGGGCTGCAGGGCCTGCTCGCGCTCGTGTTTGTCTGGGCGCTGATCGCGCTCACCTTCATCGACGCCGACACCACTCTGCTGCCCGACAGCGTGACGCTGCCGCTGCTGTGGCTCGGCCTGCTCGCCAATACGGCCGGCACGTTCGCGCCGCTGAAGGACGCGGTGATCGGTGCAGTGGCCGGCTACCTCGTGCTGTGGTCGATCTACTGGCTGTTCAAGCTCGCGACCGGCAAGGAGGGCATGGGTTACGGCGACTTCAAGCTGCTGGCGGCGCTCGGCGCGTGGTTCGGCTGGAAGATGCTGCTGCCGATCGTGCTGCTGTCGTCGCTGGTCGGCGCCGTGGTCGGGATCGTGCTGATGATTCTCGCGCGGCGCGGCCGCGACATTCCGATTCCGTTCGGACCGTACCTGGCCGCGGCCGGATTCATTGCGCTGCTGTATGGGCACGAACTCGTCGCGCGGTTCGTCGCGATCTGAACCGTACGGCGCCCGGCTGCGCGTCGGGCTGACCGGCGGCATAGGCAGCGGCAAGTCGCTGGTGGCCGATGAACTGGCGCGCCTAGGCGCGCACGTGATCGACACCGATGCAATCGCGCACGCGCTGACCGCACCAGGCGGCGGCGCGATCGCCGCGATCCGCGCGCGCTTCGGCACGGACTACCTCGACGGCCGCGGCGCGCTCGATCGCGCCCGCATGCGCGGCCTCGTGTTCGGCGATGCCGAAGCGCGCCGCGCGCTCGAGGAGATCCTGCACCCGATGATTCGCGCGCAGGCCGAGGCTAGCGCGGCGGCCGCTGCGGCGGCGGCACCGTACAACGTCTTCGTGATTCCGCTGCTGATCGAATCCGGGTCGTGGCGCGACCGCGTCGATCGCGTGCTCGTGGTCGACTGCGCGGTCGACACCCAGATCGCGCGCGTCATGCGGCGCAGCGGGCTCGACGCAGCGGCGGCGCGCGCGATCATCGCTGTGCAGGTTACGCGCGCCGCACGGCTCGACGCAGCCGACGACGTACTGGTGAACGAAGGCGCCGCCGACGACGCGCGGCGCGCCGCGGCGCGGCTGCACGCGCTGTATCGCGAACTGCCCGTGCGCGGGGGTCGACGCGCGTCGCTGTGATATCGTCGGCCCGGACAGCGCCGCCATGAGCAACGACACGCAGCAGATCCTCTATGAGTATCCGTTCAGCGAGCGCCTGCGGACCCTGCTGCGCCTGGAGGACCTGTTCGACAAGCTCGACTACTTCGCCGGCCAGACGCATCCGCACTGCCATCACACGGCCCTGCTGACGCTGTTCGAGATCCTCGAAGTCACGTCGCGCGCGGATCTCAAGAGCGACCTGCTGCAGGAGCTGGAGCGCCACAAGCAGACGCTGCTCGCGTTCCGCAATAACCCGCAGGTATCCGAGACCGCGCTGGCGTCGGTGCTGGGCGAGATCGAGCGCGCACAATACTCACTGAACGCCACGCCCGGCAAAGCGGGCCAGCATCTGCGCGACAACGAGTGGTTGACCAGCATCCGCAGCCGCGCCGGCATCCCCGGCGGCACCTGCGAGTTCGACCTGCCTTCGTATCACGCCTGGCTGATGCGCGACGCCGACGCGCGACGCGAGGACCTGCAGAACTGGGTCAAGCCGATGCAGCAGTTCAACCTCGGTCTGGCGATCGTGCTGCGTCTTCTGCGCGAGACCGCGCAGAAGAGCCGCCAGGTCGCGGCCGCCGGCTCGTATCAGCAGATGCTGCAGGGGCGCAGCTACTCGTTGCTGCAGGTGCGCATCGACGCGCAGCTCGGCGCGATCCCCGAGATCAGCGCCAACAAGTACATGCTATGGATCCGCTTCACGGCCGCGGATCGCGATCTGAAGCCGCGCCCGCTCGACCGCGACGTGCCGTTCGAACTCGCGCTGTGCGCGTTCTGACCGCGCGCGCCATGCCGAAGGCGGTCGCGTGCCCGGTGTGCGGGGCGACGGTCGAATGGAGCCCGCGCAGCCGGTGGCGACCGTTCTGCTCCGAACGCTGCAAGACGATCGACCTCGGCGACTGGGCCGCGGAGCGGCATGCAATCGCGGGCCGACCGCTGACCGACGACGAAGCCCCGCTCTCCGACGAGTCGGCGCGCAGGAACTGACGCTAGCCGCTCCACGCCGCTCGCAGCAGCGCCACGCCGTGCCCACCGGCGTAGCGTGCGGCGGCGAGGTCGTTCACGGCCAGACCCCCGATCGCGTACAGCGGCAGCGGCGTGTCGCGCGCGATGCGCGCAAATCCGTTCCATCCGAGCGTGGCCGCGCCCGGGTGGCTTGGCGTCGCAAGTACCGGCCCCGCCATGGCGAAATCGCACCCGAGCCGGTGAGCGCGCGCCAGTTCGTCGCGATCGTGCACGGAGGCCGCGACCAGCAGGGCGTCGGGCCGCTGCTGCGTACGCATCAAATCGCGGGCAGTCAGATGCACGCCGTCAAATGCGGGCCACAGCGATTGCGCATGACGGCTGCTGATCAGCACGCGCGCGCCGACCTCGCGCGCCCGGTCGCGCACCGGCGATGCCAGTTTCGCGATCCTGGATTCGTCGAGCGATGGTTCGCGCAGCAGCAGCAGCCGCAGTCCGCGCGCCAGCGCGCGGTCGAGCGCGTGCAGGAAGCCGTCGGGGCCGAGCGCGGCGGCGTTCGATACGCCGTACACCGCGGGCAGTTCGAGCCAGCGCAACGCGGGCAGCGCCGCCGGCAGCAGCGGCTGCGGCGCCTGCGCGGGCAGGAAGAAGTCGAAGCGCTGGCCCTCGTGCGGGTGCGGCTCGCCGCGCCACTCGAACACGCGGCGAAAATGCAGCCGCACGTACGCATGCGGATAGTCGTGCTCGTAGACCACCCAGGGCATGGAGGGGCCGAGTTCGATACCGAGTTCTTCGCGCAGTTCTCGCGCCAGCGCGTCGCCGATGGTCTCGCCGGGTTCGACCTTGCCACCCGGGAACTCCCAGTAGCCGGCGTATGGCTTGCCGGCGGGACGGTCCGCGAGCAGCACGGTGCCGTCGGCGCGCACCAGCACGCCGACCGCGACCTCGACGATCGGTCGCGCGGCGGCATTCGCGCTCATTTCTGCGGAGTCGAAAGCCGTGCGCGGCCGGCGAAATCGCGCGCGAACTGCAGCGCGACGCGGCCCGAGCGCGAGCCGCGCTGCAGAGCGAACTGCAGCGCCTCTTCGCGCCAGTGCGCGTGCTGCGCGTCCGCTGCATCAATGCCGCAGCGGCGCAGCCAGTGGCGCACGATGTCGAGGAAATCGTCCTGCCGGAACGGATAGAACGACAGCCACAGTCCGAAGCGCTCCGAGAGCGAGATCTTCTCCTCGACCGTTTCGGCCGGATGGATCTCGCCGTCGTCCTCGTAGTGCGTGGCGAGGTTCTCGCGCATGTATTCGGGCATCAGATGGCGGCGGTTGGACGTGGCGTAGATCAGCACGTTGTCGCCCGGCGCGGCCACCGACCCGTCGAGCGCGGCCTTCAGCGCCTTGTACGAGGCCTCGCCTTCCTCGAACGACAGGTCGTCACAGAACAGGATGAAGCGCTCCGGCCGGTCGGCGATCAGATCGGCGATCTCGGGCAGATCGACCAGATCGCGCTTGTCGACCTCGATCAGCCGCAAGCCCTGGTCCAGGAACGCAAGCAGGCAGGCGCGGATCAGCGATGACTTGCCGGTGCCGCGCGCGCCGGTCAGCAGCACGTTGTTGGCCGGCGCGCCGCGCACGAACTGCTCGGTGTTGCGCAGGATCGCCGCCTTCTGCGCGTCGACGTGCTGCAGGTCTTCGGGCGCGATGCGTGCGACGCGGTGGATCGCCTCCAGCCGGCCGAGCGTGGCGCCGAGGTACTGCCGGCGCCGCCAGCGAAACGCCGGCGCGGTCCAGTCGATCGGCCGCGCCTCGGGCAGCAGCGGTGCGAGCCGCTCGAGCAGTTCCAGCAGTCGCGCCGCCTCGGCACTCATCGTCATGAACGGTAATCGGCGTTGATCGAGACGTAGCCGTGCGACAGGTCGCACGTCCACACGGTCGTGCTCGCGTCGCCGCGGCCGAGCGCCACGCGCACGCGGATCTCGTCGGCTTTCATCACGCGCTGGCCGTCTTCCTCGCGATAGTCCGGGTGGCGGCCGCCGTCGCGCGCCACTGCCACGTCGCCGAGCCACAACTGCACGCAATTGGCATCGAGGTCCGCCACGCCCGCGTTGCCGGCCGCGGCAAGGATGCGGCCGAGATTGGGATCGGACGCGAAGAACGCGGTCTTCACCAGCGGCGAGTGTGCGATCGCGTAGGCGACCTGCGCGGCTTCCGCCACCGTGCGTGCCTCGCTCACCTCGATCTCGATGAACTTGGTCGCGCCCTCGCCGTCGCGCACGATCGCCTGCGCCAGTCGCTGCGCGACCTGCGTCAGTGCGGCGGCCAGCGCCGGCAGGCGCGGATCGCGTTCGTTCTCGATACGCACGCCGCCGCGGCCCGTGGCGATCATCACGAACGAATCGTTGGTCGAGGTGTCGCCGTCGACGGTGATGCGGTTGAACGAGGCCTCCGCGACCTGCCGGGTCAGCCGCTGCCACAGGGGCAAGGAGACCGCGGCATCGGTGGCGACGAAGCCCAGCATCGTCGCCATGTCGGGCCGGATCATCCCGGCACCTTTCGCGATGCCAGTGATCGCGACCGGCGCGCCGTCCAGATCGATGCGCAGCGACGCGGCCTTCGCCACGGTGTCGGTTGTCATGATCGATTCGGCTGCCGGCAGCCACTGATCGGCAGCCAGGCGCGCGATCGCGGCCGGCAGTCCGGCAAGCAGCCGGTCGAGGGGCAGCGGCTCCATGATCACGCCGGTCGAGAACGGCAGCACCTCGGCGGCGCTGCAATCGAAGTGCCGCGCCAGCGCCGCGCAGGTGGCACGCGCCGCGGCGAGCCCCGGCGCTCCGGTGCCGGCGTTGGCGCAGCCGGTGTTGATCACCAGCGCACGGATTGGGTGGCTCGCGGCAAGGTGCTCGCGGCATACCTGCACCGGCGCCGCGCAGAAACGGTTCTGCGTGAATACGCCCGCCACGTTCGCGCCCGGGGCGAGGCGGATCACCAGCAGGTCCTTGCGATTCGGCTTGCGGATTCCGGCCTCGGCCCAGCCGAGCTCGACTCCGGCGACGGGATACAGCGACGCGGCTTCAGGCGCAACGAGATTGACCGCCATCGAGGCAATCCGCGATCCGCGAAGCTCGCCGTCAGGCGAGCTTCCCATGGCATTGCTTGTACTTCTTGCCGGAGCCGCACGGACACGGGTCGTTGCGGCCGATCTTGTCGCCGAAACGCTTGAACGGCTGCGGCTTCGCCTCTTCCGGCGGCGGCAGCGTCAGCGTCTCGACGTCGGCCGGCTCTTCCGCGACGGCGGTGGCGAACTCCGCGTGCTGGGCCCGCGCAGCCTCGAGCCGGCGCTCGGCCTCCTGCTCCATCTGCTGCTCGGCCGCGGCGATCTCTTCCTGGGTCTGGATGCGGACGTTCATCAGGATACGGATCACGTCGGCGCGCACGCGATCGATCAGCGTGCCGAACAGCTCGAATGCCTCGCGCTTGTACTCCTGCTTCGGATTCTTCTGCGCATAGCCGCGCAGATGGATGCCCTGGCGCAGGTGGTCGAGCGCGGCCAGATGTTCGCGCCAGTGCTGGTCCATGACCTGCAGCATGATCGAGCGCTCGAAGCCGCCGAACGCCTCGGGTCCGACCAGCGTGACCTTGGTCTCGTACGCCTGGTCGGCGGCCTTCAGGATCCGTTCCAGTAGGTCCGCGTCGCTCAGGTCCTCGGCCGCGAGCCATTCCTTCAGCGGCAGGTCGATCTGCCAGTCTTCATGCAACGCGCGCGTCAGCCCCTCGATGTTCCACTGCTCCTCGACCGACTCGGCGGGCACGAACTCGCGGAACATGTCGGTGAAGTAGCCTCGCCGCAACCCGTCGATCATCTCGCGCGTATCGCCAGCCTCGAGGATCTCGTTGCGCAGCCGGTAGATCTCGCGCCGCTGGTCGTTGGCGACGTCGTCGTATTCGAGCAGTTGCTTGCGGATATCGAAGTTGCGCGCCTCGACCTTGCGCTGCGCGCTCTCGATCGAGCGCGTGACCATGCCGGCTTCGATCGCCTCGCCCTCGGGCAGCTTCAGCCGGTCCATGATGGCGCGCATCCGGTCGCCGGCGAAGATGCGCAGCAGCGGATCGTCCATGGCCAGATAGAAGCGCGACTCGCCCGGATCGCCCTGGCGGCCGGAGCGGCCGCGCAACTGGTTGTCGATGCGGCGCGACTCGTGCCGCTCGGAGCCGA
>JAKORH010000192.1 GCA_029777935.1 Pseudomonadota bacterium
CGCTCCTTGCTGGTCACCATCTCGAGCGTCAGCTCGTCGTGGTTGCGCAGGAACACCGCCCACTGGCACGTGTCCGGGATCTCGGGCGTCTGCGCCATGATCTCGACGATCGGGTGCCGGTCTTCCTGCGCCAGCGCCATGTACATGCGCGGCATCAGCGGGAAGTGGTACGCCATGTGGCATTCGTCGCCGCCGCCGAAGTATTCGGAGACGTCCTCCGGCCACTGGTTGGCCTCGGCGAGCAGCACGCGGTCGCGGTAGCGTTCGTCGAGCTCGGCGCGGATCTTCTTGATGATCGCGTGCGTCTCGCGCAGGTTCTCGCAGTTGGTGCCGTCGCGCTCGATCAGGTACGGGATGGCGTCGAGGCGGAACCCGTCGACTCCCATGTCGAGCCAGAAGTGCATCACCCGTATCAGCGCCTGCAGCACGTGCGGGTTGTCGAAGTTCAGGTCCGGCTGGTGCGAGAAGAATCGGTGCCAGTAGTGCTGCTGCGCCACCTCGTCCCAGGTCCAGTTCGACTTCTCGCTGTCGGTGAATATCACGCGCGCGCCGGCGTACCGGTTCGGGTCGTCGCTCCATACATAGAAGTTGCGCTTGGCCGAACCCTTCGGCGCCCGGCGCGCGGCCTGGAACCACGGGTGCTGGTCCGACGTGTGGTTGATCACCAGCTCGATGATGATGCGAAGCTCGCGCTTGTGCGCCTCGCGCACGAAGCGGCGGAAGTCCTCGCGCGTGCCGTACCCGGAGTGCACGTTGCGGTAGTCGGCCACGTCGTAGCCGTCGTCGCGGAACGGCGACGGGTAGAACGGCAGCAGCCAGATCGTGTTGACGCCGAGTTCCTGGATGTAGTCGAGCTTTTCCGCCAGCCCGCGGAAGTCGCCGCTGCCGTCGCCGTTGGAATCGAAGAACGCCTTGACGTGCAGCTCGTAGACAATCGCGTCCTTGAACCACAGCGGGTCGCTGGTGGTCGTGTCTGCCGCCACAGCAGGCGCGTCGCGCAGGTCGTTCTTCATCCGCTCACTCGATCAACCGGAGCGTGTCGTTCCCGCGCAAGCGGGAACCCAGCCTGCGTTGCCATGTCTGGATTCCCGCTTGCGCGGGAATGACACCTGAGCCTGCATCACATGAAGTAATCGAAATCATGTTCCCGGTGCAGCCGTCTGCGCACGCGCAGCAGGTGCGCGGGGCAGCGTTGCGGGTCGAGTTGGACGAAGTTGCGCGCGCCGTGCCAGATGAAGCGTGCCTGCGTGATCAGGTCGTGCACCTGGAACGGCTCGTCCTTCGGCAGCCCCAGCGCGTCGAGGTCCAGCTCGACCCAGCCGCGCTGCGCGTAGTTGGGATCGAGACTGACCACGCACACGATGACGCTCGACAGATCGGGCGTGGCCTTCGCATACGCGATCATCTGCTCGTTGTCGATCGGCAGGAAGCGCAGCGTGTCGTCGGATTGCAGCGCGGGATTCTCGCGCCGCGCGCGGTTGATCGTGCCGATGAAGTCGGCCAGCGAATCGGCGCGCGCGCGGTCCCAATGGCGCAGCTCGTACTTCTCCGAATCCAGGTACTCCTCGGATCCCGGCTCGCGTGCGGCGTTCTCGGCCAGTTCGAAGGCCGGACCATAGATGCCGTAGCTGGCCGCCAGAGTGGCCGCCAGCACCAGCCGCGCCATGAATGCGGGCCGGCCGCCGACCTGCAGCGTCTCGGTCAGGATGTCGGGCGTGTTCGGCCACACGTTCGGGCGAAAGTAATCGCGCCCCGGCCCGTGCGCCAGTTCGGTGAAATACGCGGTCAGCTCGCGCCGGGTGTTGCGCCACGCGAAGTAGGTGTAGCTCTGAGAGAAGCCGAGCTTCGCCAGCCGGTGCATCACCTTCGGCCGCGTGAACGCTTCCGCCAGGAACAGCGCGTCGGGATGCCTCGCCTTGATGCGGCCGATCGCCCACTCCCAGAACGCGAATGCCTTGGTGTGCGGGTTGTCGACGCGGAAAATCTTCACACCCCGCGCGATCCAGAACTCGAACACGCTCTCGAGCTCGTGCCACAACGATGGCCACGCGTCGCACTCGAAGTCGAACGGGAAGATGTCCTGGTATTTCTTCGGCGGATTCTCGGCATACTGCACCGATCCGTCGGGGCGCTTGCGAAACCATTCGGGATGCGCCGTCACGTAAGGGTGATCGGGTGCGCACTGAAATGCGATATCGAGCGCGATCTCGATGCCGTGGCCGGCGGCGGCCTGCACCAGATGCCGGAACTCGTCGAGCGTGCCCAACTGCGGATGGATCGCCTTGTGTCCGCCCTCCTCCGAGCCGATCGCCCACGGGCTGCCGACGTCGGCGGACGCGGCCGCGAGCGTGTTGTTCCTGCCCTTGCGGCGCACGCGCCCGATCGGATGGATCGGCGGCAGGTACAGCACGTCGAAGCCCATCTGCGCCATGTAGGGCAGCAGCCGCGCACAGTCGGCGAACGTGCCATGGCGACCAGCCTCGGACGCCGTCGAGCGCGGGAACATCTCGTACCACGCGGAGAAGCGCGCGCGCTCGCGGTCGACCACCAGCGGCAGCTCACACGCGTACGTGGTGGCGAAGCGCCGGTCCGGATAGTGCGCGGCGATCTGGCCGCGCGGCTCGTCCAGGCCCAGTGCCTTCAGTTCGTCGGCCGACGCAGCGCGCGCGAGCAACGCCTCGAGCGCGCGCGCCCATGCCGCCAGCGTCTCGCGGTCGGCGCCGGCGGCACGCTGCGCGGCGCCGTCGATCAGCCCGATGCCGACGCGCGCGGCCACGCGGATGTCGTCGGCGTCGACGCGCCTCGCCAGATCATGCCGCCACGACAGGAAGTGATCGACCCAGGCGCGCACCGTGTACGCGTAGCGGCCGATTTCGCTCACGGTGAACGATCCGCGCCAGCGATCGTTTCCGAGCGGCGCCATCGCGACCTCGCTCCACTCCGCCGCGCCCGCGCGCTTCCACAGCAGCGCGCACGCGACCACGTCGTGCCCGTCGGCGAAGCAGTCGGCTTCGACCGTCACGCGGTCGCCGACGATTCGCTTGACCGCGAAGCGGCCGCCGTCGATCGCGGGCAGCACATTCTCGATCACCGTGCGGCAGCGGCCGTCGTCGGTGTCGATCGGGGTGACGTTCATGCGCCGTGTCTGACGCTCATGCGACGTGTCGTCCCCGCGAAAGCGGGGGCCCAGTGTCTTTCGCGAAGAAGTCACTGGATTCCCGCTTGCGCGGGAATGACGCTGAGAGCGCGAGCAGTACTTCGCGCATCGCTACCCCTCCGGCGCCAGGACCAAAATCGACAACGGCGGCAGAGTCAGCGTCAGCGAACGGCTGCGGCCGTGCGCGCCGACGGGCGCGGCTTCGACGGCGCCCAGGTTGCCCATGCCGCTGCCGCCGTAGATCGGCGCGTCGCTGTTCAGCAGTTCCACCCAGCGTCCGCCCTGCGGCACGCCGATCACGTAGTTGTGGCGCGGGACCGGCGTGAAGTTGCACGCGACCACTACCGGCCGCGAGCCGGGTGCCATGCGCAGATAGGTGAGCACGCTGTTGTCGGCGTCGTTGCAGTCGATCCATTCGAAGCCCGACGGCGCAAAGTCCACCGCGTGCAGCGCACGCTCGCCGCGGTAGACGCGGTTCAGGTCGCCGGCCCAGCGCTGCGCGCCGGCGTGCTCGGGATGCTGCAGCACCCACCATTCGAGCTCGCCCTCGTGCGTCCACTCGCGCCGCTGGCCGAACTCGCCGCCCATTAACAGCAGCTTCTTGCCGGGATGCGTCCACATGTAGCCGAGCAGCAGCCTGAGATTGGCGAACTGCTGCCAGCCGTCGCCGGGCATCTTGCCGATCAGCGAGCCCTTGCCGTACACGACCTCGTCGTGCGACAGCGGCAGCACGAAGTTCTCGTGGAACGCGTACATGATCGAGAACGTGATCGTGTTGTGGTGGTAGCGGCGGAACAGCGGGTCTTCGCTGAAGTAGCGCAGCGTGTCGTGCATCCAGCCCATGTTCCACTTCAGGCCGAAGCCGAGCCCGCCGACGTACGTCGGCCGCGACACCATCGGCCACGCGGTCGATTCCTCCGCGATCAGTTGCACGTCGGGATGGTCGCGGTACACCGACTCCGACAGCGCGCGCAGGAACCCGATCGCTTCGAGGTTCTCCCGTCCGCCATGGCGGTTCGGAATCCACTCGCCTTCCTTGCGCGCGTAGTCGAGGTACAGCATCGACGCCACCGCGTCGACGCGCAGCCCGTCGACGTGATAGCGGTCGAGCCAGAACAGAGCGCTCGACTGCAGGAACGCGCGCACTTCGTTGCGGCCGTAGTTGAAGATCGACGAGTTCCACTCCGGATGAAAGCCCTGGCGCGGGTCCTGGTGCTCGAAGAGGTATGTGCCGTCGAACGATGCCAGCCCGTGCGCGTCGGCGGGGAAGTGCGACGGCACCCAGTCGAGAATCACGCCGATGCCGGCCTGGTGCAGGATGTCGACGAACGCCATGAAGTCCTGCGGCGAGCCGTAGCGCGCGCTCGGCGCGAAGTAGCCGGTAGTCTGGTAGCCCCACGAGCCGTAGAACGGGTGCTCCATGATCGGCAGCAGTTCCACGTGCGTGAAGCCCGTCTGCCGCACGTAGTCGGCGAGCGCGCGCGCCGCGAAGCGGTAGTCGAGGAAGCCGCCGTCGCCGTTGCGGCGCCACGAACCGAGGTGCACCTCGTAGATCGACATCGGCGCGTCGAGCGCGTTGGCGCGCGCGCGCTGCGCCATCCATTCGCCGTCGCGCCATTCGTAGTCGAGCGCGGCGGTGCGCGACGCCGTCGACGGCGGCAGTTCGGCCGCGAACGCGAACGGGTCGGCCTTCTCCAGCCAAGCGCCTTGCGCGCCGAGCAGCGCGTACTTGTACGTCTGGCCCGGCCGCACGCCGTCGACGAAGCCCTCCCACACGCCGCAGCCGTCGGCGCGCGAGGCGAGCGGATGCGCGTCCCGGTTCCAGCCGTTGAATTCGCCGATCACCGACACGCGCCGCGCGTTCGGCGCCCACACCGCGAAGTGCGCGCCGTCCGCAGCGAGTTGGCAGCCGAGCTGACGATAGAGCCGGCAGTGCGTGCCTTCGCGCAGCAGGAACACGTCGTGCTCGGTCAGCAGGCCCCGCCGCTGTTCGGTGTCGATGGTCATGATCGAGGCGGTTATGTCTCGTCGCCCCGGCGCAGGCCGGGGCCCAATTGGCGACGCTGCAAATTGGGCCCCGGACCAAGTCCGGGGCGACAGCGGCATTCAGTCTAGCCGCCGATCGACACGAAGCCGACACGGTCGATCACGAAAGGGCGTCATGCGCAGGTGAGTGAAAGCCCTTAGTGCTGGCTTGCGTCGATGTATGCACACTGCCCGCGCAGGAACTTCGGATCCGGCGACGGCTCACACCGGCATCGTCGTTCCATCGATCGAGCCGACCCTCGAGCGAACCGTGCAGGTGCCGACATGACCACCCCACCGCTGCAGCAACTGAAGGCGCTCGGCCAGCGCATCTGGCTCGACGACATCCGACGCGACTGGCTCGACGACGGCACGCTGGCGTGGATGATCGACGACGACGGCGTGGCCGGCGTCACGTCCAACCCGTCGATCTTCGAGAAGGCGATCGCGCACGGCAGCACCTACGATGCCGCGATCGAGCGGCTGGCCCGCGGCGCCGACGCGCGCGCGATCTGCGAGGCACTGATGCTCGAGGATGTCGGCCGTGCGGCGGATCTGTTCCGCCCGCAGTTCGACACCAGCGGCGGCGCCGACGGCTTCGTGAGTCACGAGGTGTCGCCGCTGCTGGCGAACGACGCGGACGCCACCGTGGCCGAAGCGCGCAGGCTGTGGTCGAAGCTCGCGCGCCCGAACGTAATGATCAAGGTTCCAGGCACGTGCGCGGGGCTGGCGGCGATCCGCGAACTGATCGCCGCCGGTGTCAACGTCAACGTCACGCTGCTTTTCGGCGTCGACCGCTACCGCGAGGTGCTCGACGCCTTCACGACCGGGTTGGCGCAGCGCGCCGCTGCGGGCGCGCCGCTCGCGGGCATCGCTTCGGTGGCGAGCTTCTTCCTGAGCCGCATCGACACGCTGGTCGATCGCCGGCTCGATGCAATCGGCACGCCCGCGGCGGCCGCGCTGCGCGGTCAGGCGGCGATCGCCAGCGCGCGACTGGCGTACGCGCACTGGCGCGACGCGTGGCTGCCGAGCGCGCGCTGGCAGGCGCTCGCGCGCGCGGGCGCGCACCCGCAGCGGCTGCTGTGGGCGTCGACGTCGACCAAGGACAAGGTCTACAGTCCGATCAAGTACGTCGAAGCGCTGATCGGCCCCGACACCATCAACACGCTGCCGCTGGAAACGATCGCGGTGTACCACGTGCACGGCGCGCCGCAGGTCCGCATCGGCGAGGAGATCGACGCGGCGCGCGCGCTGCCGCACCGGCTGGCCGAACTCGGAATCGATCTGGCCTCGGTCGCCGACGAGCTCGAGCGCGACGGCGTGCGCAAGTTCGCCGACGCGTACGAGGCGCTGCTGCGGGCGATCGAGCAGAGGATGCGCGGCACGTAGCGCATGTGCCGGGCCGGCTGATTCAATTCATATAGGTCTTGGCTTCTTCGCCGGGATTGGGCAATCCGGCGATGCGCCAGAGACTCCTGCAACTGCTGAACAATTCGTGTGCCCTGGTCGGCTCGAGGCCCGCCGCCTTGCAGACCAACCGCATGACCGGCAGCGCACCGATCGAGAAGTAGCGCCGGCGCACGAAGTAGATAACTTCCCAATGCTTGGCAGTCAGATTCCTGATTCCGGCCTCGCGGGCAAGTCCTTCGGCGAGTTGTGGATTCCACTCGTCGGACTCGGAGAGGAATCCGTCTTCGTCGAACCACGCCGGTGAAATGTCGGCGAACCCGTCCCCCGGGGCAATCACGTTGAAAGCGGTCATGGGCATTCCAGGTTCTCGCATGAAGCAGCAGTCAACTTACTCGTCACTTCCTTGACGTGGAAATATCAAATCGCCATGCGATCAGGACCGCGGGCAATTCCCGATCGCTGAGACACGGATAATTGACGACAAGATCGATTCTGCGACTGCCTGCCTGAGACCATGACGACAACGACTGCTCCAACCACGCTTCGCCCGCGGGCCCGTCTCGTACTGCTTGCCGCCGTGCTCGTCATCGCTGCCTGCAGTGGCGGATCCACGAATCCGGCCTCGGGGCCGCCGGGCCTCAGCTTGGTCGCGGGACGGATCGATGCGCTCAATGGCACAGGTGTCGCCGCGCGTTTCACGGCGCCACAGGGCATCGCCACGGATGCGTCAGGGAATGTCTACGTGACGGAACCGTCACTGCACATCGTGCGCAAGATCGCTTCGAACGGCGCGGTCACCACGCTGGCCGGTGTCTTCGGCATGGCCGGATACAAGGATGGCCCGGCCGCCGCCGCACTGTTCAGCGGCCCCGATGCGATCGCGGCCGATGCCGACGGGAACGTCTTCGTCGCGGACGCGGGCAACCGAATCATTCGCAGGATCTCGGCGGCCGGAGTCGTTTCCACGCTCGCCGGCACGCCGGGCGTTCACGGCCTGGTGGACGGTCCGGGGACCTCGGCGCAATTCTGGTATCCGCAAGGAATGACGATCGATCGCAACGGGAACCTCTTCGTGGGCGACATCGACAATGCCAAGCAGTTGGCGGTCGTGCGGAGAATCGACCCGCGCGGCGTGGTCAGCACCCAGGTCCTGGGTCCGTTGGGAGGCACGCTGAGCCTCGCCGCGGGCTCGAACGGCAGTGTCTACGCAGGCGATGCAGGCCAGAGCGGTGTCGCGTTCCCTTCGGTGCGCATGCTGGCGCCTGATGGCACCGTCACGGTTCTTGCCACTTTCGAGGACATCACCTCGGAGGCAGGCATGCAGAGCCTGAACGGAATCGCCGTCGATGCATTCGGCAACGTCTACGTCAGCAATGGTCAGAAAGAGGTCCAACTGATGCCGAATCCCCGCGCACGGGCGATATTTACGGGCAATACGGTCGTCAGGATCTCCGCATCGGGAACCGTATCGACATTCGCGGGCACTTGGGGGCAAACCGGGGCTTCGGATGGAGTCGGGCCGGCTGCCGCGTTCAACCAGCCGCAAGGCCTGGCGTTCGATGCACAAGGCAACCTCTTCGTCGCGGACAGCGGCAACAATGCGGTGCGCAAGGTGACAGCCGCGGGCGATGTGACCACGATCGCGGGTCATGCATCCGTGCTGGTCGACGGAACAGGCGCCCAGGCCGGATTCGTGAACATCACCGGGCTGGCCACCGACCAGCGCGGCAATGTGGCAATTGTCGAGCCGCTCACTGTTCGCAGGATAAGCGCTGCCGGCGCGGTGACCACGCTCTGGACCGAACCGCCGCTGTCCACGTCGCTCCTGCAAGGCGCTGCCTTCGATGGCGCCGGAAACATCTACGCGGCCCACGCCGACAGGACCACATACACCGCATCGGTCATCAGGGTTTCACCGTCCGGCGCCCGCAGCACCTTCAACACGCCCGGTGCCTACGTCTACGACCTGGCCACCAGCGCGCCGGGCGACATCTACGCGATCGGCTTCGGCAGCAGCACTGTCACAACCGAAATCGACCGGGTCGCTGCGGACGGGGTCGTGCAGTCGACCACCGTTAGCTCCGTACGCTTCCTGGGCCCAATGGCCATCGACGGCTCGGGGAAGATCTACGCGCTTGTTGCGGACACGGTGGTGCAGATTGCAGGCGACGGTTCGGCAACGCTACTGGCCGGAGTTTCAGGCACCGCGGGATACGCCGATGGGCCGGCAGCGACGGCGCTGTTCAGGTCTCCGCAGGGGATCGCAGTGGACATGAACAACAACGTCTACGTTGCGGACACCGGCAACAACGTGATTCGCAAGATCTCCGCGGCGGGAACGGTGAGTACAGTCGCGGGAACCTTCGGCAGCTTCGATACCGTGATGGGCGCATTGCCGGGCGGCCTCTACCGGCCAACACTCCTGGCGTTCGACGGTGACGGCAGCCTGCTGGTCGTCGTGAACGCAACGGCGGTCGTGAGGGTGCGGTTACCGTAGGCATCGTCGGCATGAACTGCGACGAAGAAGTCGTCAGAGTTCGAACCCGGTGTGAGCGGCTTGAGCCTTCTTGGACCCGCCTCGCTGAGGCCAGGGCCTGGACGAGGCATGCGGCCATCGGTCGCGTGCGTTGAGCGTCGGTGCGCGATGCCCGACGTGGCTGCTTTCGTCAACGGATCCATCAGTCGAACATCCGCACTATCCCGAACGCCGGAATCCGCGGTAGAGCACGATCGAATCGCGGCCACACAATGGACGCGGCTCCGCTGACTTGCCGGGAGCGAGATCAAGCCTTGGCCATTCGTCCACTCTTTCCCTTCTCCCAATGAGGTGACTATGCGCTTCCTGGTGCACGTTTCATTGCCGGTCGAGAAGTTCAACCAGGCGGTCCGGGACGGAACCGTCGGTGAGAAGATGGGCCGAATCCTCGATGAGACGAAGCCCGAAGCGGCCTACTTCTGCGCCAAGGACGGCAAGCGCGGAGGATTCCTGGTCGTCGACCTGAAGGATCCGTCGGAAATGCCGCGATACGCCGAGCCCTGGTTCCTGCAGTTCGATGCCGCGGTGGAGTTCCTTCCGGCCATGACGCCCCAGGATCTGCAACGCTCGGGGCTGGGCGAAATCGGCAAACGCTGGAAGTAACGGCGGCGAACAGCCAGAACACGGTCGCCATTTCGGCCTGACACGCGACCGTCTCTTGATCCGCGGCGATAGCTGATTCTTCGCGCCGCAAGTTCGGCCCCGGCCATCCTCGCGGCCGGCGGCTAAGCTTGCGTCATGGACGAATCCGCCGCCCGCGCCACGCTGCTGGTGCGTGCCTACGAGCGCGCGCCGTCGCCGCATTGGAACGAAGCCGACGGCGAATGGGCTTCGCAGGCGGCGGCGCACATCGGCGGCGAAGGCGCGCGCGACGACGAGTTCATCGCGCGCCGCGCGCGGATCGCGGTCGAACGGCTCGCCGATCGCGATCCCGCGGTAGCGCCGCTGCTGCGCGCGGTGACGTGGCGGCCTTGGGTCGGAACCGCGCTGATGCTGGCAGCATTCGCTGCCGGCGTCGCCGCCGACGCGATCGGCGCTTCCGGCCGCGTGAACCTGCTCGCGCCGCCGCTGCTCGGCCTGCTGGTGTGGAACCTCGCCGTGTACGCGCTGATCGTCTGGCACGCCGTCGCGCGGCTCGTTGCGCGGTCGCCGCACGAGTTGCACCCGCTCGCGGCGGCGGTGGCGCGCGCCGCGCACGCGATCGCCGATCCGTCGTTGCGGCTCGGCGCCGGTGCCGGCGCGGCATTTCTGCTCGACTGGGCGCAAGCCGCACGCAAGCTCGCTGCCGCGCGCGCGACGCGCGTGCTGCACGTGGCCGCGATCGCGTTCGCGCTCGGGCTGCTCGCGTCGATCTATGCGCGCGGCATCGCGTTCGAGTACCGCGCCGGCTGGCAGAGCACGTTCCTCGATGCGGCGCAGGTGCACGCGCTGCTCGCCGCGGTGCTGGGTCCGGCCGCGCGACTGACCGGCATCGCGATTCCCGACGCGCAGACGCTCGCGCTGCTGCGCTTTCCGGAATCCAGCGGCGCCATCGCCGCGCCGTGGCTGCACCTGTATGCGGCGACAGTGGCGCTGGTGGTGCTGCTGCCGCGCCTGCTGCTGGCGCTCCTCGACCGTGCAATCGAAGCGCGTTGGGCGCGCCGCTTCCGGCTGCCGCTCGACGAAATCTACTTCCGCCGCCTGACGCGCACGTTGCGGGCGCGTGCCGAGCGCGTGCGCGTGCTGCCGTACAGCGTGCAGCTCGCGCCACAGGCCGCGCTGGCGCTGAACACGATGCTGCGCGCGACGCTGGGGCCGAAGACGGCGGTCGAGATCGCGCCGGCGACGCAGTTCGGCGACGAGGACCTGATCGAACCGGCGCGGCTGGCGGGCGAGGCGACCGTGCTGGCGCCGCTGTATTCGCTGAACGCCACGCCGGAGCCGGAGAACCACGGCGCATTCCTCGACCGCGTGCGCGCGGCGCTCGCCGGCCCGGCCGGCGATATGCGGCTGATCGCGCTCGTCGACGAGGCGGGCTTCGCGCGCCGCTTCGGCGCGGTGCGCGCCGCCGAACGCCGCGCCGCCTGGCAGCGCCTGTTCGAGGAGCGCGGCTGCCCCGCGGCGTACGTCGATCTCGAGCAGCCCGATGCGGCCGCGGCCGAACGCGCGCTTGTCGCCGCGCTCGACGCGCGCGCCGCCGAGCCCGCATGACGACGATCGCGCTGGCGCTGGTGTCGCACACCAACGCGGGCAAGACCACGCTCGCGCGCACGCTGCTCGGCCGCGACGTGGGCCGGGTGCGCGATGCGCCGCACGTGACCGAGCAGGCCGAGCTCTTCACGCTGATCGAAGCCGACGGCGACACGCTCGAGCTGTGGGACACGCCCGGCTTCGGCGACAGTGCGCGCCTGGCGCGCCGGTTCGCGGCACAGGGCAATGCGCTCGGCTGGTTCCTGAGCGAGGTCTGGGACCGCTTCCGCGACCGGCCGTTCTGGCACACGCAGCAGGCGGTGCGCGCGGTGCGCGACCATGCCGACGTGGTGCTGTACCTCGTCAACGCGGCCGAGGCGCCGCAGGACGCCGGTTACGTCGCCCCTGAGATGCGCGTGCTCGAACTGATCGGCAAGCCGGTGCTGGCGCTGGTCAACCAGCTCGGCGCGCCGCGGCCGCCGGAGGAAGAAGCCGCGCAGGTGCAGCGCTGGCGCGCGCATCTGGCGCAGTGGCGCCAGGTGCGCGGCGTGCTGGTGCTCGATGCGTTCGCGCGCTGCTGGGTGCAGGAGATCGCGCTGCTCGACGCGGTCGCCGGCGTGTTGCCGGACGACCGGCGCGGCGCGTTCGCGAAGCTCGCCGCCGCGTGGCAGGCGCGGCGCGAGGAAACGTTCCGGCAAGCGCTGCAGGTGATCGCCGCGCGAATCGCACGCGCGGCGACCGATCGCGAAGTCGTCGGCGACGCCGGGATGCGCGGCAAGCTGCGCGAACTGGCGAAGGCGATCGGCGTGAATCGCGACGGCGAACCGGGCCCGCGCGAGTCGGCGATGCTCGCGCTCGCCGCGCGGCTGGACGCCGACGTGCGCGACGGCAACGACCGGCTGATCGCGCTGCACGGGCTCGACGGCCATGCACGGCAGGAGATCCTGACCCGGATCGCCGAGCACTACGCGGTGCGCGAGCGCGTCAGCGAAGGCAAGGCCGCGGTGTGGGGCGGCGCGATCACCGGCGCGCTCGCGGGACTGAAGGCCGATCTAGTCACCGGCGGCCTCACGCTCGGCGGCGGGCTGCTGTTGGGCGGCGTGCTGGGCGCGCTCGGCGCCGCGGGGCTGGCGCGCGGCGTGAATCTCTTGCGCGGCACCGAGCAGACCTGGGTCGCGTGGACCGACGACGTGCTGCTCGAACTCGCGGAGTCGTCGTTGCTCACCTACCTGTCGATCGCGCACTACGGCCGCGGCCGCGGCGAGTGGAGCGAGGGCGAGGCGCCCGCGCACTGGCAGCCGCTGGTGCGCGACGTGCTGGCCGAGTCGCGCGCCGCGTGGCTGCAGGCGCTGGCGGAGCGGAAAGAAATCGATATGCAGGCGCTGGCCGCGAGCCTCGCGCCGCTCGCCGAACGCGGCGCGCGCGCGGTGCTCGCGCGGCTGTATCCGCAGCAGATGCAACGCCCGCGCGAGAGCGAGCGCACGTAGCGCGGCCTCCAATCACAGCGAGCCGCGCCGCAGCGCGCGCAGCAGCCCGCGCGCCGGATCGATCGCGTCACCCAGATCGCGCTCGATCGGCTCGGGTTCGCCTTCGATCTGTGCCGCGATGCGCTCGGCCGCCAGCGCTGCCAGGGACAGCCCGCGCGAGCCGAGCGCGTAGCTCGCGAACAATCCGGGCTGGCGCGGCAGGTCGCGCGGATGCGCGCCGCGCAGGCGCGCTGCCGTCGAGTGAAGCGCCGGCCCATCGGCGACCGCGCCCGCGCACGGGAGGTGGTCGCGCGCGACGCAGCGCAGCTCATCGAATCCGCCGATGGCTTTCGCCTGCGGCGGCACGGCAAGCAGGCGCGGCAGTCGCGCCAGGTTGCCCGCCTGTGCGCGGGCGTCGTCGAGTGCGCTGATCTTCTCGTCGCCCGGCATCGGTGTCTCGTAGGTGGCGCCGACGCCGGCCCAGCCGTCGGGACCGCGCACCAGATAACCGTCGCCGGTGAGTCCGGCGCGCAGCGATGCCAGCGCGGACGATTCGATCTGCGTGATCCGGCCGCGCACCGGCACGGCCGTCGTCGCCTCGCGCAGCAGCCGCGGCGCGTCGAGTGCACTGGCCACCACGACGACCGGCGCCGATCCGAGCGCGCGCCCGTCGGCTGCGCGCGCCACCCAGGCGTCGCCGTCGCGCTCGAGGCGATCGACCGGGCGGCCGCAGCGCAGTGTGATCGATGCCGGTGCGAGCGCCTGTGCACACCAGGCCGCCGCCGACACGAGCGCGCCGTCGCCGAACCACCATCCGCCGTGCAACGGGCGAACGCCGACGCGGCGCTCGGCCTCGTCGGCATCGATCCAGCGTGCGAACTGCGGCGGCAGGCCGCCGCGATCCTGCACAGCCGCCCACGCAGCGGCTTGCGCCGCGTCGCGCGCCTGCCGAAATACGCCGCACGGCTGCCACAGCACGCGCTCGCCGCAGCCGCCGACGGCCAGCGTCGACAGTGCGTGTCGACTGGCGAAGAATCCGGCGCGCGTCAGCCGCGCCAGCACGCTGTCGTCAGCCGTGATCTGCGGATACATCAGGCCCCACGGCAGCGCCGACGCACGCGCTGCCGGCGCGCGCTCGCGCTCGAGCACGTGCACGTGCCAGCCGCGGCGCGCCAGCGAATGCGCGACGTTCGCGCCCGCCAGCCCGGCGCCGATCACGATCGCGCTGCGCTCGCCGCGATACGCGGACGGCGGTTCGTGCCGCCGCACACGCCAGCGCGGCGCGTAGCGGCCCGCCAGCATCTGCCGCTTGCGGCCGAAGCCGGCGCGCAGTTCGAGTTCGAAGCCAGCCTCCGCGAGCGCATCGCGCACCGCGCGCGCCGTGCACCACGTCGCGAGCGTCGCGCCGGGGCGCGCGAGCCGCGCGATCGCCTTCAGCAGCGCCGGCGCCCACATGTCCGGATTGCGATCGGGCGCGAAGCCGTCCAGAAAAAGCGCATCGGCGCCGCACGCAAGCCGCGGCACGACTTCGCCCGCGTCGCCGAACGCGAGCGTCAGCACCAGAGCGCCGTCCTCGAACTCGCGCCGGTGCAGCCCCGGCAACGGCACAGGCCATGCTGCCGCCAGTTCCTGCGCGAGCGGCGCGTGCTCCGCCCGCGCCAGCGAGCGCATCTGCTCCGCGGCCACCGGATGCGCTTCGACCGATACGTAATGCAGCCGCCGCGGCCGCGCGGGATCGGCGCGCCACGCGTGCCACGTCGCGAGGAAATTCGCGCCGAGGCCGAAGCCGGTCTCGAAGATCACGAACTGATCCAATGTCGCCCAGCGCGCGGGCAGATCGTTGCCGCCGAGGAAGACGTGCCGCGCCTGCCCGAGCGCACCGTCGCGGCTCGCGTACACGTCGCCGTAGCGCGCGGAGAAGATCGCGCCGTCGCCGGTGGCGGCGAGATCGGCCGGGGTCAGGGTGCGCAGCATCGGCCGCGAATTTACGCTGCCGCTTGACCGCGCATGAGGCGCGCTCCTAACGTGGCGGCGACAGGCATGCGGCGAACCTTCTGCTCCGCCATTGCATCCTGCATCCGATGAGACTCCGGCCTGGCCGATTCGACGAACGCGAACTGCTGGCGCGCGCGCAGGCAGGCGACGCGGCGTGCCTGGCGGCGGCGTTCGAGCGCTGGCGGCCGCGGCTGCTGGCGGCGGCGCTGCGGCTGCTCGCCGACCGCGCCGAAGCACAGGATGCCGTGCAGGAGACGTTCCTGATCGCGCTCGCGCACCTGCCCGAATTGCGCGAGCAGCCCGCGTTCGGCGGCTGGCTGCTGGCGATCGTGCGCAATCATTGCCTGCAGCAGCTGCGCAGCCGGAGGCACGAGGAACGGGTCGAGGACATCGCGGAGGACGCGCTGATCGATCACGGCATCGAGCAGCGGCTCGACGCACATGCGCTGCGCGACTGGATCTTCGGCACGATCGGCGCGCTGCCGGAGCCGTTCAGGCTCGCCGCGCTGCTGCGCTACTTCGGCAGCTACACGTCCTATGCGGAAATCGCCGCGATCCTCGACGTTCCGGTCGGCACCGTGAGGAGCCGCCTGGCGCAGGTCAAGCAGCGGCTCGCCGAGGCGATGCTGGCGCAAGCCGGCCTGCCAGATCGCGAAGACGACGCAGTCGCCGCGCGGCTGGCCGAATACACCGACAGCATCGCGGGACTCGAATGGCAGCGCCGGCAACGGCTGCTCGCGCGCTGCGACGAGGACATCACGCTGGTGTGGACGCACGCCGGGCACGCGCCTATGCGGCTGCGCGGTCGCCGCCACCTCGAAGACGATCTGCGGGACGACCTCGAGCACGGCGTGCGCTACGGGCTGGCGCGCGCTCTCGGCGATGCGCGTGTGAGCGTGTTCGAGACCGAGTTCCACAACGACCCTCAGTTCCCGGACCATTGCCCGCCCGGCGCCACGCTGCTGATGGTGCACGAGGGCAGCCGCATCGCGCGCATCCACGTCTACCTGTCGCCGCGGCCGCCGCGACAGGAGGAATGAACTCTACTTCAACTGCGCGCGGATCTCGCCGGCGGGATGCGCGGCGCTGTGCACGTTGAAGTACAGGTCGCCGGCCTTGAACGCCTTCATCTGCTCGGCGTTGAGCCTGGCGCCGGCAGGCGCCTTGAAGGCGTCGCCTTCCTTGACGAACGGAATCGCGACCGGCCCGTTCTTGCCGGCCGCGCCGGTGTGGATGTGCGCCGCCGTGGCCTGGATGCCCTTCGTCGTGACGCTGCCCGTCACCGCGCCGTCGTCGGCGATCGAGATCGTGCCGCCGCCGGTGGCTGATGTCTGCACGGGCGGGACCTCGTTGGCGCCCGACAGCGTGATCTTCACGTCCGTGCCGTATGCCGCACCGCTCGCCAGCGCGCCGAGCGCGAGCAGCGTTGCGGCCAGCATCGATCTCTTCGTAGCGTTCATGTCGTTCTCCCAGGCGAACACAAGCGCGCTCCGGCGTGGGGCGGCGCATACGGTCGTCATCGATTGACCGCGCCGGCGCGCGCTGGTTGCTCCCGCGCAGGCGGGAATCCGGCGCGCCCTCTACGTAGATCTCCAGACTGCCCGCCGCCCCGGCCGCGAACTTCTTCCGCCGCCGCTGCATCCTGAGTTCGATCCGCCGCATAGCGGCAATGCACATGGAGGAATACGAATGAGCGCAGAAGACTTCATCGGGCTGCTGGTGCCGGCAACATTCTTCGGCATGTGGGCGATCGAGGCGAAGTGGCCGGCGCGGAGATTTCCGCATCCCGGGGGCCGGCGCCGGCTCGCCATCGGCTTCTTCGTCCTGATGGCGACGATCACGACGCTGGTGCCGCTGGCGCTGCCGGCCGACTGGCTGGCGCGCCACCGCCTGCTCAATGGCAGCGGGCTGGGCGTCGCGGGCGGCGCGATCGTCGGCTACATCGTGCTGTCGTTCGTCAGTTACCTGTGGCACCGGAACGCGCACCGCTTTGGCTTGATGTGGCGGCTGTTCCACCAGATACACCACAGCCCGCGGTACGTCGACATGTCGGGCTCGATGATCTTCCACCCGACCGAGATGATCGCGTTCTCCGTGCTCACGGTCGTCACGACGACGCTGGCGCTCGGCCTCGATCCGCTCGCCGCCGCGCTGACCGGCTACATCGCCGCCTTCTACAGCATGTTCCAGCACTGGAACATCCGCACGCCGCGCTGGCTCGGCTACGTCATCC
>JAKORH010000193.1 GCA_029777935.1 Pseudomonadota bacterium
GACGTGCCGCTCGAGGTGGCGTTGCGCCTGGATCGCGCGAGCCGCATCCGACAGCGAGACGCGGCGCTCCTACGGGCTGCACAGGCGCTCGGGCCGCCGCCGTTCACCTGGGCGGTGGCTGTCGCACTGGCGGACGCCGTGCGGCGGTTTCGCTGTCGCGTCGAGCCGGTTCTCGACGAAGAGCGTGAGCGCGGGCTCGGTCCACTTGACCGCGCGCTGCTCGACGCGCATCGCACCGGCGCGCGCATCCCGTTGACCGCGCGCCAGCTCTGGACGCTGCTGCGCAACTGAAACGATTCTCGAGCGGCTTCGGTGGCGCGCGCGAAACAATGGCACATCGTCCACCCGACACCCGAGAGAACACCCGATCATGACCCCCGACGAACTGGAAGCCGCGCGCGACGCCATTGCGATCGCGGCAGGCGCCGAACTGGCCAACCCGCATCCGATGGCGTCGTCCGCCAACCTCCGGCGCGTGGCCGAGCATTTCGCGGCTCGCTCCGGTCGCTCTTTCTCCGACGATCGCGCGCGCGCTGCTGTGGGCATGTCCAGCAGCGATTTTGGTCGGCTACTCGCGAACGGCCTGTTACCGGCCATCATCGTCGGTTTCGAGCGGCAGGCGTCGCATC
Source organism: Pseudomonadota bacterium (assembly GCA_029777935.1). Next base: position 630 of record JAKORH010000193.1, read on the forward strand.
GTGTCTTCTGCGCACCGTTGGAGGCCGAAAACTTCCGTCCTGTCGTCGTGCCGTCGGTCGACGCCGAAGTCGAGTTGCTGCCCGTTGGCGAGCACGCCGAGATCACGACCGGCATCGTCTCAACGGGGGCCGGGCTCGTGTCCGCAAGCCTGGCGTCATTCGCCCGCTCAATCCGGCTATCGCGCCACCTGATCGTCAATGACGAGCGAGGCGCGCTGCGCGGTGTCGCGATGCCCATTGGACCGAGCGCGGCTCGGCTCGAAGCCAAGATGCTGTGCGACGCGCTCGAAGCCGGCACGACGACACAACTCGACGACAGCGCGGTCGTTTTCGATGCCGCGTTCGACAACATCCAGGCCGCCGCGCTCGATGCGACGACGCTCGCCGCCGCGATGGGCAAGCTGCGCACGCAACGGCGCGCCGCCGGGGGCTATGCGGACCTGTCGCTTGCGCACCTCGTCGTCGAGGCCGCGCTCGAACTGCCGGCGCGCAAGCTGCTGCTGGACCACGGTCTGGCCGACCGCGTGACGTTGACCGCGCTGCCGTGGCTGGCGTCGGGCCGGTGGTATGCCTTCGCCGACCCGCGCATCGCGCCGGTGGCCGCGTACCTGCATCTTCGCGGGTCCGCGCCCGAGGCGCCCCCGGTGCGCATCGAACC
>JAKORH010000194.1 GCA_029777935.1 Pseudomonadota bacterium
CGAAGATCGTAGGCCAGCCGCTCGACGACTGCGCTCCCCCAGCCCGAGCGCTGCTGGCGCTGCACGATGGTCTTGCCGAGATGCCAATACAGTCCGATGAGTTCGCGCGTCACTGCCGCGGCGGCACGTGCCTGAGCGGTCACGATGCGCCGCTTCAAGTCCTCGAGCACCGCGGGATAGTCGAGCGGCAGCTCGCTCGCGAGCGCCGGCACGGGAAACTCTGTCCCTTCCTCGCGCACGCGGCCGCGCGAACGCGCAGTGGGCTTCGCGGGGACTGTCTGTGAGTTCGACCCCACCCTCTCAGCCGCCATACCCCAACTCCCTCAGGTTCGCGGAAATCGCCGCATCGAGCTTCGCGGCCTCGGCCTGCTGCTCCCGCAACGTCGCGGTGAGCCGCTTCATCTTCTCCCCGAACGGCTCGCCGTCGTCTTCCTGCGCCTCGGCGCCGACGTAGCGGCCGGGCGTCAGCACGTGGCCGTGCTTGCGCACCTCGTCCAGCGGCGCGCTCTTGCAGAAGCCGGGGACGTCGGCGTAAATCCCCCCTCGCCCCCCTTTGTCAAAGGGGGGAACCCGCTCGCCGCGCCAGGCGTGGTAGGTAGTGGCGATGCGCGCGATGTCGTCGTCGGTCAGCTCGCGGTGGGTGCGGTCGGCCATGCGGCCGAGCTTGCGGGCGTCGATGAAGAGGATGTGCCCACGACGATCGCGGCCCTCACCCCGGCCCTCACCCCGGCCCTCTCCCGCTGATGCGGGCGAGGGAGAAAAGCGGCGCTTGTCGCGACGAAGGAACCACAGGCACGCGGGGATCTGGGTCGAGTAGAAGAGCTGGCCCGGCAGCGCGACCATGCAGTCCACCAGGTCGGCCTCGATCAGACTCTTGCGGATCTCGCCTTCGCCGGACTGGTTGGACGACATCGAGCCGTTGGCCAGCACGAAACCGGCCACGCCTGCGGGTGCCAAGTGGTGCACGATGTGCTGCACCCAGGCGAAGTTGGCGTTGCCCGCCGGCGGCACGCCGTATTGCCAGCGCGCATCAACGCGCAGCCGCTCGCCGCCCCAGTCGGAGTCATTGAAGTGCGGATTGGCGAGGATGAAGTCGGCCTTCAGATCCGGATGGCGGTCGTTGTGGAAGGTGTCGCCGTGCGCGATCTGGCCGCTGTCGATGCCGCGGATGGCGAGGTTCATGCGTGCCAGCCGCCACGTGGTGTAGTTGGACTCTTGGCCATAGATCGAGATGTCGGCCTTGGCTTTGCCGCCGTTGCCGTTGCCCTTCGCGTGCGCGCGGATGAACTCCACCGACTGCACGAACATACCCGCCGAGCCGCAGCACGGGTCGTACACCCGGCCGTGGTAGGGCTCTAGCATCTCGACCAGCAACTTCACCACACAATGCGGCGTGTAGAACTCGCCGCCCTTCTTGCCCTCGGCGCTGGCGAACTGCGAGAGGAAGTATTCGTAGACCCGGCCGAGCACGTCCTTTGCGCGGCTGGCCTCGTCGCCGACCTTGATGTTGCTGATCATGTCGATCAACTGGCCGAGGCGGACTTTGTCCAACGCGGGGCGGGCGTAGTCGCGCGGCAGCACGCCCTTCAACGCCGGGTTGTCGCGCTCGATGCCGGCCATGGCGTCGTCGACGAGCCGGCCGATGGTGCTCTGGCGCGCCTGCGCCTTCAGATGCGACCAGCGCGCTTCGGGCGGCACCCAGAAGATCGACAGCGCGCGGTACTCGTCAGGATCTTCGGGGTCGGCGCCGCTCGCTTTCTCCGCGACGAGCTTCGCGTGCTGTTCCTCGAAGGCGTCGGAGATGTACTTGAGGAAGATCAGGCCGAGGACGACGTGCTTGTACTCGGCGGCGTCCATCGAGCCGCGCAGCGCATCGGCCATCTGCCAGAGCTGCGCTTCGTAGCCGACGGTCGCGCCGTTGTTCTTCCTGTCGTTCACTTTCTGCTTGCGTGCTGCCATAGTGGTCCTTGTTCAACTACTCGGCCCGGAAGTAGCGCCGTTTCGGGTCCTGCGGTCCGGTGCCGATCTCGCGCAGAAGCCCGCTGCCGACGAGGCGCGCGAGGCGCGTGCGCGTGGCGCGCGGCGTGAGTCCGATCGCCTGCGCGATCTCGCTCGTCATCAGGCCGCGGCCCTTGGCGAGCGCCTCAACGATGGCGCTGTCGGTCGGGTCGAGCGCCGGGCGGCCGACGCGCTCGGTCCCGAGACTGACCCGAAAGCGCGCGCCGATCTCCTCGAATCGCGGCGGCGCGAGCCCCATCTCACGGCACGCGGCCGCCATCCGCTGCACGCCGCTGCCCCACTGCTCTACGAGGCCCAGTTCGTGGAAGATCCGGCCAATCACTCGATTGCGCAGCTTCGATACGCCGTGCGGCAGATCCTCGACGGTGAGACCGAAGGGCAACAGTCCCGGGTTCTCGACTTCAAGGCGATCGTCGAAAATCGACACGCGGATCGGGGCGCCGCGCTGCGCGTAGTCGGCGTGCGCCACCGCATTGATCACCGCTTCGCGAACGGCCAGAGGCGGCAGACTCGTGCGCTCGCTGCGGCGAACCCTGCCGATCTCCGCGCCGCGAATCGAGTGCTTCTCGACGAAGGCGATCGCCTCTTCGATCGCCTGCACCGGATGCGAGCGGATTTCCGTGCGGTCGATGATCCGGCTCTTGTCGCCGCCGGCGAACCGTCCCGCCTGGATCCATGCGTCGGGAAAATGGCGTTGGCGATCGCGACCGAAGAGAAGCATGCCGCCGACCGTGGGCACCTTTCGCCCCTGGTGCTCGGTCACGAGCCGGAGCGTCGCGAGATCGCGCCGAACGAGCTTGCGGCGGTCCGCGAACGACTCGGAAGCAGCTCGGAAGTCCAGCGCTTCCGAGTCGAGTTCCGGCATCGGCTGCTCGTCGAAAGACTCGCCGCGACTGAAGCGGCGCAACTCCCCGATGAGTTCGCGGTCGGCACGCCGGTTGGACGAGCCGACGCGAACGTAGACGCCGTTCTCCTCGCCCCCGCGCTTCAGAGAGTGCGGTCGCGCGGGGCTCGGGTGGACCTGCACCGCCACGACGTGGGTGCGGCGCCACGGCAGCACCTCGATTTCGGGGACGAACCGCGGGGCGATGCCGTCGCTGATCAGATTGACGAGGCGCTCTTCCAAGTCAAGCGGATCGACGACACCGCGAACATGGCCGGTTTCGTCTTCCACGCCGACAAGCAGCGTGCCGCCCGCGGTGTTGGCAAAGGCGACGATCGTCTTCAGCGCCCCGTCCGGGCTCGACAGGTCGCGCTTGAACTCCAGCGTCTTGCTTTCGGGCCGCTTGAGCAGCTCGACCAGATCCATGCTCGGAAATCTACTCAGAAGGGGACGCGTCGGTCAAGCTTCCGAGATCATTTCCCGGCCTCTCGATCGATCCATTGGCGCGCCTCGGTTTGAATTCGCGCGGGACGGGTTATCGCCATTGATCCGGGTCAGCGAGCTCGAACCGGGCGAGAGGACGATTCATCTGTTGGCCCAGCGTCGATGCGTCCGCATCGAGGCGGTCAGCGCCGCCGCAGGTCCTGCCGGGGAATCTCGAAACAGTTCAGGCCGGGACGACTGCTTCACTCGCCGTGCGCCGCGGCGTCCACCCACAGGAGGGATCACCATGCATGCCGAGACCCTTGAGCAGAAGACCCGTCTCGCCCAGGACGTGGTTCGCGTCGACAAGTTCACACGGGGCATTGTCGGTCCCAGCCAGACGATGCTGGGCCCGGTGAAAGACGGCGGCACGATCGCCGCGGGCACCGCCCCGGGTTGCTGGGGACCGATGATCACGCCGAAGTTCCAGGGCGGCCACGAGGTCACGCAGCCGGTCGCCGTCGAAGGCGCCGAGATCGGCGATGCGATCGCGTTGAAACTCAAGCGCGTGGAAGTCACCTCGCTCGCAACCGCCTCGGGCGTCATGCAGCCCGTTGAAGGGCGCTTCGTCGGCGATCCGTTCGTCGCGAAGGTCTGCCCGAAATGCGGAACCCAGAGCCCGTCTTCCCACCTTGAAGGCGTCGGCCAGCAAGCGGTGCACTGCGATGTCTGCGGCGCAGAGGTGAGCGCGTTTCGCGTGACCCATGGCTACGTGATCCTCTTCGACCACGAGAACCAGGTGGCCGTCACCGTCACAAAGGAGATCGCCCAGCGCATCGCGCGCGATCCATCGAGCTTTGCGCGCCTGCCCGCCGCCTCCGAGCAGCATTCGATCCTCGCCTTCGCGCAGGCGGACATCGCCGGACTGATTTCGCGGATGCAGCCCTTCATGGGCAATGTCGGGACGACCCCCTCGCGCGACATGCCCGATTCGCACAACTGCGGCGACTTCGGCGCTTTCCTGGTGAACGCCCCGCACAAGTACGGGATGAGCCAGGAGGAGCTGAATCAGCACAAGACCGACGGCCACATGGATGCGAACTCGGTCCGTGCCGGCGCGATCGTCATCTGCCCGGTGAAGGTCCCCGGCGGCGGCGTGTACATGGGTGACATGCACGCGCAACAAGGCAATGGCGAAATCGCCGTGCATACGACCGACGTCGCCGGCGAGGTCGAGCTGCAGGTCGAGGTCGTCAAGGGGCTCGCGCTCGATGGACCGATCCTTCTGCAGCGCCTCGAGGATCTTCCGCCGCTCGCACGGCCGATCACGCGGGAACTGCGCAACAAGGCGAAGGCCCTTGCGCAGGGCTATGGTGCAATCGAACTCGAAGACAATGGCCCGATCACGTTCATCGGCTCCGGCCCGACGATCAACGACGCCACCAGGAATGGCCTGGAGCGCGCGGCCAAGATCACGGGACTGCCGTATGACGAGATCCTGAACCGCGCGACCATCGCCGGCTCGATCGAGATCGCACGGCTGCCGGGGGTGGCGAGGGTGACGTTCCTTTGCCCGATGACTGTTCTCGAACGAATGGGGATCGCGCATCTCGTGCGGCAGCAGTACGGTCTCTGAGACGAACAGGACGGCGATCAACACCGCGGCGCGCTGCCGCTGCAGCAGGAGGACGAGATGCCTGAATATCAAGTCCGCGTCGACGAGATTCGGCGCGCGCTGATCATCGGAAGCGCGTTGGCGGCAGCGCTCACCGGTCGCAACGCGTTCGCGCTGTCGCTCGCGGACCTGACGCAGAAGGATGCGAGCGCGGGCGTCAAGGCGGCACTGGAGAAGGGCGCCACCGTCGCGGTCGAACTGCTCGGGCGCACCGACGGCTTCTGGGGCAACGACAAGGTGCGCATCCCGCTGCCGGAGTGGCTGCAGCGTGCCGAGGGCGCGCTGCGCTTCGCGGGCCGCGGCAAGGACATCGACGCACTGAAGCTCGGCGTCAACCGCGCGGCCGAGCAGGCGGTGCCCGAGGCGAGGACGCTGCTGGTGAGCGCGGCGCGCACCATGACGGTGCAGGACGCCAAGGGCATCCTGACCGGCGGCGACGACTCGGTGACGAAGTTCTTCGCCGCAAAGACGCGCGAACCGCTGACCGGCAGGTTCCTGCCGATCGTGACCAAGGTGACGGACCGCATCGGCCTGGCGCGGCAGTACAACGCGCTGGCGGCGAAGGGCGAACAGCTCGGGCTGGTGCGCGGCGATCAGGCCAGGATCGAGCGCCACGTGACCGGCAAGGCGCTCGACGGCATGTACTTCATGATCGGCGAGGAAGAGAAGAAGATTCGCCAGGATCCGGTCGGCACCGGCAGCGAGATCCTGAAGAAGGTGTTCGGGGCGATCAGATAGCGCGCCCGATCACAGCAACTCGCCCTGCATGGGCTTCGCGGCGGCAGCAGTCGGCTTGTCGTCCTCCGGCGCGCCGTCGATCTGCGGCGGCAGCGGCGCGTCGAGGGCGGCGCAGATCGTGCGCAGGCAGCTCGCGGCTTTCCAGTTGGTCTGGCCGTCGACGAACGCGGCGGCAGTGCACGCCTTGATCAGTTGCGGCTTGGCGAGCGGCGCGAGCTGATTCAGCCGCTCCAGCGCGGCCGACACTTCGTCGAGCCGGATCGCTGCCGCATCGGTGCGCGCCGCCTCGACGCCGGGAAGCAGCAGCGCGCCCGCGTTGAAAGCGTGCTCCGCTTTCTCGGGCAGACGCACCGCGGCGATCAGCGACAGCACGAGCGCGGCGTCGCCCGCGATGTCGGCCACGTTGCGGAACTTCACCGGCACCGCGCGCTGCGCGTTGCGGCCGATGCGCCGCTTCAGCACCGTGAACAGCAGGAATTCCGCCAGCGTCACGCGCCCGTCGGCGGCGATCAGCCCGTGTGCGAGCAGCAGCAGCCGTTCGGCGCCATCGACCGACAGCTTGCGCAGCGCCGGCATCGCGCGGTCGAGCAGCGGGAGCCGCCGGCCCGGCGGCAGTTCCTGGATGCGTTCGTGCATCGCGTCGACGCGCTGCGCGGCGGAGGTGCCGAACGCTTCGGTCACGAGCTGGCGCTGCTGGCCGCTGAATGGCTGGCCGTTCTCGATCAGCATCGCGAGCGCCAGCAGTTGCACCTGCGTGCTGTCGGTAAGCACGGCCTCGATCTCGTCGGTCGCGCGTTGCGTGAGACTGCGCGCGAAGTCCTGTGACTGCGGGTGCAGTGCGCCGATCGCGCCGTGCACGTGCGCCGAGGGATCGGCCGCCGCGGCTGCTCCGGCGACGAGCCCGGCGACGGGACTCGCGGTGTATTCGATCGGCGGCAATTCCTCCGCCGCGGCGCCGCGCGCGCCCGATGCCGCCTCCATCGCAAGCTGCAGCGGCTGCTCGGGCGCGGGCAGGAAGGGCTGCGGGCGGCCGTAGACGCGCCGGATGCGCTCTTCCAGCGGCGGATGCGTCGACATCATCCCGCTCGCGAACGCCAGCCGCGCCGGCGCGATGAACATGTGCGAAAGGGTCTCGGCGTGCGCGTGGCCGATGTGACTGCCGACACCGTCGCCGAGGTTCACGTTCACGCCGCGCGCGCGCAGTTCGTGCGCGGTCTCGACCTGCTGCGGCAGCGACGGATCGGCCGGCGCCACGAGCGGCGCCATGCCGCCCACGCCGCCCAAGCCCCCGATCTTGCGCAGCGCGCCGCCGATGCCGTCGGGATTGCGCGTGAACTGCACGCTGCTCGCGTCGGCCAGGAACTCGCGCTCGCGCGACACCGCGGCCTTGATCAGCCGGCCGAAGAACACGCCGATGTAGCCGACGATCCACAGTACCAGCCCGGCGATGACGAACGCGCCGGCGCCGCGATCGCGGTTGCCGCGGCTCATCTGCATCATGAAGCTGCCGAACATCGCGATCATCAGCAGCCCGAACAACACACCGATCAGCCGGATGTTCAGCCGCATGTCGCCGTTCAGGATGTGCGAGAACTCGTGCCCGATCACGCCCTGCAGCTCGTCGCGGTTCAAGCGCGTCAGCGTGCCGCGCGTGACGGCGACGATCGCGTCGTTGATCGAGTGGCCGGCGGCGAACGCGTTGATCGTGTTCTCGTGGTCCATCACGTACACGCGCGGCACGGGAATTCCCGCGGCGATCGCCATCTCCTCGACCACGTTGACGAGCCGGCGCTCGAGCAGATCGGAGGTCGACGGATCGATCAGCCGCGCATCGACCATCTTCGCCACTGCCGCGCCGCCGGCGGACAGACGCGCAGTCTCCCACCACGTGCCGCCGCCGATCAGCGCCAGCGTCACCAGCGTGTTCACCGCGTAGAAGCCGTTGGGCAGCACCGCGGCCCCGGAAACGTAGCGCGGGTGGGGCGCGATCGACAGGTAGACGAAGGCGCCGACGGAGTTGACCGCGACCACTACCCCGATCACCGCCAGCACGAACAGCACGATCAGCCGCTGCGTGTGGCGGCGTGCCTCGTCCTGGTGCTCGAAGAAGTTCATGCGCGTCCGGCGTCCGGCGTCGGGCGTCGCGCGTCCGACGCAAGCGCCCGACGCCCGACGCTCGACGCCCGACGATCAGTCAGAACTGCACTTTGACCGCCTTCTTCTCTTCCGGCGCCTCGGTGGCGGCCAGCAGTTCGGCGGGCTTGAAGGAGAACGCGCTCGCGATGACGTTTGACGGGAACTGCTCGACCGCGGTGTTGAACGTCATCACCGAATCGTTGAAGGCCTGGCGCGCGAACGCGATCTTGTTCTCGGTGCCGGTCAGCTCCTCGGAGAGCTGCATCATGTTCTGGTTGGCCTTCAGGTCCGGATAGGCTTCCGCGAGCGCGAAGAGCTTGCCGAGCGCGCCGCGCAGCGCGCCCTCGGCGGCCGAAAGGTTCTGGATCGCGCCCGGATCGGCGGGGTTGGCTGCGGCCGCGGTGTTGGCAGTGACCGCGCTGTTGCGCGCCTTGATCACGGCCTCGAGCGTCTCGCGCTCGTGCTTCATGTACCCCTTGGCGGTCTCGACCAGATTCGGGATCAGGTCGTAACGGCGCTTCAGTTGCACGTCGATCTGCGCGAACGCGTTCTTGAACTGGTTGCGCAGTCCGACCAGGCGGTTGTAGGCGCCGATGGCCCAGAACACCAGCAGCGCGATCAAGCCGAGAAAGATCAGCCAGCCCACCATGCCGCACCTCCGTGACGAAGTCGCCCAGCGAGCGGCGGACTATAAGAGAACCGCGCCGCCGCGCAAGCGGATTTTCGGCTGAGCCGGCCCGCGCGCTACTTGCGCGGCGCGTCGGAGGCTGGCTGGGCGGGCCGTTCCTGCCTGGACTGCACTTCGGTCAACTCGGTCGGCGTCAGGTAGTCGAACAGCTTCACCACCTGCTTGACGCCGGACGTGCGGCTGGCCACCGTGGCCGCGTAGGTGCTTTCGGTTTCGGTCACGCGCCCCATCAGGTAGACGACGCCGTGCTCGGTCACGACGCGGATCGTCGCCGCCGGCACCTCCTTGGCATCGATCAGCGCCGCGCGCACCTTGGCGGTGGTGGCGGTGTCGTCGGTGCGTGCGCCGAGCGTGGACAGCGGGCCGACCACGAGTTCGTCGACCACGTCGCGCACGTTCTCGGTCGAGCGCGCGATCTGCTCCGCCTCGTCCTTGGCCTGCTGCGTGGTCACCTCGCCGGTCAGCAGCACCTTGCGGTTGTAGCTCGCCACGTCGATGTTGGCCGTGTCGCGCGGAAACTTGTTGGCCAGCGCGCGATTGATGCGGCGTTCGATCGTCTCGTCGTCGAGCTGCGTGCCGACCGTGCGCCGGTCCGTCATCACCAGCGCACCGCCGGCGACCGCGCCGCCGATGACCAGCGGCGCGCAACCTGCCGCCGCCATCGAGATCGCGGCCAGGGCCGCCCACCGCATCACGCTTCGTCTCATTCAGTCTCCCGTTTCCGAAAATGCGTTGCGAATCCATTCGCCGACGCCATGATCGTCGGCCGTGATCACGTCGAACCGGCACGGCGGCAGCGCCGCCCCGGCCCGGCCGCCGAAATGCTCGGCGAGATAGTGCCGCGCGGCACGCGCCAGCCGCCGCCGCTTGAACCGGTCGACGCTCCCCGCCGCGCCTCCGAACCGATCGTCGCTGCGCATCCGCACCTCGACGAACACGACGGTGTCGCCGTCCTGCGCGACGATGTCCAGTTCGCCCTCACGGTAGCGCACGTTGCGCGCGAGGATACGACATCCGCTGGATTGCAGGCGCTCGCACGCGGCCTGCTCGGCCGCGTCGCCGGCGCGCTGCCTGGGCGTGCGAACGCCCGGTCGCCTTCTGAGAAAACTCATGATGAACCCGTTTCAACGCGTGACTTCGCGAACCGCATCGCTGCGTTCGATGCGGCCTTCGCGAAAGACCGCGAAGATCGGCGTTCGTTCCACCCGTGCCGAGCGCACGCGATCCACGCGCAGCCAGCCGGTCACGCCGTCGAGCTCGAAACGCGCGCGGCGCGCGAGCCACTCGAGCCCGACCCGGTAGGCATCGATGCCGAGCGCGTACAGCCGCTGCAGGTTGTTGTTGTACGCGTCGGGCGCGCGCGCGAACGTCTTCACCGCCGGCCGGTCCGGATCGAGCAGCCACGGCATGTCGACGAAGCGCACGCCTTCGAGATCGTTGGCGAGCAGCGGGCCGCCGGCGTTGATCTGCGACGTGGCGTACAGCGGCGCGTCGATCGGCAGCCGGCTGCGCACCTGCGCGGCATCTTCCGGTTCGAGCGCCAGGAAGATCGCGTTGACCGGCGCCTTGCCGATCTCGCGTGCCACGCCGTCGGCGCCGTATTGCGGGTAGTCGAGCGTGAAGGCCGGCGCGCCGGCCTGCTTCAGCGCGGCGACGAACGCCGCACCCGTGCGGCGCGCGAGCGGACCCGCGCCGAACACGACCACGTAGCGGCGTGCGGCCGAGGGAGTCACGCCCGGATCGATCGTGCGCAGCGCCTCGCGCACCATCAGCGCCCCCGCGGCCTCGACCCCGATGCCGAACGCGAGCTGCGACTGCGCGACCGCCGCGTCGTTGTCCGGCACGTTCAGAAGCAGCATGGGCATGCCGGCATCGCCGCGCTCGACGACGCCGTTGACCGCGTTGCGCGTCAACGGCCCGACCACGAGCTGCGCACCGTGGTCGCGCGCCGTCTGCAGCGCCGAGACTGCCTGCACAGCGGTGGCGTCGGTCTCGATGACCTGGATCGCCACCTGCGCGCGCAGGCTGCGGTGCGCGGCCAAGAAGCCCTCGCGCACCGCCTCGGCCGCGCGCGCGAACGCCGGGTCCGAAGCGGGCACAATCAGCGCGATCGCGGCCTCGGCCGGCGCGGCGGGCGCAGCCTGCGGCGCCTGCGCGCGGGCCGGCCACGACAGGCACGCGGCAGCGGCGCACAGCGAGAGGATTCGAAACCACATGGAACGCAAGCCGTTCTGGAACCACGATCCACTGATCGCTTTGAGCGGCGTGGCGGATCAGGACATGCCGGCCGGCGCACTGTACGTGGTGGCCACGCCGATCGGCAATGTCGCAGACATTACGTTGCGCGCGCTGTGGGTGCTATCGCAGATGGACGCGATCGCATGCGAGGACACTCGCATTACCGCGCCGCTGCTCGCGCGCTATCGGCTCGACGCGCCCCTGCTGGCGGCACACGAGCACAACGAGCGCGCAGCGGCCGCGCGCATCGCCGAGAGGCTGGCGCGCGACCAGCGCATCGCGCTCGTCACCGATGCCGGCACGCCGGCGCTGTCCGACCCGGGCGCGAAGATCGTCGGCGCGCTGCGCGACGCGGGCCACCGGATCGTGCCGGTGCCCGGCGCCAGCAGCGTGACGGCGGCGCTCAGCGCGGCCGGGCTCGCAGAGACGGCGTGGACGTTCATCGGCTTCGCGCCGAGCGGGGCGCGCGAGCGCGCAAAGGTGCTGCGCGAGGCGGCCGCGAGCGGGCACGCGACGATCCTGCTCGAGGCGCCGCACCGGATCACCGTCACCGCGGACGCGATCGCCGCCGCGTTCGATCCGGCGCAGCGCGTGATCGTCGCGCGCGAGCTGACGAAGAAGTTCGAATCGATC
>JAKORH010000195.1 GCA_029777935.1 Pseudomonadota bacterium
ACGAACAGGTGCTGTGCTTCACCAACAACATCCCGCAGCGCGACGGCGGCACGCATCTGGCGGCGTTCCGCGCCGCGCTGACGCGCACGCTCAACACCTACGCCGACAAGTCGGGCTCGCTCAAAAAGGAGAAGGTCTCGCTGACCGGCGACGACATGCGCGAAGGCCTGACCGCGATCATCTCGGTCAAGCTGCCCGACCCGAAGTTCAGCAGCCAGACCAAGGACAAATTGGTCTCGTCCGAAGTGCGCCAGCCGCTCGAATCGCTGATCGCCGACAAGCTCGCCGAATGGCTCGAGGAAAACCCCGCGCACGCACGCACGATCATCGCCAAGATCATCGACGCGGCCGCGGCGCGCGAAGCCGCGAAGAAGGCCCGCGACCTGACGCGGCGCAAGGGCGCGCTCGATATCGCCAGCCTGCCCGGCAAGCTCGCCGACTGCCAGGAACGCGACCCGGCGAAGTCGGAGCTGTTCCTCGTCGAAGGTGACTCGGCTGGCGGCTCGGCCAAGCAAGGCCGCAACCGCGCGTTCCAGGCGATCCTGCCGCTGCGCGGCAAGATCCTCAACGTCGAGCGCGCGCGCTTCGACCGCATGCTGTCGAGCCGCGAAATCGGCACGATCATCCAGGCGCTCGGCTGCGGCATCGGCCGCGACGAGTTCAAGCTCGAAAAGCTGCGCTACCACAAGATCGTCATCATGACCGACGCCGACGTCGACGGCGCGCACATCCGCACGCTGCTGCTGACGTTCTTCTACCGCCAGATGCCCGAACTCATCCGCGGCGGGCACCTCTACATCGCGCAGCCGCCGCTGTACAAAGTCGCGCGCGGCCGCTCGGAGGTCTATCTCAAGGACAATCCGGCGCTCGACGAATATCTGGTCGATAGCGGCCTCACCGGCCTCGTGCTCGACACCGCCGCCGGCCCGCGCACCGGCAACGACCTGCGCGCGCTCGTCGAACACGCGCGTCGGCTCAAGGTGCTGATGACCTATGTGCCACGCCGCTACGACAGCCGCATCATCGAGGCGCTCGCCTTGACTGGCGCGCTCGATCCGGCATTCGCGGGCAACCGTGAAGCGCTCGCCGCCGCCGCCAGCCGCACCGCCGCCTGGCTCGATGCCAGCGACGACATCCCCGGCTGGGTCGCCGAGCCCGCGGAGGAAGGCAGCTATCACTTCAGCCGCATGCTGCGCGGCGTCACCGACCATTATGTCATCGACCGCGCGCTGCTGGTGTCGGCCGAAGCCCGTAAACTCCACGCGCTCGGCCGCGAGGAGGCCGCGACCTATGCCGTGCCCGCCAAGCTCGGCAGCCAGACGATCCGCCGCCCGTCAGAACTGCTCGACGCGATCTTCGAAGCCGGCCGCAAGGGGCTCGGCATCCAGCGCTACAAGGGGCTGGGCGAAATGAACGCCGAACAGCTGTGGGAAACCACGCTCGACCCCACCGCCCGCGCGCTGCTGCGCGTCGAAGTCGAGGAAGCCGACCTTGCCGATGAGATCTTCACGACGCTGATGGGCGATATCGTCGAACCGCGCCGCGATTTTATCGTCGAGAATGCATTGTCGGTAGCGAATCTGGACGTTTAAGGGTTAAGGGCCTCCGGCGGGGCGGGCGGGGGGCGGGACCC
>JAKORH010000196.1 GCA_029777935.1 Pseudomonadota bacterium
CCCGCGGTCGGTGCCCTGTCCCTCCGACGAACCCGCGCCGCGTTCGCGCGAGCGCTCGCCGCCGGCCTCGGCAAGCGCTCGCCCGGCAGCCTCCCGCTCCGCCGCCTGTCGGCGTGCCTGCTCCTCCGCGCCCCGACGCTGCGCCTCCAGCTCGGCTGCCTTGCGTGCCGCTTCCTGCCTCGCTGCTTCCTGCCTTGCTGCTTCCTGACGCGCGGCCTCCTGCCTCGCGGCTTCTTGCCTCGCCGCTTCCTGACGTGCGGCCTCCTGCCGTGCTGCCTCTTGTCTGGCCGCTTCCTGCAGTGCCGCTTCTTGCCTCGCCGCTTCCTGCCTTGCGGCTTCCTGCCTTGCGGCTTCTTGCCTCGCTGCTTCCTGACGTGCGGCCTCCTGCCGTGCTGCCTCTTGTCTGGCCGCTTCCTGCCGTGCCGCTTCTTGCCTCGCTGCCTCCGCTCGCGCTGCTTCCTGCCTTGCGGATTCTTGCCTCGCCGCTTCCTGACGTGCAGCCTCCTGCCGGGCGGCTTCCTGCCTAGCTGCTTCCTGCCTAGCTGCTTCCTGCCTAGCTGCTTCCTGCCTCGCCGCTTCCTGCCTCGCGGCTTCCTGACGTGCAGCCTCCTGCCGTGCTGCCTCTTGTCTGACTGCTTCCTGCCGTGCCGCTTCTTGCCTCGCTGCCTCCGCTCGCGCTGCTTCCTGCCTTGCGGCTTCTTGCCTCGCTGCCTCCTGCCTTGCGGCCTCTTGTCTCGCCGTTTCCTGCCGGGCGGCTTCCTGACGTGCTGCTTCCTGACGTGCAGCCTCCTGGCGCGCAGCTTCCTGCCGCAATGCCTCCTGTCGCTGCGCCTCCTCGCGCAACACCTGTTGCCGGAGTTCTTCCTGCCGTTGCGCCTCCTGCCGTTGCTGCTCTTCACGCAATGCCTGCTGCCGCAGTTCTTCTTGCCTCTGGTCCTCTTGGCGCTGCGCCTCCTCGCGCAACGCTTGCTGTCGAAGTTCCTCCTGGCGCTGCGCTTCCTGCCGTTCGAGTTCGAGTTGCTGCTCGCGTCGGGCGACCTGTTCAGCCAGTTCACGCGCCGCAGCTTCGGCGCGCGCGCGCTGCTCGGCTTCGGCTTGTGCCTGAGCCGCCGCAGCGGCGCTGCCCGCTTCGGTCGTGCCGTTGATTTCGCTGCCCGCACCGGGCGGCTGCTGCGTCGGCGGCATGTTCGGCACCGGCTTCGGCACCGTGAACGTGTCCGGATTCGGCGTTGTCGATGCAATCACTTCGGGCGCGGGGAGCGGTCGCGCTGCGGCGCGAGCGCCCTCGTGCTTCCGCGACGGCGCGGACTTGGCGCGGGCCTCGAGATGCGCCGGCGCGCGCGAGCGGTGCGTTGGTGCCTGCGGCCGCGGAGCCGCCGCTTTCGGCAGCGCGGCGGGAGGTGGCGGCTTCGGCGGCGCGGCGGGAGTTGGCGGCCTCGGCGGCGCGGCGGGAGCTGGCGGTGGCGGCAGAGGAGCGACCGGTGGCGGCGCGGGGATGTTCAGCGCGACGAAGCTGTCCGCGGGCGCAGAACCGGCAGTCGCACTCCGCGCGGCCGGCGCGCTTTCAGCTACGGCCGGCGGCGGCGGCGTGACGGCAGGCTGCGCACTCTGTCCCGAGTCGATGACGACGGTCAGCGCCGGAGCCGTGTCGAACTCGCTGCCCGGCGATCCGCCTCCCCCGGCGGGCCTCGGCGTTTCCGGCTTCAGTTGCAGCGTCAGGAGCAGCGCATGGACGAGCAGCGAAATCAGCAGCGCGTGTCGAAGGCCGAAGCGAAATCGCCGGCGTCGATGACGGCTGCGCCGCCGGGACTTCGCGTGCGCGGCAGCGCGCGCGCCGGGACGTGGCGGCGCTTTCGCGACGCGCGCGGCGTCGCTCGCGTTGCGTTCTGCCTTCGAGACTCGTGTCCCGCCCGGAGCCGGTGGCGGCGTCACAAACGATTTCCCATCCTGCTGGTCGCCCGCCGTACGACGGCGAGGTGTCACCTTCGACTGTCACCCACGCCTCGCGCCACGGCGGCCCGAGCGTGCGAGCGCGCATTGTCGCCGAAGGGCCAGCGCGCGCGCCCCGTAGCTCGTGTCGCAGGCTCGCGTGATCGTGTTGACCGCACCCGCCGCCGTTGCGGATCGTGCCCGACCTCGCGGGAAAGCGTGAGCGCTGCGCGCGCCGGGCTATCGACGGCCACTCGCGATCATGGATCCGCCATGCCGAAGCTCACCGCCGACTTGACGATGCTCAGCAACGGCGGCCACGGGGAACGCGCCAAGCGGGGTGACTCCAGCTCGCAGCCATCAGGACGCACATCGTGGCCGAAGCACAGGCTGCGCTCGAAGCGGCTGCGCGCGTCGCGAAGGCAGCCGGCAGCGCCGCGCACATCCTCGGCGACCGTCTCGATGGCGAGGCGCGCGACGTGGGACGCGTGCTTGCGGGAATCGCGCGGCAGGTCGCGCGACGGCGTCAGCCGTTCGCGGCGCCGTGCGTGCTGCTGACGGGCGCCGAGACGACGATACGCTTGACGACGCGCGGGCGGCGCGTCACTCGTCGCCGAAATCGTGCGACTGCTGCAGGCCGGCCGTGCACTGCCAGCGCACGGTGAGGAAGGTGGAGAAGAACAGCGTGAACACCGCGATGGCCATCGCCGCCACCGCGACGCCGATCGCCTTGGCGAGCAGCAGCGGCCCGGCGACGACGCTGGCCACGACCGCGATCGCGCGGAAGATGCGCTGCCGCGAGTCGATCGACAGCGCGCAGAACGCGGCGCCGAGCAAGGAGAAGAACATTGTCACGAACGGCGAAACTTCCACCACGACTCCCGAACCTCGATACGACAAGTGCAGTGTGCCGCGCGTTACGCATCGCCGCTATCCCGAAAGGAGGAACAAAGCGTGTCAACTTCGCGCGACCGCCGCGCGGCCGCCTTGCGAAACACGCCGAAAGTTCGATCGAGCGACAGGCAGCGATCACTTACCGCTGCGCGACGACGCCGGCGCGAATCGACGGAAGGCCGACGACGACGCCCCAGCGGCAAACCGCACTCGCATGCATGCAACGTGCGCCGCCGATGGCCTCAGTAGCCGAGCGTGTTGTTCGCGACGTCGACGCGAATCAGTTGCTTGCCGAGCAGCAGCGCCGCGTTGTGCGCGAACTGCTCGGCCCAATCGGGCGTCTCGCGGAAGTGCCGCTCGCCCGCGTACCTGGCCACCGCGAGAATGCGGTCGGCGAGCAGGATCTTGCCCACCGGCGTGGCCACGTCGCATTCGAAATCGACGAACTCGCGGTCGAACCACCGGCGGGCCTGCTCTGCCGTCGTGCCCGCGAGATCCTGCGCGCCGAACCTGAACTCCAGGTCGTTGTCCTTCCCGAACGACACGATGACGTGATGGTGCATGAGGTTCCCCCTGATCCGTCGGCAGACCCTTTTCTCGCGTCGACTATAGCGCGCACTTTGCGTCATCGGCGCGTCGCGCAGCGCTGTGACGCCGCCGCTGCGCCGTCGATGGCGCAGTAGGATCGGGGCGTGCCGTCGCGGCCGGGCGCGGCGGTTCTGCGTTGCATTCCGGTGTCGATGCGCTCCCAAACACCAATCGAGCAGCAGCCGCAACCGCGCGTCGCGACCGTGCTGACGATCGGCCACTCGACGCGCAGCGTCGCCGAACTGGTCGAACTGCTGCGGATTCACGCCGCCGCCGGCGTGGTGGACGTGCGCACGATCCCGCGCTCGCGGACCAACCCGCAGTTCAACCGAGACTCGCTCACTGCCGCGCTCGCCGATGCCGGCATCGACTATCAGCACACGCCCGCGCTTGGCGGACTGCGCCGCGCACGGCAGGATTCCCCGAATGCCGGATGGCACAACGCGTCCTTTCGCGGCTTCGCCGACTACATGCAGACGCCCGACTTCGCGGCCGCGCTGCAGGCGCTGATCGCGAGCGCGCAATCGCGGCGGTTCGCGCTGATGTGCGCAGAGGCGGTGCCGTGGCGCTGCCACCGCTCGCTGATCGCCGATGCGCTCGTCGTGCACGGACTCGCGGTCGAGCACATCGTCGGCAAGGGCCACACGCTGCCGCACGCGCTGACGCCGTGGGCGGTCGTGAAGGACGGCGCCCTCGTCTACCCATCGACTGACGATCGATGAGCGCGCCAACGGGCGCTGCACGATCGTGCCGTAACCGCGACCGGTGTCGGGCCGCTCGAGCAGGCGACGCAGCGGGCGGCGACTACGCCATCGAGGGCACCACGCCGCCGTCGATTCGCAGCGCGGCCCCTGTCGTTGCCAACGCGGCCGCGCTGCACACGCACGCGATCATCGCCGCCACTTCGTCCGGCGCGGCGAAGCGCTTGAAGGGATGGCAGGGTGGCCGCGCCGCGAACCCGGCGCATGCTGGCGGGTCCAATCGGGCGGCGCGGTACGATCCGACGAGCGTTCCGCGGCCGCAACGATCGCGCATCTCGCAACGAGCTTTTCCCCATGTCCTCGCACATTGCCGCGCAACGGTCCGATGCCGGGATCCGTCCCCCGAGCGCCGACCGCATCGCGCCGACGGGCGATGCATCCTCGTCATCCGGACCCGTGCCGACGCGCGTGGTCGATGTCACCGCCGCCGAATTGCCGCTTGCCTGCCCGCGCATGGGCGACCCGGTCGTCTTCGACCATCCGCGCGTCTATCTCGACATCCTGCAGACCGGCGAAATTCTCTGCCCCTACTGCGGCACGTTGTACCGGTTGCGTGCCGCCGCGCACCTGCACGATCATCAGTTCGGCGGCTCCGACCTGCACCAGCACCGGCCCCCGCTGCCGCACGAGGTGTCCGCGACCGGGCGCGACGAGCCCGCCGTGACGCAGCCGCATCCGGCCGGTGTCGTCGATCGCCTCGGCCGCACCACCCTCGAACAGATCACGGACTGGCTGAGCCGCATCCGCCGCTGAAGGCAGACTCGATGGGATCGGAGGTCGTGCGTGGGCATCCGCGAGCGAGGCGAGCCGGGCGACCGCGCTTCCTCGACCTGCGCGAGCTGTCGTTTCCGCCCGGCGCACTGGCATCGATCGCACATCGCGTGACCGGCGTGCTGCTCGCACTGGCTGCGCCGTTCGCCGCCTACGCGTTCGCGCACTCGCTGGCGAGCGCCGAGGGCTTCGCCGACGTCGCGCAGTGGAGCCGATCGCTGCCGGTCCGTCTCGTGCTGGTGCTGCTGGCCGCCGCGCTCGCCTATCACCTGCTCGCCGGCCTGCGGCATCTGCTGATGGACGCCGGCATCGGCGCGTCGCTGCGCGCCGGCCGTGCGACGGCCTGGGCGGTACTGGCGGCCGGCGCCGTGATCCTGGTCGCCGCTGCGGCGGTCTGGCTGCAATGAGACTGCTCACCGGACTGCGTGCATGGACCGCGCAGCGGATCTCGGCCGTGATCCTGCTCGCTCTCGTGCCGGCGTTCGCCATCGGCCTGTCGGCCGCGCCGCCGGGCGACTACGCGGCGTGGCGCGCGCTGGTCGCGCGGCCGGCGCTCGGCGTTGCGCTCGCGCTCGGCTTCGTCGCGCTGCTGGTGCACGCGTGGGTCGGCGCGCGCGATGTCGTTCTCGACTATGTCCATGCGCGCGCGCTGCGCGCCGCGGTGCTGGTCGCGGCCGCGCTCGCGCTCGCGGCCACCGGCGCCGTGTTCCTGCTCGCGCTGGCGGCGTTGCACCTGCGCTGAGACGCCATGAAGCTCTCGATCTACCGCTACAACCCCGAGCACGATGCACGGCCGCGGATGCAGGCTTACTACATCGCGCCGGCGCGCACCGACCGCATGCTGCTCGACCTGCTGCTGCGCCTGCGCGAGTCCGACGACAGCCTGGCGTTCCGGCGCTCCTGCCGCGAAGGCGTGTGCGGCTCCGACGCGATGAACATCAACGGCCGCAACGGCCTGGCCTGCATCACGCCGCTGACGGAATTGAAGCAACCGGTCGTGCTGCGGCCGCTGCCGGGATTCCCGGTGATTCGCGACCTGATCGTCGACATGACGCAGTTCTTCGCCCACTACCACTCGGTGCGGCCGTACCTGATCAACGACGAGCCACCGCCCGAGCGCGAACGGCTGCAGAGCCCGGCCGAGCGCGCGCAGCTCGACGGACTGTACGAATGCATCCTGTGCGCGTGCTGCAGCGGCTTCTGCCCGCCCTACTGGTGGAATCCCGACAAGTACATTGGCCCGGCCGGGTTGCTGCAGGCGTACCGCTTCATCGCCGACAGCCGCGACCGCGCCACCCGCGAGCGGCTCGACTTCCTCGACGACGTGTACCGCCTGTACCGCTGCCGCACGATCATGAACTGCACCGAGGTCTGCCCGAAGCACCTCAGCCCGTCGCGCGCGATCGAGCGCATTCGCGCGCGGCTGCTCGGCGAGTCGTTCTGACCCCGCGCCGATGGCGAGCGAAGACGGACGGATCGCGTTCCTGCTGCAGAGAGACGGCTTGCCTGCCACGGTCGCGTGGGTGCGACGCACGCTGTCGATCTATCGCCACGCGCTGCTGAACCGCTCCGGCTACGGCGGCGCATTCCGCCGGCCGCTGGTCCAGGCATGCTGCGAGTTCAGGCACTGGCTGCGGCAGCAGGCTGCGCGATCGCCGCGGGCGTGACATCGCGAACGGGCCGAAGGCGGCAATCAACGCCGCGTGCGCCGGTCGGATGTGTAGCGAACCGCGAGCGTGCTTCCGGGTCGCGTATGCACCGCGGGGTCGCTGGCGGGAAATGATTCATCGAGCGCTTCGTCGATCAGCCACTCGTCATGATCCCCGCTGTCGGCCGCAGTGGGCTCCGAGCGCGCCTGGTGATTCCGTGCGTTGTCCATGACAGTCTCCCGCTCACGATCCTGATTGCGCGCGCTGTCCGTGCGCTCCGTTCAGCCGCCTTCGCTTCGCCTGAGATCCCATGGATTCTTGGACTGCGTGGGCCCGGTCTCGTTCGGCAGCGAAGCCAGCTCGGGCCGCGGGTGCCCGAGCGCCGCGTGGATTGCGGCCAGCGCGCGGTCCTGTGCGGCCAGGCGATCGGGCAGTCGCGCCGGCGTGATCGCGCCGGGCGCGCGAATCGAGACAATGCGCTGCACCGGCCCGGCTCGACTTCGGAGGACGCGATGGAACCGCATGGCATGCAACGCACGATCGCCGACGACAGGCAGCCCACGACGCCACTGCGCCGCGTGCTGGGACTGATGTCGATTGCCACGATGCTGATGACCATCCCCCAGGTGTGGACGATCTGGATCCACCACGAGGCGGCCGGGGTCTCCGTGCTGTCGTGGGGCGCCTATCTGGTCTCGGCGCTGCTGTGGTTCTGGTACGGCCTGCAGCAGAGCGACCGCAATATCTACCTGCCCTGCGTGGGATGGATCGCGCTCGATGCCGCGGTGATCGCGGGCACGGCGATGTACGGCTAATAAGCCGTGGTGTGACTCCGGATTGAACTTCCGGCCTATCGCCGGGTTCTCAATGTTGCGCGGCTTCGCGCATGCAAGCGCCGCCGCACGACGGGTGTCAGCGCGGCGAGCGCGGCATCGCCAGGAGAGCACGACATGACGTCTTCGATGTATCCCACCCCGACACGGCAGATGGCGCACAAGCGCCGCGAACTGGCGCCGCAGGCGCTCGACGCGTTCAAGGCGTTCGGAGAAAAGGTCTTCGCCGATGGGGCGCTGCCGGCAAAGACCAAGCAGATCATCGCCGTGGCGGTCGCGCACGTGACGCAGTGCCCGTACTGCATTCGCGGCCACACCGAACTGGCACTGAAGCACGGCGCGACCGAGCAGGAGATCATGGAGGCGATCTGGGTCGCCACGGAGATGCGCGCCGGCGCCGCCTATGCTCACGCCGCGCTCGCGATCGACGCGATGGACGCCGCGCAGAAACCAGCCCCGCTGTAGCGCGGGCCGCTCGCGAGCATGTGTTTCGCTCCAGCGAGGTGACCCGATGGGCACTCGGATAAGTTCCCGCAACGTCCACCTGAAGCGCGCCTACGAAGCACCGTCACCGGATGACGGCACGCGCATCCTCGTCGATCGATTGTGGCCGCGCGGCATCAGCAGGGACCGCGCGGCGCTGGATCGCTGGCTGAAAGACATCGCGCCGAGCAACGAGTTGCGCCAATGGTTCGGCCACGACCCGGCGCGCTGGCCGCAGTTTCGCGCCCGCTACGCGCAAGAAATGCACGGCCACGCCGGCCTGTTGCGGCAACTGCGCGCGCTCGCGCGCCGGGGCCCGATCACGCTGGTGTACTCGGCGCATGACGAGGAACACAACGACGCGGTCGTGCTGCGCGATGTGCTGCTGGGCCGCGGCACAGCGCGGCGCGCATCACGTCATTAGCCGCGCCACCCGCGCGTGCAACTGCGGCAGCAGTTCGCGCGCGAACCACGGATGGCGCACCAGCCACGGCTGGTTGCGCGGCGACGGGTGCGGCAGCGGCAGATGGCGCGGCAGGTAGTCGCGCCACGCGGCGACCGTCTCCGTCAGCGACGCCTGGCGGCGCGCGCCGAGGAAGTGGCGCTGCGCGTACTGGCCGACGAGCAGCGCCAGTTCGATGCGCGGCAGATGCGCGAGCAGCCGGTCGTGCCACAGGCGCGCGCATTCGGGCCGCGGCGGCGCATCGCCGCTAGCACCCCGCCCCGGGTAGCAGAAACCCATTGGGACGATCGCGATGCGCGCTTCGTCGTAGAACGTCGCGCGATCGAGCGCGAGCCATTCGCGCAGCCGCTCGCCGCTGGCGTCGTCCCACGGGATTCCGCTCCGATGCACGCGCAGCCCCGGCGCCTGACCGACGATCAGCAGCCGCGCCGTGGCCGACGCGCGCAGCACCGGCCGCGGGCCCAGCGGAAGGTGCGGCGCGCAGGCGCGACAGGCGCGAATCTCGGCGAGCAGCGCGGAGAGGGAAGACTTCTTCAGTGCAGCCACATCGAGGGCGTGGAGTACGTCGGCGTCTGCGCCAGCGCGGGTGGCGGCGTCCACAGCACCGCGACGTACCACGTGGCCCACGCGACGATTACCAGGCTCAGCACCCACAACCATACCGGAATCGGCGACGGCGACTCGGCACGGCGCGGCTCGAACGGCTCCTCCGCGCCGAACGCGTTGACGGTGACATTGAGCATGCCGCGCACGATCGAGCCCGCGCGCAGGCCGCTCAGCGTGATGCCGGGGCCGTTGCGCACCTCGAACGGCACGTGGCGCAGCCCGACGCGGCCGCTGCGATCGCGCGCCTCGATGCGCAGCCGGTGCTCGCCGTCGGCGAGCCCGTGCGTGTCGAGGTTGACGGTGATCGGCGGCACGTAGTCGGCAACCGGCTCGGCACCGTCGTCGAGATAGATGCGGACGCGGGCTTCTTCCATCGCATCGTTCAGTGATCGTCGCGCAGCACGCGATACTTCGGATGCCGCGGATCCCGCTCGCCCGGCCGGACGAGCATCCACAGCAACGCCACGAAGCAGGCGATCGTGACGGCGCCAGTGAGCGCGATCACGATCAGGTTGCCGGCGCCGGACATCATCATCGCATGATGTTCCATAGCGCTCTCACTTCTTCGCGCGCACGGCGGCGACCTGTGCCGCGGTGACCGTCGGCGCCTTGTTGCCCCACGACGTGCGCTCGTGGCCGATGATGTCGGCGATCTGCGCATCGGTGAGCTGCGCGGCGAACGGCGGCATCGCCGCGGCGTACTTGACTCCCTTGATCGTGCGTCCCTGCGCGCCATTCAGCAAAGTGGCGATGTGCTCGGCCGGATCGGCGGCGTCGACGACCGGATCGCCGACCAGCGACGGGAACACGTTCGGCACGCCTGCGCCGTTCGGTCCGTGACACGCGGCGCAGTTGGCCGCGAAGAGCTGCGCACCCTGCGCCGCGTTGAATGCGGCCGCGGCACCGGCCGTGCCCGCTGCGGCGGCCGGCGCCGTCGGCGCCGCTGGAGCCGGAGCCGAAGCCGAAGCCGCTTCGGCAGCTCTTGCTTGCGGCAACGCGACCTGCTTAAGCGACAGCAGGTACGCGACCAGCGCCCGGCCTTCAGCGCGCGGCACGACCACGCCGCGCGCGGGCGCGTACTGCGGTGGCACCGGCACCGCTTGCACGTCGGGCGGTGCCTGGTCGACGACGTCGAACAGCCACGGAAACGACGGCATGATCGACGGCGCGACCACCGCGCGCGGGTCGTACAGGTGGATGTACTGCCACACGTCGCTCGCCTGCCGCGCGCCGATGTTGGCGAGATCCGGTCCGTTGCGCTCGGAGCCGAGCAGCTCCGGCGTGGCGTACGCGAAGTCGCCCGGCGCCGATGGCCGCCCGAAGATCTTGTCGGTGGCGAGCGGCCGCACCTGCTGCGTGTGACAGTAGGCGCAACCCTCGGCGACATAGATGTCGCGCCCGCGCGCTTCGAGGTCGGTCAGCGGCTTGACACCCGGCCCCGGCGGCACCTGCGACAGCTCGATGCCCGGCACCACGCCCATCAGCGTCGCCAGCACCGCGTACACGAGCGTCGATCCGCCGGCGATCGCAACGAGCTTGTTCATCGTTCTACCCTCCAGCCGCGGCCGGCGCGATCGCGGGTGAGGACGCGCGCGCGCCGCCATAGGTCATCGCCCACACGTTCCACGCGAACAGCAGGTGCGACAGGAACATCAGCGTGCCGCCGATCGAACGCCACAGCCAGTACGGCGCCATGTCGGTGACCGATTGAATGAACGGCGCGCCGCGGATCCAGTCCAGCCCCTGCACGGTGCCGCCGATCGACAGCGCCAGCACGTAGATCACCACGCCCACCGTCGCCAGCCAGAAATGGATGCCGACCAGCCAGTGGTTCGGCTCCTTGCCGGTCGCGCGCGGCAGCAGCGCGTACACGCCGCCCCAGATCGCGAACGTGACGAAGCCGTACATCGTCAGGTGCGAATGGCCGACCGTGAAGTTGGTCAGGTGCCAGGTCTGCTGCAGCGAGCGGAACGCCTCGAACGTGCCTTGCGTGGAACCGAACAGATAGCTCAGCACGCCGCCCAGGACGAACATCGCCGGCGAGCGATGCAGCCGCTCGGGCCGGCCGCGCAGCGTCAGCAGGAAGTTCGCGCTGCCGCCCCACACCGGCACCAGCATCGCGACGCTGAACACGATCGCGGTCGTCTGCAGCCACCACGGCAACGGGCTGAACAGGAAGTGGTGCGCGCCGATGATCGGGTAGAAGACGAGGTTGGTCCAGAACGCGAAGATGCCGAGCGAGTACGAGTAGATCGGCCGGTTCATCAGCTTCGGCAGCGCGTAGTAGAAGATGCCGAGAGCGAGCGGCGTGAACCACATGCCGACCGCGTTGTGCATGAAGTAGCCCTGCACCGCGACCTGCCCCAGCCCGTGCTGGTACCACGGCAACAGCGACACCAGCACGATGATGATGGTCCACAGCGTGCCGCCGATCGTGTACCAGTTCGACAGGTACACGTCGTCGCTGTCGCGCCGCGCTACGGTGGCGAGCAGGTTCCACACCGCGGTCAGGAGCGCGGCGGCGAGGATCACGCGGATCCACCACAGCCATTCGCGGTATTCCTGGTCGCCGGCATTCAGCCCGAGCACGAGCGCCACCGTGCCCACCAGCGCGGCGACGTTGAACAGCCACAGCGACACCCACGCCAGCGCGGGGCTCGCCAGCTTCGTCCCCGAGCTGCGCGCGGCCACGTAGTACGCGAGCCCGATCAGCGCCGGGCTGGCCCATGCGTAGAAGGTGGCGTTGGTGTGGATCGGCCGCAGGCGCCCGAACGACAGCCACGGCGTGGTGCCAAGCTCCGGATACGCGAACTTCAGGCTCAGCAGCACGCCGACCAGGGTCGCGAACACCAGCCACAGCGTCGCGCTCACCGTGTACGCGCTGAAGATCCGGGCCAGCGCGCGATCGGCCGGCTCGGCCGCCGACGGGTGCATGGCAAAGGTCGCCTGCTGCGCCATCGATTCGACTCCTGCGGCCGCGGAACGCGCCAGCTACGGGCCTACTTCATCTCGGCGTCCTGCGCCTTCTTGCTGATCAGCCATTCGATGATGTGGAAGTCCTTCATGGACATGGAACACTCCTCTCGTAAGCCGCTCGCCGGGTCGCTCCCTGCCGATCCGCGGTCCAGCGCGCAATGCCGCGCAGTATCGAGTCACGCGTGCGCCATCGCTGTCGGGCAATCCGGACATTCGCTGTCGGGCGCTCTCTACCGCAGCGCCGCAACCGCCGCTGTCGGGAAACGCTGACGACGACTATCAGGCTTTCCCGATGGCGACGCCGGCGGGCCGGACCTAGAGTCGTTGCAAACTCGACAATCAGGAGACCCTTATGACCAGCGCCACCCATCTGCCCAGCGACGACGACAGCGACAACCTGACCACGGCCTCTCCGGGCCGCCGCCGCTTCGTGCGCGCCCTCGGCGCCGCGGGCCTCGCCACCGGCGTCGCGCCGTACGTGATGCCGCGCCGCGCGCGCGCCGCGTCGCGCACGCTGAAGATCCTGCAGTGGAGCCACTTCGTGCCCGCGTACGACACCTGGTTCGACAACACCTACACCAAGGAATGGGGTCGCAAGAACGACACCGAGGTGATCGTCGACCACGTGGGCGTGGTCGCGCTGAACTCGCGTGCCGCCGCCGAGGTGTCGGCGCAGAAGGGCCACGATCTGTTCATGTTCCTGTCGCCGGCACCCGCGTACGAGGAGCAGGTGATCGACCACCGCGAGATCTACGACGAGGTCGGCCGCAAGCACGGCAAGCCGATCGAGCTGGCGGTGCGCAGCACCTACAACCCGAAGACGAAGAAGTACTTCGGCTTTTCCGACAGTTTCGTGCCCGACCCGGTCAACTACCGCATCGACCTGTGGAGCGAGCAGGGCATGCCGAAGGGGCCGAAGAGCTGGGAGGATGTGCTGCGCGTGGGCACCGCGATCAGGAAGAAGCACAACATTCCGGTCGGCATCGGCCTGTCGTCGGAACTGGATACCGCGATGGCGATGCGCACGATCCTGTACGCCTTCGGCGGCTCGGTGCAGGACGACAAGGGCAACGTGGTGCTGAAGTCGAAGCCGACCCGGGACGCGGTCGACTTCGTCAAGCG
Organism: Pseudomonadota bacterium; assembly: GCA_029777935.1. The sequence goes on from JAKORH010000196.1 coordinate 13,076, forward strand.
GCTGTATCAGCAGGCGATGACTCCGGAGGTGATGGCGTGGGACCCGTCCTCGAACAACCGCGCGATGATCGCCGGCAAGGTGTCGGTCGTGCTGAACGCGATCTCGATCACGCGCGAGGCCGAGAACAAGAAACTGCCGATCGCCGACCAGATCGGGCTGACCAAGGCACTGATGGGCGAGAAACAGGCCATCGGACTGGAGCACGTGATGGACTGCTACGTGATCTGGAAGTTCGCCGAGAACAAGGAAGGCGCGAAGAAGTTCCTGGTCGACTACATCGACAACTTCCACCAGGGTTTCGAGGCCAGCGAGTACTACAACTTCCCGTGCTTCCCGTCGACGGTGTCGAACCTGAAGGCGCTGCTCGCCGACGACCCGCACAAGCCCGCCGGGAAGTACACGGTGTTCGACGACGTACTGACGTGGGCGACCAACGTCGGCTACCCCGGCTACGCCAACGCGGCGGTCGACGAGATCTTCAACACCTGGGTGCTGAACACGATGTTCGCCAAGGCCGCCACCGGCGCACTGTCGCCGGCCGACGCAGTCGCCGAAGCGGACACCAAGTGCCGCCAGATCTTCGCCAAGTGGCGCGCGAAGGGGTTGGTCTGAGAAGCTGATTCGATGGCGACCGTCGAGACGCGCCGCGTCAGCAAGCGGTTCGACGGCCGCGCGGCCGTCGACGGCATCGACCTCGCGGTACGCGAGGGCGAGTTCCTCGTGCTGGTTGGACCGTCCGGCTGCGGCAAGACCACGCTGCTGCGGATGCTGGCCGGCCTGGAGACGCCGACCTCCGGCGACGTGCTGATCGGCGGCCGCGTGGTCACGCAGGCGCCGCCGCGCGCGCGCAACATCGCCATGGTGTTCCAGAGCTATGCGCTGTATCCGCACCTGACCGTCGAACGCAACATCAGCTTTCCGCTGCGTGCCGCAGGCATGCCGGCGGCCGAGATCGGCCCGCGCGTGCAGCGCGCGGCGCAGATGTTCGGCATCGGCGAGTTGCTGAAGCGCAAGCCGCGGCAACTGTCCGGCGGCGAGCGGCAGCGCGTCGCGCTGGCGCGCGCGATGGTGCGCGAGCCGGTCGTGTTCCTGCTCGATGAGCCGCTGTCGAACCTCGACGCCAAGCTCAGGACGCTGGCGCGCGACGAGCTGAAGCAGTTCCAGCGCCGGCTCGGCACGACCACGATCTACGTCACGCACGACCAGGTCGAGGCGATGGGCCTCGGCGACCGCATCGCGGTGCTCGAGGCCGGTACCGTGCACCAGGTCGGCACGCCGTCCGAGGTCTACGACGATCCGCACGACACCTTCGTCGCCACCTTCATCGGTTCGCCGCCGATGAACCTGATCCGCACCGAACGCGAGTACCTCGGCGTGCGCCCCGAGCAGTTGCTGCCGCGCGCCGCGTTCGGCGCGGTCGACGACACGCTGGCCTTCCCGCTCGCCGTGCAGCGGATCGAGTACCTCGGCGCCGACCGGCTCGTGTACGGCGTGCTCGAGCCGCCGCTGCCGCGCGAGCGCGTGATCGCGCGCCTGCCGACACTGCTGCCCTTCGACAGCGCCGCCGGCGAGCGGCACGAGTTCGCCGTGCGCCCGCGCGACCTGCGGCGCTTCGCGCTCGCCGACGGCAAGCGGATCGGGGCGGCGGAAAGCTGACACCTGGGGAACGGGCGTGTTCTGCAACCGCGTTCCCTCACCCCAACCCCTCTCCCGGAGGGAGAGGGGCTTCCCATCCCTCTCCCGCCGGGGGAGGGCCCGAGGGTGTGGGCGTCGATGCCACGCGTGACGACTACCACGCGCGATTCGCGGCTGGCTGCGCCCTTCGTCGAGGATCGCGCGCGCAGGTTCGGCTGGCGCGACGACGAGCGCCACCTCGGCACGCTGATGCTGGCACCCGCGATCGCCTACATCGTCGCGGTGGTCGGGTTTCCGTTCGCGCTCGGCGTGTTCTACAGCCTGAGCGACGCCACCGTCGGCAGCACGACGTTGCACTTCGTGGGCCTGCGCAACTACGCGGCGATCATGCACGACCCGACGTTCTGGACTTCGTTGCGCAACTCGGTCGTGTTCACCATCGTGTCGCAGGTACTGGTGGTCGCGCTCGGCAAGATCCTGGCGATGGCACTGGCAAAGGACTTCCGCGGCCGCGGCTTCGTGCGCCTGCTGATCCTGCTGCCGTGGGTGGCGCCGATCTCGCTCGGCGCGATCGCCTGGCTGTGGATCTTCGATCCGATCTACAGCATCATCACCTGGACGCTGCACGCGCTGCACCTGATCGATCCGGACACGACGCTGGTGTGGCTCGGCCAGCCGCATCTGGCGATGGCCTCGGTGATCATCGTCAACGTATGGCGGCTGCTGCCGCTGGCGGCGGTGATCATCCTGGCCGGCATGACCGCGATCCCGCAGGACATCCACGACGCGGCACAGGTCGACGGCGCGGGCTTCCTGCGCCACCTGTTTGAAATCCAGATCCCGCTGGTGGCGCCGGTGATGCTGGTGGCGCTGCTGTTCGGCATCGTGTTCACGTTCACCGACATGATCGTGATCTACGTGCTGACGCGCGGCGGGCCGTACGACACGACGCAGGTGCTGGCCAGTTACGCGTACTTCACCGGCGTGCAGGGCGGCGACCTGGCCACCGGCGCGGCGATCGCGCTGTTCCTGTTCCCGGTGCTGGCCGCCGTCGCGATCTTCTTCCTGGTCGCGGCGCGCCGCGCCGAAGTGGGTTGACATGAACTGGAAGCTGCGCCGCGCGCTCGTCCGCACCGGCCACGTCGCGGTGCTGGCGGCGTTCGCCGTGTTCCTCGCGTTCCCGTTCTACTGGATGGCGATCACCGCGTTCAAGCAGACCACCGACCTGGTGAACGTCGCCAACAATCCGCTGTGGTTCAACGCGCCGCCCACGCTCTCGCACCTGCGGGTGCTGTTCACCGACACGCAGTTCGGCCAGTGGCTGATCAACACGGTCGTGGTCGGCGCGGCCGTGGTCGCGATCACGCTGCTGCTGGCGGTGCCGGCCGGCTATGCGCTGGCGCGGCTGTCGGGGCGCCATGGCCGCACGCTCGGCATGGCCATCTTCCTCACGTACCTGATTCCGCCGACAATCCTGTTCATTCCGTTCTCGCGCATCATCGCCGACCTCGGGCTGCAGGATTCGCTGTGGTCGCTGGTGCTCGTGTACCCGAGTTTCACGGTGCCGTTCTGCTCCTGGCTGATGATGGGGTTCTTCCGCAGCCTGCCGCGCGAACTGGAGGATGCCGCGTTGATCGACGGGTTGACGCGCTTCGGCGCCTTCGTCAAGGTCGGCTTGCCGCTCGCCTCGGCCGGCGTGCTCACGGTCGTGATCTTCACGCTGACGCTGGTGATGCAGGAGTTCGTGTACGGGCTGACCTTCATCACCACCTCGTCGCACTACACGGTCAGCGTCGGCGTGCCGACCTTCCTCGTGCGCGGCGACGTGTACTTCTGGGGCTCGCTGATGGCGGCGTGCCTGATCGTCAGCGTCCCGATCGCGATCCTCTACAACCTGTTCCTCGACCGCTTCGTCGCCGGGGTCACCGGCGGCGCGCTGAAGTGAACCGCGTAATCGCCCGCATACCGATTCCGGGCATCGGCGCCGATCGTATGCGCGCGATCGATGTCAAAGGCGACATCGAAGAATGACCGCACGGGAGTGCGCCGCCGGCGAAGGCATGCGCGATCCAGACAGCAGCACCATCCGCGTCGAGGACGGCGACCGTTACGAGGCGCTGTGTGCCTTCCTGCCCTGGGGTTATCTGGTCCTCGACGACGCTGCGCGCATCGTGGAGGCCAATGCCGCCGCGGCGCGGCTGCTCGGCGCGGCGCGCGCCGCGCGCGCCGCGCTGCTCGGCGCGCCGCTGCGCGCGTTCGTCACCGAGGACAGCGTCGGCCCGCTGATCGACGCGCTGGACCATTGCCGGCACGCCGGGCTCGCGAGCGACGTCGCACTGGTGGTCGCGGGCCGCGACGGCCGCCAGCGCCACGTGCGGCTGCACGCGCAGGCGTTCGGCGCTGCGCCGCGCTACCACGTGGCCCTGCTGGACGTGACCGAGGCGCGGCGCGCGCACCTGGCGCTGCGCGGGCTGGCCGACGAACTGCACGATCTCTACCAGAACGCGCCGTGCGGCTACCACTCGCTCGATCCCGACGGCGTCGTGCTGCAGATCAACGACACCGAACTGGCATGGCTCGGCTACCGGCGCGACGAGATCGAGCGGCGCATGCGGCTGACCGACCTGATGCTGCTCTCCTCCCACGCCGATTTCCACAGCGCGTTCTCGGCGTTGAAGCAGGGCGCGCGCGTGCGCGACCTGCAGGTGGACATGCAGCGCCGCGACGGCTCGGTGTTCCCGGCGCTGCTCAGCGCCACCGCAGTCGTCGATCGTCGCGGCCAGTTCCTGAGCAGCCGGGCCAGCGTGTTCGACATCTCGCGCCGCCGCCGCGCCGAGGAAGAGGCGCGGCGCTACGCGCAGCAACTGAAGACGATGTCGCAGCGGGTGGTCGAGGCGCAGGAAGCCGAACGCCGGCGCATCGCGCTGGACCTGCACGACCGCGTCGGCCAGACCCTGACGGCGCTGAACATCAACCTCGATCTGATCAATGCACAGCTCGCCGCGCCCGACGCTGCGGTGCGCGCGCGCCTGGCAGCTTCGCGGGAACTGGTCGAAGCCACGGTCGACAGCATCCGCAGCGTGATCGCCGACCTGCGTCCGACGGTGCTCGACGACTACGGTCTTGCCGCCGCGCTGCGCTGGTACGCGACGCAGTTCAGCGAGCGCACCGGGCTCGCGGTGCGGGTCAGCGGCACCGATCCACAGCCGCGCCTGCCGGCCTCGACCGAGGCGACACTGTTCCGCATCGTGCAGGAGGCGCTGACCAACGCGGCCAAGCACGCATGCGCGCAGTCGGCGCGGGTCGCGCTCGAAGTCAGCGACGCCTGCTTCATGCTTTCGGTCGCCGACGACGGCTGCGGCTTCGACCCGGCGCGGCTGTGCACACCGAACAATCACCACGGCTGGGGCCTGATGTTCATGCGCGAGCGCGCCGAATCCACCGGCGGCGAACTGCGCATCGAGTCCGCCGCCGGACAGGGCACGCACGTGACCGTGGAGTTGAAGCTGTGATGCGACCTTGCCTGGCGGACGCAGTTGTTCCAAGCGTCACCCGGGCGAAGGCCGGGGCCCAATTTGCGGCGCTGGAATTTGGGCCCCGGCCTTCGCCGGGGCGACAACGTGCAGCGCGCCTCGTGATCAAACGCGAACCCCGATGATCCGCGTTCTGCTCGCCGACGATCATTCGGTCGTGCGCGACGGCTTGCGGCTGCTGCTGCAGGCCGCCGGCGACATGGAGGTTGTCGGCGGCGCGGCGCACGGGCACGAAGCGGTGCGCATGGTGCGACAGCTCGTTCCGGACGTGGCGATCATGGACATCGCGATGCCGCAGTTGAACGGCATCGAAGCCACGGTGCTGATCCACGAGGCGTGCCCGTCGGTGCAGGTGCTGATGCTGTCGATGCACTCGACCGCCGAGCACATCTACCGCGCGCTCTCCGCCGGCGCCGCCGGCTACCTGCTGAAGGAATCGGCCGGGCCCGAGCTGGTCGCCGCGGTGCGCGCGGTGCACGCGGGGCGCCGCTATCTGAGCCAGAAGATCGCGGAAACGGTCGTCGACGACTACATCCGCGAGCGGCGCGTCGTGGGCCCGCTCGACAGCCTGAGCCGGCGCGAGCGCCAGATCCTGCAGCTCGTCGCCGAGGGCCGCACCACGGCCGACACTGCGAAGCTGCTGTGCCTGTCGCCGAAGACAGTCGAGACGTACCGCAGCCGCATGATGCTGAAGCTCGGCGTGCCCGACTTCGCAGGGCTGGTGCGCTTCGCGGTCCAGCACGGGCTGACGCCGCTCGAATAATCGAACTCCGCCTACGCAAGCTGTCAGGCATTGCCGACAGCGCGTGCGCGCCTCCATCGTTAGATTGACCGTGCCGACGTTCGTGGTCCCCGCAACGCCGGCGCGGGTGCGATCGCCGATTCAGCGCGTCGCCGGTGCGGGGACGAGTCGTCTGGAGGCTTTGATGGAAAGGAAATTCTCCAACCCGGCGCCCCTGGGGCTGGCCGGATTCGCGTTTACGACATGGATGCTCAGCATGATCAACGCCGGCTGGTTCAGCGCCGACGGCATGGGCGACGTGCTCGCGCTGGCCTTCGTGTACGGCGGCACCGCGCAGATCATCGCCGGCGTGCTCGAGTTCCCGCGCGGCAACACCTTCGGCACCACCGCGTTCGTGTCGTACGGCGCGTTCTGGTGGTCGTTCGCGGTCTACCTGACGTTCTTCGCATCCAAGGTGCCCGAATCGTTCCTCGGCTGGTACCTGTTCGTGTGGGGCGTGTTCACGTTCTACATGTGGGTCAGTTCGATGCACACCAACCGGGCCGTGCAGCTCGTGCTGCTGGCGCTGTGGATCACGTACCTGCTGCTGGCGATCGGTGCCTGGTCGAACACCGTGATGTGGACCCGCATCGGCGGTTACACCGGATTGATCACCGCGCTGCTGGCCTTCTACGCGTCGGCCGCGGAAGTCATCAACGAGTCCTTCGGACGCGTCGTATTGCCGACGCATCCGCACGTGCACGCCTAGCCCGGACATTTCACGAGGTCGCCCCCGTATGCAAACGGTCTGCAGATTCGATACCACCTTGCGGCGTGCCGGGCGCGATCCAATCTGGCTCGCCGGGGCTACGCGGGCCTGCGCGGCGCCTGCGCGGCCAACTTGCGCTCAAGTGCTCGCCGATGCCACTGGGCATCGGACTGCGCCCCTCTCGCGCAACCTGGCTCGCGCATGCATCCACGCAATTCCCGCGTCCCTCGCGAAACATCCGGGCTAGCGGCGCTGCGCCCGGGTCAATCAGACACAGACATGGAGGTCGGAATGTCGCACCAGGAAGTCTTCCCCGTCCGTCCCGAATGGGCCGCCAAGGCCTGGGCCGACGCGGCGCGCTACCGCGAGATGTACCGGCGCTCGCTCGACGATCCGGAAGGCTTCTGGGGCGAGCACGGCAAGCGGCTCGACTGGATCAGGCCCTACACGCGCGTGAAGGACACCTCGTTCGCCAGCCACAGCCTCCACGTGCGCTGGTACGACGACGGCACGCTGAACGCGTGCGCGAACTGCGTCGACCGCCACCTGGCGAGGCGCGGCAAGCAGGTCGCGATCCTGTGGCAGGGCGACGAGCCCTCGCTGCGCCGTTCCCTCACCTATCGCGAACTGCACACGCAGGTGTGCAAGTTCGCCAACGTGCTGAAGGGCCGCGGCGTCAAGCGCGGCGATCGCGTGACGATCTACCTGCCGATGGTGCCCGAGGCCGCGATCGCGATGCTGGCGTGCGCGCGCATCGGCGCGATCCATTCGGTCGTGTTCGGCGGCTTCTCGGCCGAGGCGCTGGCGAGCCGCATCGACGACTGCGGCTCCGAGGTCCTGATCACCGCCGACGAAGCGGTGCGCGGCGGGCGCTTCATCTCGCTGAAGGCGAGCGCCGACGAGGCGATGGCCAAATGCCCGGGCGTTCAGCACTGCATCGTCGTGCGCCGCTCCGGCCGGCCGGTGCCGTGGAAGGCCGGGCGCGACCTGTGGTACGACGAACTGGTGGCCAAGGCCTCCGACGTGTGCACGGCCGAGGAGATGGGTGCCGAGGATCCGCTGTTCATCCTCTACACGTCGGGCTCGACCGGCAGGCCGAAGGGCGTGCTGCACACCACCGGCGGCTACCTCGTATTCACGTCGATGACGCACCAGTACGTCTTCGACTACCACGACGGCGACATCTACTGGTGCACCGCCGACGTGGGCTGGGTGACCGGCCACAGCTACATCGTGTACGGCCCGCTCGCCAACGGCGCGACGACCGTGATGTTCGAGGGCATGCCCAATTACCCCGACGCATCGCGCTTCTGGCAGGTGTGCGACACGCTGAAGGTCAACACGATCTACACGGCGCCCACCGCGATCCGCGCGCTGATGCGCGAGGGCGAGGCGCCGGTGAAGAAGACCCGGCGCCGCTCGCTGAAGCTGCTCGGTTCGGTGGGCGAGCCGATCAACCCGGAAGCCTGGCTGTGGTACTACAACGTGGTCGGCGAGAAGCGCTGCCCGATCGTCGACACGTGGTGGCAGACTGAAACCGGCGGCATCATGATCTCGCCGCTGCCCGGTGCGATGAGCCTGAAGCCGGGTTCGGCCACGCAGCCCTTCTTCGGCGTGCGTCCGGCGCTGGTCGACGACGACGGCAGGATCATCGAAGGCGCGGGCCAGGGCAACCTGTGCATCCTCGATTCGTGGCCCGGGCAGATGCGCACCGTCTACGGCGATCCGCAGCGTATGCGGCAGCAGTACTTCAGCCGCTTCGAGGGCATGTACTTCACCGGCGACGGCTGCCATCGCGACGCCGATGGCGACTACTGGATCACGGGCCGAGTCGACGACGTGATCAACGTCTCGGGCCACCGCCTCGGCACTGCCGAGGTGGAGAGCGCGCTGGTCGCGCATCCGAAGATCGCCGAGGCGGCGGTGGTCGGCTATCCGCACAACGTGAAGGGCCAGGGCATCTACGCGTACGTGACGGTGAAGGTCGGCGTCGAGCCGACCGAACAGTTGCGGCGCGAACTGGTCGAGCACGTGCGCAAGGAGATCGGCCCGCTCGCCAGTCCGGATCTGATCCAGTGGGCACCGTTCCTGCCGAAGACGCGCTCGGGCAAGATCATGCGCCGCATCCTGCGCAAGATCGCCGAGGGCGACTACGAGAATCTCGGCGACGTGTCGACGCTGGCCGACCCGCAGGTCGTCAGGGATCTCGTTGACCACCGCGTCGCGCATTGACATGTCCGGGCGGGCACGCCGGCAGCGAGGTCGTTGCAGCATGCAAACGCGAAGAACCGCCGGCGCCGCGGCCGGTCCTACGCGCAGGAGGTGTGACGATGAAGCCGCTGCTCGTTGCCCTGCCGTGGGTCGCCGCGCCCGCAGGCGCTGTCGCGCGCTGCACCGCGCGGCCGGCGCCGCCATCGAGTCGATGCCCGATGCGAGCGAAGCTCGGCGCCGGGCTCGTTCTGCTGCCTGCCCTGTGCATCGCCCTGGCCGCGGGTCCGGCACGCGCTGAAGACGGCGCAGCCGGCATGTCCTCGAACGTGCCAGCGGCGAGCCAGGCGCTCGATGTGCCGCCACCTGTCGCCGAGCACGCACCCGAAACGCTGGCCCCGATCACCGTGCACGGGCGCCGGATCGAGCATCCGAGCGTGCACGACATCCTTCAGCGCGACCTTCACCGCGACGAGTCGGTGCGATTCGAAACGGTGGATACCGGCGACGGCCACCGCTGCACACGGGTGCAGCCGTTCGGCTACGAGCAGTGCACGAACGGACCGGCGCTGTTCGAATTCCGCGTCGGATGAATAGCGCCGGCAGCCTCGATATCCTGACTACTTGCTCGCTGTCAGTTCCTTGGCGCAGTCCCGGCGCGGCAGCTTCTTCTCGGCCAGGTAGGACGACGACGAACGTTGGATCAGCGGACGGATGATCTGCTGGTCCGCCTCGTACCAGTCCGAGGTGAAGTTCCATTTCGTGCCGTCCCAGGTGTGAATGCGCCCCACGTGCGCGCCGGCATGCTCCCGGCAACTGGTCGAGATCGGACGCATCACCCCGGCAAATCCCAGGGCATCCAGTTTCTTCTGGTCGAGCGACAGGTTCTCCAGTCCCCAGCGGACTTGCTCGCCGGTCAGAGGTTTCCTGCCGAAACGCTCCTGCGCCTGCCGCACGCCTTCGACCCCGAGCATCGCGCTGACGAGTCCGCGGTTGTAGAGCACGGTGCCGACCTGGTCCTTCGGGCCGCTGCCGTGGCCTTTCGCGTAGACATACGCGAGGATGTCGGCGTGCACCTTGGCCTGGCCCGCGCCATGCTGCAGGGCGAGCCCGTGATAACCCTTGGCCTCGGCAGCGACCGGCTGCACATCCAGTTCGCTCGACGCCCATTGGTTGCCATATATCCTGTCGACCGGGTAACCGTTGGCGATCGCCTCCTTCAGCGCGCTGGAGTTCATCACGCCCCAGCCCCAGATGAAGACGTAGTCGGGACGCTGCTGGCGGATCTGCAGCCACGTCGCCTTCTGCTCCACGCCCGGGTGCGTGACGGGCAGCAGAAGCAGGTCGAAGCCGTGCATCTTGGCGCGTTCCTGCAGCAGAGTGATCGGCTCCTTGCCGTACGGCGAGTCGTGGTAGACGAGGGCGATCTTCTTGCCCTTGAGCTTGTCGAGGCCCCCATTGAGCTTGCCGACGTGCTGCACCAGGATGTCGGCAGCGTCCCAATAGGTTCCCATCAGCGGGAAGTTGTAGGGGAAGACCTCGCCCTCGACGGAATCGGAGCGCCCGTACCCCACCGTGACCAGCGGGATCTTGTCGATCGCCGTCTTGTCGGTGACGGCAAACGTGACTCCGGTCGAAATCGGCTGGAACAAGGCCGGCGAGCCCTTCGACTTCATCCGCTCGTAGCATTCGACGCCGCGCGCGGTGTCGTAACCGAACTCGCATTCCTCGAACGTGATCCTGACGCCGTTGATGCCGCCGTCGCGCGCGTCGATGAGCTTCAGGTAGTCGACGATGCCGTTGGCCCACTGTGCGCCGTTGGCGCCGTACGCGCCGGTCCGGTAGCTGACGACGGGAAAGAACTGCTCGCCACTGCCGGCTTTCGCGGCCTTGGCTGCGGGCTTGCCCTGGGCCAGTGCTGCACCGCTCGAGAGCGCGGCAACGATACTCGCCGCGACGGCCAGGTTCCTCAACATTGCGAACTCCATAGCACTTGTCTCCTCGTGATGATCCGCGCCTGCTGCTCATGCCGCAGACGTCTTGCAGGTCGAACTGATGCGTGCGGGCGAAGCGGCGCGACACCTCCTCTATTCGGACCGCTGCGGATGCGACTTGCGCAGGCTCTGATTCAATTCCTCCAGGATGTCGCTGGCGGTGCGGATGATCTGCTTGTCGGTGAATCCCGCCCGCGTCATCTGCTGGAACAGCGACTTGGCAATGACATGCGCAGCCTTGTCGGGCGGCATCGCCTTCTCCATGATTCCGGCGTGGCGCTTGCCCGATTCCGCCAGCGCAATCTGCGCGAACCTGACGTCGAGGATCCTCTGCAGTTGCGCGACCTGGACCGAGCGCACGAGCAGCGCGGCCAGCATCCGCAGCCTCTTCAGGTCCTCGTCGCCGAAGGTGCCGTCGCCCAGCGGTCCGACGACATGGAGTGTGCCGATGATGCGTTCTCGCAGGATGAGCGGCACGCAGATCACGCTGCGACCGGCGTGCTCGCAGCCATGCGCGAGCGAGGCCCACCCCGATCGGTGCAGGTCCGCGATCAGCAACGGCTTGGCCGTGCGCAGCACTTCGCCGACGAAGCCTTCGACCAGCCCGGCGTCGAGCGGCGACGCGTCGGGACTGGATGCATGGGCCGCCGTCGGCACGAGTCGCGGCCGGCCTTCTCCTTCGGCGGATAGCAGCATGACCGCGGCGCTGCGCCCCGCGACCAGGCCGCAGATGTCGGCCAATTCCGGGGCGACGAGTTCAGCAACCGATGCGCCCTCGGCCATGAACCCGCCCAGATCCTGCACGCAAAGCGGAGCAAGCGGCGAGCGATCGGGAGGCGGCCCGATTCCCGCCGCGACGGCGCGTGGCGGGAGGCGAGCCGGGCCCGAACGACGCGTTGCCCCGGAAGCGCCGGGGTCGATTCTCGTCATCATGCGAATTCGCCCGCAGGTGTGAACGACGGCATCAGAAGCTGTGAATCTTTCTACTGCGCGTCCCGATCTCGCACCTGCGCCGCTCGCTGTACGACTCTGTACAGGTCCGCTGCTCGGCGCGACCTCGGGCCGCTCGCGACGAAATCTTCACAGCTTCTCAGTCCAGCAGGAACGATCGCTCGCGCGCGTTGCTGCGGATGAACTCGACGATCGCGTCGGCGGAACTGCCCGGTCCGAACACTTCCTTCACTCCCAGCGCCTTCATCTGGGCGACATCGCGCTCGGGAATCACGCCGCCGAAGATGATCAGAACGTCCTGCTTGTCGAGTTCCTTCATCCGCCGCGTGACCTCGCGCGCGACCGGCATGTGGCCTTCGACCGAGCTGGACACGCCGATCACGTCGACGTCCTCCTCGATGGCCGTGTCGACGATCTCGCGCGCCTCGAGGAAGTTGATGAAGATGACCTCCATGCCGGCATCGCGCAGCTTGGTGGCGAGATAGCGCACGCCGCGGTCGTGGCATTCCATGGTGGTCTTGCCGAGCAGGACCCGGATCATGGGTTGGCTCATCGGGTTCTCCGGATCAGTAGGGTGACGACCAGCCAAGGTGCTTCTTCAGCACCGCCATCAGCTCGCCGGTGGTCGCGTCGGCATCGGCGGCTTCGATCATGGCGGGCATCAGCACGCCGACTTCGCCCGCGGCCATGCGCGCGGCCGCGTTGTCGAGAGCGGCCATGGCACCGGCCCAGCGTGCGTTGTCGCGCCGGGCGCGCAGCGCTCGGACTCGCTCGACTGCGACGCGCTCGACCTCCGGATTGAGCTTGAAGACCTCGATGTCCTGGATCTCCGCGGACTGGTACTTGTTGACGCCCACGACGATGCGCTTCTTCGCATCGACTTCGTCGCGCCACCGCGCCGCGCTTTCCTCGATCCGCGCCCGCACGAAGTCGTGGCACTTGTGAAAGCCGCCGCGCGCCTCCACCTCGTCGATCAGCTTCATTGCCTCGGCCTCGATCGTGTTGGTCAGGTGCTCGACGTAATACGACCCGCCCAGCGGATCGGCCACCCGCGTGATCCCCGATTCGTCCTGGATGATCTGCTGCACGCGCAGCGCCATCGTGTGCGCATGCTCGGTCGGAATCGCCAGTGCCTCGTCGAACGAACTGACCTCCATCGCCTGCACACCCGACAGCGCGGCCCCGAACGCATGCAGCGTGGTGCGGATCAGGTTGTTCAGGGGCTGCTGTGCGGTCAGCACCGCACCCGACGTGTGCGTGTGGATGCGCACGTGCATGCTCTTGGGATCGCGGGCGCCCAGTTCGTGGCACTTGCGCGCCCACAGCCGCCGCAGCGCGCGGATCTTGCAGATCTCCTCGAAGAAGTCGTTCGCCTGCGAAATCTGGAAGCCGAAGCGCGACAGGAACTGGTCCGGATGCAGGCCGCTGCGCACGCAGGCGCGCGCGTAGTCGATTCCCGCGGCCACCGAGTACGCGGCTTCCTGCACGGCAGTGGCGCCGGCTTCTTCCATGCCGTAGCCGAAGATGTTGACCGTGTTCCAGCGCGGCATCTCGCGCGTGCAGAAGTTGACCAGTTCGACGGCCAGATCCATGCCCGCCTTGGGCGGGAAACAGGTCATGCCGACATAGGCGCTCTGGTAGTACCAGCTCATCGAATTGCCGCCGAGCTTGTGCCACGGCACGCCACGGCGCCGCGCGTACGCCAGGTAGTGCGCCAGCACCGGCAGCACTTCGTAGTAGGAGATGTGGACGACGTTGATCTTGTCCAGCGGCAGCCCGTCGAACAGCATCGCCTGGTCTTCGACCGAATACACCGCCATGCCGCACTGGCCGACGCGGCCTTCGGCCGCCGGATGATCCGGATCGAGGCCTTCGTGCGAGACCAGGTCGTAGACCAGGTTGTAGAACGTGCTGCCGAAATACCCGGTCATGCCCTGCGACTGCAGGTAGTCCATCCGCTTGCGCGTGTCTTCCGGCAGGCCGTAGCCGATCACAGGCTGATTGGCCCACGGCATGAACTGGTACTGCGCCGCGTACAGGCCGCGCGTGAAGGGAAACAATCCAGGCGCGGACGCCGTGTCGTCGGCCTGGTTCGCGACGTCGTGCGGGAAGTAGGCCGGTTTCAGCGGCAGGCCGGAGTCGGTGCTTGGGCGGTAGCTCGACGCGTCGACGCCGAACCTCGAGGCGATCGCGGCAAACTTCTGTTGCCACTCCTGCTCGAGCGCGCGGGTGGCTTCGAGAAACTCGCGGTTGAACTGCGGCGGCAGTCGGTGCGGCGCATCGCCGCCCGCTACATCCTCCTTCGATTGCAGCACAGCACTCATCGTCTGGTCTCCTTTCGGCCCATCACCTTTCGTCGTTCGATGGCGCCGTTATTCGCACAATCATTCGCACAATTATTCGCACAATTCGAGCACCGCCGCGCTGCCGATGCCGCCGCCGCCGCCGATGGCGCAGCAGCCGTAACGTATGCCGTGCCGTCGCATCGCGTGCACCAGGGTCACGACGGTGCGGCAGCCGCTGTTGCCGACCGGGTGCCCGAGCGCGATGCCGCCGCCGGCGGGATTGACCTTGTCCAGGCCGATTCCCAGCACCTTGCACGAAGACAACACGACCGACGCAAAGGCCTCGTTGATTTCCCACCAGCCGATATCCGATGGCCGCAGACCGGCGCGTTCGACGGCAAGTTGGCCGGCCGGGCCCGGGCTCATGCAGATGAGCTGAGGATCGACGCCCACGCGCGCCGTGCTGAGAAAGCGGGCCATCGGCTTCAAGCCCATTTCCTTGGCCTTCCGGCGTGACATCAGCAGGATCGCCGACGAGCCGTCGCCGACCCCCGAGGCATTGCCCGCGGTGACCGTGCCGCCGTCTCCGAACGATGTCGGCAGGCTGGCGAGCTTCTCGATCGAGCTGTCGCGCCGCGGATGTTCGTCGACCTCGAATCGCACGATGCCCTTGCGGCTCCTGATTTCCAGCGGAACGATTTCGTCCTTGAAATACCCCTTGTCGATCGACGCGATCGTCAGTTGGTGCGAGCGCAGCGCGTATTGGTCCTGCTCTGCGCGCGAGATGCCGTATTCCCGCGCAATGCGATCGCCCGACATCCCCATGTTGAAGCGGCCGAACTTGTAGGTCGACGCGCTCCAGGTCGATTCCTCGAACTGATCGATCACCTCCGAGTGGCCGCGGCGGGTGCCCCAGCGATGGCCGGTCAGCCGAAAGGGCGCGGTGCTCATGCTCTCGGTGCCGCTGCCGATCGCGACTTCCGCTTCGCCGACCGCGATCTCGCGCACGGCGGCGTTGACGGCTTCGAGCGACGAGCAGCACGCGGCGTTGAACGACACGCCGGTCACCTTGAACGGCAGGTCCGCTTCGAGCGCGCAGAAGCGCGCAATGTTCAACGCCTCGGAGCTCTGATAGACCTGCCCCATCGTCACGACGTCGATGAGCTTCGGGTCGATCCCCGCGCGCTCGACCAGTCGTCGTATGACGGAACTGCCGAGTTCGTGCGCCGGCACGTCGCGCAAGGTTCCGCCGAACGTTCCCTGGGCGGTGCGGCAGCCGGCGACGATGACGACTTCGTTTTGCGTCATTTCTGTTCCTTCCTGAAATAGTCGTACCAACCGCCGCGACTGCCGGGCTTCAGCGAGGCCGCGCCGCGGTAGCCGGCGTTGAAGACGCGCCGCGCGATCGGTGGAATCGCCCAGCGCTCGCCGAGCGTTTCGTGCAGGTACTCCTGCGCGTGGTACCAGGAGTCGAACGACGCGGTCTTGTCGAGCAGTTCGAAGACGCCCATCGGCCAGCCCAGTCCCGTCTTGACCATCTCGTCGACGTCCTCGATGCCGCAGATGCCGGCCTCGACCGAGCGGATCGCTTCCGCGATGAAGAGATTGATGAAGCGCGTCGTGAAGAAACCGGGCGCATCCCGCACCACGACGGGTTTCTTGCCGATGCGCTTCAGATAACCGACCACCGCCGCCACGGCGTCGTCAGCGGTCTGCTCGGAGCGCGCGACCTCGACCAGCGGCATGACGTTCGACGGATAGAACCAGTGTGTGCCGATCAGGCGCTGCGCGTGCGCCAGCGCGCCGCCGAGTTCGCCGATCATGATCGACGACGTGTTGCTGGCGATGAGGGTGTCGGCCCTTGCCGCCGCCTCGATCTCGCGCAGCACGCGGTGTTTGGCGTCGAGCACTTCGGGCACGGTTTCGAACACGAGGTCCGCCTCTGCCACGGCGCCGGCCAGATCCGAGGTGGGCCGGATGCGGGCTAGAGCCTCTCGCATCGCGGTCTCGCTGATCTTGCCCTTCTTGACCTGCCGCTCGAGGCCGAACGGTCCGCTGCGCACCAGCGCCATGCCATGGTCGAGCGACGCCTGGCGATGCGACACCAGCGCGACTTCGACTTCCGGATCGGCGGCCGCGCATGCGAGCACGATGCCGTGGCCCATCAGGCCCCCGCCGCCGATCACGGCGATGCGACGGATCGGCCGGTCGGCTCCGAGCGACTCTGAACTCATGCAGCCTCCCGTGCGTCCGGCGGCGTGCCAGCGCGCGTGAATTCCTGCGCGGCCGCGCTCGGCGACAACTGCCGGCCGGCGATGGCGTCGATCAACCGGCTCAGCAGTCCGCTCGCGCGCGCGGCGGCCAGCGGCTCGTCCAGCAGGCGCGCTTCGAGCACGGCTCGCAGTTCGGCCAACGAACGTTCACGCTCCATGCGCGTGCGCCGCTCGTCCCTGTCGAGCCAGGCCGCATGCGCGCGGATGCGTGCCGCCAGGTCTTCGATGCCCTGGCCGGACTGCGCCACGACCGGGACCACGGGCAGTTCCCAGCCGCAGCCGTGCTCGGCGGCGAACCTGGCCAGCTCGCGCAGTTGCCGCAGCTTGGCGTCCGCACCGGACAGATCGGCCTTGTTCAGGCACAGGATGGCGGCGATCTCGAGCACGCCGGCCTTCATCGCCTGGATGTCGTCGCCGAGCGCGGGCGCCTCCACCACGACCGGGGTATGCGCGACCTTCCAGATGTCGATCTCCGACTGACCGACACCGACGGTCTCGACGAGGATCGGATCGTATCCGGCCGCATCGAACACCCGCACGAACTGATGGGTCGTGCGTGCCAGCCCGCCGAGCGAACCGCGCGTGGCCGCGCTGCGAATGAAGACGCGCGGATGACCGCTGGCGCGGCTCATGCGAACGCGGTCGCCCAGCACCGCGCCGCCGGTGAACGGACTGCTCGGGTCGACCGCGATCACCCCGACCCGCTGGCCGCTCTCCGCCCAGTGCAGCGCCAACTCGTTGACCAGCGTCGACTTGCCCGACCCCGGCGCGCCCGTCACGCCGACCACGTGCGCGCGCCCGGTCAGCGGATGCAGCCGGGCGAGCAGCCGCTCGGCCGCCGCGCCGCCACGTTCGACGACCGTCAGCGCTTCCCCGAGTTCGGGCTTGCGGCCCGCGCTCAGGCGCTCGACCCATGATTCGAAGGAACGGATGTGCAAGGGGTGGCCTCCGAGGCCGGCATTATGCCCATGCCAACTTTAATTTAGCAAGCGCTTGCTCAAATAAATATGAATTTCCCGAGCGGACGCTCGGGGAAAGCCGCGTCTTGGTGTACTCTTGCCTCTGACAAGGAGGCCGGGTGCGGCAGCGCAAGAACCGAGTGGACGGAAGCGCGGGCGGAAGTGTGGGCGGAACCAAGGGCGCAGCCATGCACGCCGGTGGCAGGCGCCGGATCGGCCGCCCGGCGGATCCCGATCGGCGCCAGGCCGTGGTCGCGGCGGCGGCGCGCATGTTCCGCCGCTACGGCTACGAGCGCACGACGGTGCGCGACATCGCGCGCGAGTGCGGCGTGCAATCCGGCAGCATCTTCCATCACTTCCGCAGCAAGGAAGACCTGCTGGTCGCCGTGATGGTCGATGGCATGCGGCAGTTCGGCACGGCCGCGCGCGTCCCGCTGGCGGCGGCGCAGACGCCACGGGACCGGTTGCGTGCGCTGTTCCTGGGGCAGCTCAGGGCCCTGCACGGAGGCGGCGACGAGCAGGCGGTCGTGATCTCCGAGTGGCGCAGCCTCCCGGCGGCGTCACGGCGGAAGGTGGTGCGGCTGCGCGACGAGGTCGAGGCCGCCTGGCGCGAAGCGCTCGACGAAGCGAAGAAGGCCGGGCTGGTGCGCGGCGACCTGCGGCTGCTCCGATTGGCGATGCTCGGCGCCTTGAACTGGACCTTGCAGTGGTATCGGGCGCGCGGCCCGCTGAATCTCGAGGAAGTCGCCGACGATCTGCTGGCAGCGTTTCTTCCGGATACAAGGGGCGGATCGGCGCGTCAGCGCTGATCCGGGAATCAACCAACGAGCGAGCGAAACACTCTGCCATGGCAACTGTCAATGTTCGAACGGCCGAATTCGTATGCGAGCTCGAGTTGGCGCGCGTCGACAAGAAGAATGCGCTCACACGAGAGATGTACGCGCTGCTGGCCGATGGCCTCGCCGCGGCGGAGGCGGACCCGCAGGTACGCGCGATCCTGATCCACGGTGCGCCCGATTGCTTCTGCGCCGGCAACGATCTGAAGGATTTCCTCGCTCATCCCGATGTCAGCGAGAGCGCGCCGGCACCGCGGTTCCTGAATCGGCTCGCCACGCTGAGCAAGCCGATCATCGCCGCTGTCGGCGGGCCGGCAATCGGAATCGGCACCACGCTTTTGCTGCACTGTGACTTCATCTACGCCGCGACCAATACGAGATTCCAGCTTCCGTTCGTGACGCTCGGCCTGGTTCCCGAGGCGGGGTCGAGCCTGCTGCTGCCACGCCTCCTCGGGCACCCGCGGGCGGCCGAGTTGCTGCTGCTCGGCCGCCCGTTCGACGCGGACAAGGCGTATGCACTCGGCCTGGTGACGGCAATCGTGCCCGAATCCGATCTGCTGTCCGTCGCCAGAGCGACGACGCGCGCGTTGACGGAACTGCCGCCGGAATCGGTTCGTCTCACCAAGGCCTTGATGAAGGGTGACGGCAGCGACGTGTTGGCCCGGCGGATGCGCACCGAGCTCGATCATTTCGCGCAACGCCTTCATTCGAGCGAGGTGAAGGAGGCGATCGCGGCCTTCTTCGAGAAGCGCAAACCCGATTTCTCGAATCCGACGGCGAGCGCAATCCGCGCAGTCTGATGCGAATGGCCTGAAGGCCGGGCGGCAGCCCCGTCCAGATCGCCCGGCTTTCGCCGCGACCGATTGCGCCTGCACGCTTCACGCCGTGGACATCCCGCCGGGTCTTGCCGTGGCCACCGGCCACGACATCGCGACCTCTCGACTGGTCGTGAATTTCCTGGACTTGCGGCTTCCGCACCCATGCATCACAGCCAGATCACCGCGCGCGGAGGCCCTGCCGGCCGCGAATCGGTACAGTTCGGATTCCCCTTCCCGGAGCCGTCGCGCCCGGAAGGCATCGGCCACGAGTTCACGGTGACCCGCGGGCGGCCGACCGAGCGATCGGCCGGCGCCATCTGATCGCCAATCGAGGAGCACACATGGGAATCGGCACGCGCAGCCGCGTCTATCCGGTGATCGTTGTTGTTCTACTGCTGGTCATCGCCGCGATGGCCTACAAGTTCATCTTCGCCGGATCGGTCGAGAAGGCGGAGGATGGACGCGTGGCGATCCTTCTGGAGCCCGGCGAGCGCGCGTTCGTCCTGCGCGAAATGCGAGGTTTCGTCGCCGGGCTGCAGCAGATGACCGCGGCGCTGTCGCGCGACGACATGAAGGCCGCGGCCGCCGCCGCGCGCGGGATGGGCATGGCCGCCGCCCACAATGCGCCGCTGCCGATGGTGGCGAAGCTGCCGCTGGAGTTCAAGACGCTCGGATTCAGCGTGCATCGCGACTTCGACGGCATCGCGGCGGATGCCGAGACTCTCGGCGATCCCAAGCACACGCTGGCCCAGCTCGCCGACACGCTGCAGAAGTGCGTCGCGTGTCACAACACCTATCAGATCAAGTCGACGACGGCCAAATAGCCCGCCCCCGAGTGCTTGAATCGGGGGCCCGCCTCCACGGCGCGTCAGTCGAGCATCGCGCCGCCGTGCCGTTCGAGGCAGCGCACGGCCTCGGCGACCATTCGCTCGACGATGACCGCGGCCGGGTCGATCGCGTGTATGAGACCGGCGGCCTCGCCGAACCATACGCCCGTGTGATCGGGGTCGCCCTCCGCGAATGCCTGGCGATAGCGCGGACCCTCGGCGGCGACGTTGCGCTCGAGTTCCTCTTCCCGCCCGTGCCAGCGGTTGGTGAACGCGTTGCGGCGAATTCGCGCGGTGAACCCTCGTGGCCAGGGGATCTGGCGCGCGATGTCCGCCACCCGTGTGCGCAGCGTGCCGTCGCCGTCCGTCTCGACGATCGCCTGGTGGTGACGCGCGCTCACGAGAGCCTCGCGCGACGCCCACAGCCGCGTGCCGACCAGCACACCGTCGGCGCCCAGCATGAGCGCGGCGGCCAGACCGCGCCCGTCGGCGATACCGCCCGCGGCAAGCAGCAAGGTGTCCGGGGCCTGCGCCGCGAGGAAGTCCGCCGCCTCCGGAACCAACGTCAGCGTGCCGCGCAGCGCGCCATGGCCGCCGGCCTCGGCGCCCTGCGCCACGACGACATCGGCTCCGACATCGAGCGCGTCCGCCACATGCTCCATGTCCTGGCACTGGCAGATCAGCTTCGCGCCCGCCGCGCGGATTTCGTCCACGAAAGGTCGCGGATCGCCGAACGACAGCATTACGGCCGCGGGTCGATGCCTGAGCACGTCCGTCAGCAGCGAGGGCGACTTGCGCAGCGACCATGTGATGAAGCCGACCCCGACCTGCTCGCCCGCCGCCGCGACGAACTGCTGCTCGAGCCAGGTCGGGTCGCCGTAGCCGCCGCCGACCAGTCCGAGCCCGCCCGCGCGGCTCACCGCCGCAGCGAGCGCGCCGCCGCCGGCGAAAGCCATCGGCGCGGAGACGACCGGATGCTGCAGGTTCAGTGTGCGCGTCAAGCGCGTCGACAGTGTTGCCATGTTTCACCTCCGCGCAGCGCTTGAATCACCCCTCCCCTTCAAGGGGAGGGGCGGGGGTGGGGATGGGTTGCGCCTCATGAAGCCGTTCCAATCGAATTGAACTCGCGGCTGCGCTTGCTTCCCGCGACCTGATTAGTTGTGACGAATGATCGTCGTCTCCGCGAAAGCGGGGACCCAGAGACTTCGCGCGAAAGACACTGGGTCCCCGCTTGCGCGGGGACGACACCGCACTCGATGTGTCATTCCCGCGCAAGCGGGAATCCAGCGGCTTCATCGCCAATCTCAAACCGGCACCTCGCTCGCGCGCTGCCCGAGGTAGGCGTCCTGCACGGCGGGATCGAGCAGCAGCTCATGGGCCGGCTTCGCCAGCACGATCGCGCCGTTCTGGATCACGTAGCCGCGATCGGCGATCGACAGCGCCATCGTCGCGTTCTGCTCGACCATGAAGACGCTGACGCCCTGCTGCCGGATCGTCGCGATGACCTCGAGCACGCGCTCGACGAAGATCGGCGCCAGCCCCATCGTCGGCTCGTCCATGCAGATCACCTGCGGCCGGTTCATCAGCGCGCGCGCAATCGCGAGCATCTGCTGCTCGCCGCCGCTCAACGTGCCGGCAAGCTGCCGGCGACGCTCGGCCAGGCGCGGAAAGATCGTGTACATGCGTTCCACGTCGGCGCGGATCGAGGTGCGGCCGCTCCTCAGGAATGCGCCCATGACCAGGTTCTCTTCGACCGTCATCGCCGGAAACACGCGCCGCGCTTCCGGCACCGACGCGAGGCCGCGGCGAATGCGCTGCGAGGTCGGCTCAGCCGTGACATCGGCGCCCTGAACGGAAACGCTCCCGGCCGCCGGCCGCAACAGGCCCAAGATCGTCTTCATCGTTGTCGACTTGCCCGAGGCATTGCCTCCGAGAAGGCACACGATCTCGCCCGCATCGACGTGCAGCGACACCCTGTTCAGCGCCTGGATCGCGCCGTAGAAGACGTCGACCTCGCGCAGTTCGACCAGCCGCTGTGGCGGCGTCGCACCCGTTGAGTCGGACTTGCCGGCAGCGCGGCCAGCGGCGTTGCGCTTGTCGGGCCCGCGGCCGAGGTAGGCCTCGATCACCGCGGGGTCGTCCTGCACCGCTGCGGGCTGGCCGGCCGCGATCACCTGGCCGTTGTCGAGCACGATGACGTGGTCCGACAGCTTCATCACCAGATCGAGCTTGTGTTCGATCAGCAGTACGGTGAAGCCTTCGCGCCGCAACTGCGCGATCTGCTCGAGCACTTCGCCGGTCTCGGTGGGATTCATCCCGGCCGTGGGCTCGTCGAGCAGCAGCAGTCGCGGGCGCAGCGCCAGTGCGCGCCCGATTTCGGTGCGGCGCCGATTCGCATAGGACAGCGAATACGCGTATTGCTCGCGCCGCGGCAGCAGGCGCTCGCCGAAGCGCGCAAGCTGCGTGCGCACCGCGGCGCGCGCCTCGTCTTCTTCGCGCTGCGCGGCGGGCGGCCGCACCAGCGCGATCGCGGTCTCGGCGAGCAGCGGCAGCCACCGGGCGAGCGGCCGCCCGCGCAGCGCGGCATACGGCCGCTGCGCCGTGAGCCGCGTGTGCAGGCCGACGAGCAGATTCTCCTCGACGGTCATGTTGCCGAACACGCGGCCGTTCTGGAACGTGCGGGCGAGCCCGCGCGCGGCGATCTCGTCGGAGGTCAGTGCGCCGAGCGGCCGCCCTTCGAGGAGGATCGTTCCGGCATCCGCGCGCAACTGGCCGCTGACGAGGTTGAAGGTCGTCGTCTTGCCGGATCCGTTCGGTCCGATGATGCTGACGATCTGTCCCGGATAGACCTGGAACGAAACACCGTCGACCGCTCTGACTCCGCCGAAGTGCTTCGCCACGTTGCGCACTTCGAGCAGCGGCGCCGGAGTTGCTTCGCTCATCGATAGAACCACAGGCCTTGCGGGCGGAACCGGATCAGCAGCAGCAGCAGGACGCCGTAAGTGAGGACGCGGAAATCGCCGAACGGCCGCAGCAGTTCAGGCCCGCCGACGAGCACGATCGCGCCGAGGATCGTCCCGATCACGTTCGACATCCCGCCAAGCACGATCATCGTCAGTGCGAGCACGGAGATATCGACGCCGAAGATCTCCGGGTTGATGTAGGCGTAGTGATGCGCAAGCAGGCTGCCGGCCACGCCGGCGATGAAGGCGCCGAGCGCGAACGCCAGTGCCTTGTGCCCGGCGAGCTGCACGCCGCTCGCCTGCGCCGCGATTTCGTCCTCGCGGATGGCACGCCAGGCGCGTCCGAGATGCGAGCGCTGCAGCCGCACGACGGCGGCCACGCTGAGCAGCAGCAGCGCCAGCGCCAGCCAGTAGTAGGCGCGCGGCGAAAAGATCTCGAATCCGAAGAGTTGCGGCGCAGGTATGGCCGTGATGCCGAGCGGACCGGCGGTGATCGACGGCAGGTTGAGAATCGCGGCCACGACGATGGCGCCGATGCCGAGCGTGACGATCGCCGCGTAGTGGCCGCGCAGCTTCAGCACGGGCGCGATCAGGATCGCGCCGGCAACCGCCGCGACCGCTCCTCCCATCGGCATCGCCGCCCAGAAGGACCAGCCGTGGTCCTTCACCAGCAGCGCCGACGTGTAGGCGCCGATCGCGAAGAAGCCGGCCTGGCCGATCGACATCAGGCCGGCGGTACCGGCGACCAGCGCCAGCGACACGCCGAGCATCGCGAAGATCGCGATGATCGTCGCCACGCGCAGCACATACGCATCGGCGAGCAGCGGCAACACGGCGACGGCTGCGCCCAGGATCAGCGCGAGTTGCCACGGACGCAGCATCACCGGTCGCCCGCGCCCGAAGAACGTGCCGGTCAGCGGCTCCGTGAAACCGGCGCCCGGCGAGCCGAACAATCCACCCGGCCGCAGCCACAGCACCAGCACCAGCACGCCGAACGCGATCATGCCGCGCGTGGCGCCGCCGAACCACGTCACGCCGTAGCTCTCGATCACGCCGAGCACGAGCCCGCCAACGATGGCGCCGGGCAGGTTGCCGAGCCCGCCGAGCGTTGCGGCCGCGAAGCCCTCGATGCCCGCGGCAAATCCCATGCTCGGGTCGACGTTGCGGTAGTACATGCCGACCAGCACGCCGCCGATCCCCGCCAGCGCGGACGAGATCGCGAACGCCAGCGCCTCCAGCCCGCCCGCGTTGACGCCCATCTGCAGCGCCGCGTCGCGGTCCTGCGCGGTGGCGCGCAGCGCGCGACCCAGGCGCGTGTGCATCAGGAACAGCCAGAGCGCCGCGAGGCTGACCAGAGTGACCGTGAGGATCGTGAGGTCCGTGAAGCCGAAGCGGATGTCGCCGAGCTGGAATTCAGCATTCGGCAGCACGTTGGGAAACACCTGCGTATCCGGCGTGAATACCAGTTGCGAGACGCGATCGAGGATCAGCGCAACTGCGACCGTCGACAGCAGCGGGGCGATGCGCGGCGCCCTGACCAGCGGTCGGACCGCCACTCGCTCGATCACGACGCCGAGCAGCGCGGTCACCAGGGTCACGCCGGCGAGCGCCAGCGGCAGCGGCCAGTGGCGTACGGCGACGAAGTACCAGCCGAGCATCGCGCCGAACGCGAACACCGAGCCGTGCGCGAAGTTGACCAGATCGGCGACGCCGAAGATCAGCGACAACCCGAGAGCGATCAACGCATACGCATTGCCGTTGATCAGCCCCGTGATCAACGGGTCGAGTAGCGCGGACATCGACGCGGTCGCGGCTTCTCAGAAGTCGTGAAGAAGCCGTAGCGAGCGCCCCGAGGTTGCGCCGAGGAGCGGACGCGTACAGAGTCGTACGGTGAGCACCGGAGGCGCAAGATCGGGGCGCGCAGTAGGCTTATTCACG
>JAKORH010000197.1 GCA_029777935.1 Pseudomonadota bacterium
CGATCTCGGCGCGGTCTAGCGACGGCCGCAGCAGACGCGCGCGGAGGAGCCGCGCCCCCATGCCCGTGAGAGTGCGGTCGATGACGCCCACGAGCGTCGCTTCCTTCTCGAGGCGGCCGCCGGTAGCGAACAGCGACTCGAAAAGCTCCAGATTGCGCACGGTGACGGCGTCGAGGATCATCGAGTCCGCGCGGTCGTAGAACGAGGGCCGGTCCAGGTGATCGAGCGCGGATTTCTGCGTGTCCTTCAGATAGTGCAGGATCGCCCCCGCCGCAGCCACCGCGAGCTGTTTTCCGGCAAGTCCGCAGCCGTCCAGAGTGAGCAGCCCGTAGTGCTCCCGCAGGCTTCGCGCGGCGTAGTCGCTATCGAAGATCCACGGCTCGAGTTCGGTGCGCAGCGGGCCGCTGGGAGTTGGGACCCCGGGCGCGCACAGCACCTCGCGCGCGCCGATCTGTTCGAGTGTGGCGTTGACCTCGCTGGCGTCGATCTCGGTGGCGCGGAACTCGCCGGTTGAGACGTCGACGTACGCGATGCCGGCCCGGCGCTCGCCGGCTGCAATGGCGGCGAGGTAGTTATTCTCGCCGGAACGCAGGACTTCGGCTTCCGTTGCGGTGCCAGGCGTCACGATGCGCGTGAGTTCGCGCTTGACGAGCTTCTTGGCGAAGCGCGGGTCCTCCACCTGGTCGCAGATGGCCACCCTGTACCCCCGCTGGACCAGGCGCGCGATATAGCCTTCGGCGGCGTGGAACGGAACGCCGCACATGGGGATCTCCTTGTGGCGCGACGTCAGCGTTATCTCGAGTTCGCGCGCGGCCGTGACGGCGTCTTCGTAGAACAGCTCATAGAAGTCGCCCAGGCGGAACATGAGCAGCGCGTTCGGCACCTGCTGCTTGATGGCGTGATACTGCCGCATGAGCGGCGTTGCGTTGCCGGCGCTCATTTGGTCTTGTCCGCCGCGTAGCAGAGAGGATCGAGCGGGCACTCGGCGCAGCGCGGCTTCCGCGCGACGCACAGCGCGCGGCCGTGCAGTATGAGCTGGTGCGCGAAGACAATCCAACGCTCGCGCGGTATGGCTTCCATGAGATCGCGCTCGATCCTCACCGGGTCGGTGTTGGTGGTGAGGTCGAGCCGCAGCGCGACGCGCTGGACGTGA
>JAKORH010000198.1 GCA_029777935.1 Pseudomonadota bacterium
CTGCCGACACGCCGCGCAACCTACGCGACGCCATCGTCGCCATCGTCGCCGCCGGCGCCGCCGCGCCCTGCGCCGCCGCGCCTGCGATGGTGCTGCCGGCGATCGCCGGTGCGCCCGACGATGCGGCCACGCTGCTCGACGTGCTGGCGTGGCACGTCGAGCGCCATCCGCAGCGGCGGCACGTCACGTTCCTCGCCTCGGACGCCGAGACGCAGATGCTCGACTACGGCGAACTGGACCGGCGCGCGCGCCGCATCGCCGCGGGTCTGTCCGCCGAAGGGCTGGCGCCGCGCGCGGCGTGCGCGCTGATGCTGCCGACCTCGCTCGACTTTCTCGCGCTGTTCCTCGGCGTGCTGATGGCGGGCGCCGTTCCGGTGCCGATCTATCCGCCGTTCCGGCTGTCGCAGCTCGAGGACCATTTGCGCCGCCAGGCCGGCATCCTCGCCAACTGCGAAGCGGCGCTGCTCGTGACGGTGCGCGAAGCGCGCCCGCTCGCACAACTGCTGCGCGGCGCGGTTCCGAGCCTGCGCGCGCTGCTGACCGTCGACGATCTGGCGGCCGGAGCGTACGCGCCGCTGCCGCGCAGCGGCGCCGACGACATTGCGTTCCTGCAGTACACGTCGGGCAGCACCGGCAGTCCGAAGGGTGTGATCCTCACGCACGCACACCTGCTGGCGAATCTGCGCGCGATGGGGCGCGCGGCCGGCGCCACATCGAGCGACATCTTCGTGTCGTGGCTGCCGCTGTATCACGACATGGGGCTGATCGGCGCGTGGATGGCGAGCCTGTACTTCGGCATGCAGCTCGTGCTGCTGCCGCCGCAGTCGTTCCTGGCGCGGCCCGCGCGCTGGTTGGCGGCGATCGACCGCCATCGCGCGACGATCTCGGCGGCGCCCAATTTCGCGTTCGAACTGGTCGCCGCGCGCGTGCCCGACAGCGACCTCGAAGGGCTCGACCTGTCGTCGCTGCGCTGGCTCTTCAACGGCGCCGAGTCGGTCAGCGCCGAGACGATGGAGCGCTTCGCGCGGCGCATGGCGCGCTACGGCCTCGATGCGCGCGCGCTGGCGCCCGTATACGGCCTGGCCGAGTGCGCGCTCGACCTGGCGTTTCCGCCGCCGCGGCGTGGACTGCAGGTGGACGTGATCGATCGCGATGCGCTGCGTTTTCGCGCCCGCGCCGAGCCGATGGCCGCCGGCGATCCCCGCGCGGAGACGGTCGTCGGCTGCGGCCGCGTGCTGCCCGGCTACGAGATCCGCATCGTCGATGCGCGCGGGCGGGCGTTGCCCGAGCGCGCGCAGGGGCGCATCGAGTTCCGCGGCCCGTCGGCCACGCCGGGCTACTACGGCAATCCGCAGGCGACCGCGGCGCTGAAGGACGGCGACTGGCTCGACAGCGGCGACCTCGGCTATCTCGCGCACGGCGAGCTGTACGTCACCGGCCGGGCGAAGGACCTGATCATCCGCGGCGGCCACAACATCCATCCGTACGAACTCGAGCACGCGGTCGGCGCGCTGTCCGGAATCCGCCAAGGCTGCGTGGCCGTGCTCGGCGTCCGCGACGCCGCCGCCGCGACCGAGCGCGTGGTCGTGATCGCCGAAACCCGCGAGACGGATCCGGCGCGGCGCGCGCAGCTCGCGGCGCGGATCAACCAGTGCGCGGTCGAGCTGATCGGCGGGCCGGCCGACGACATCGTGCTGGCGGCGCCGCACGCGGTGCTGAAGACCTCGAGCGGCAAGCTCCGCCGCGCCGCCACCCGCGAGGTCTACGAACGCGGGCTGATCGGACTGCCGCGGCGCGCGGTGTGGCTGCAGCTCGCCCGCCTTGCGGCGCAGTCGGCACTGGCGCGCGCGCGGGGCGCGGCGGCGCGTGCGCTGCAGTTCGCCGCGGCCGTGGGGATGTGGGGCGCGGCCGCAGTGGTCGGCGTGCTCGCGCTGCCGGCCGCGCTGCTGCCGGGTGTGACACGG
Source organism: Pseudomonadota bacterium (assembly GCA_029777935.1). The sequence goes on from JAKORH010000198.1 coordinate 1,965, forward strand.
CGGCGCCGGGTCGCGCGCGTTCTCGCGCGCCTCGGCGCACGGCTGGCCGGCGTGCGCGTGGACGTGCGCGGCGCGGAATCGCTGCCGGAGGCGCCGTGCTTGGCGGTCGCCAATCACGCCAGCTATCTCGACGCGATCGTGCTGACGGCCACGCTGCCGCCGCGCTTCACCTTCGTCGCCAAGGCCGAGTTCCGGCGCCAGCCGCTGATGCGCTGGCTGCTCGACGCCCTCGGCGCGCGCTTCGTCGAGCGCGCCGCGGCCGCGCGCGGCGTGGAGGACGTGCGCGAGCTGGTCGCCGCAGTGCGTGCCGGCGAATCGCTGTTCGTCTTTCCCGAGGGAACCTTCCTGCGCGCGCCGGGCCTGCTGCCGTTTCATCTCGGCGCGTTCATGGTGGCCGCGGAATGCGGCGTGCCGGTCGCGCCGATCGGCCTGCGCGGCACGCGCGACCTGCTGCCGGCCGATCGCTGGCAGCCGCGGCCGGGGAGGGTGACGGTGGCGATCGGCGCGCCGATCGCGCCGATCGCCTCGGGATGGGACGAAGCGCTGCGGCTGCGCGACGCCGCGCGCGCGCAGATCGAGCGGCTGGCGGGCTAGAACCTGTCTCAGCCTCCGCCGCGGTCGCGGAGGCTGAGGCAGGTTCTAGCCTCTCAGCCCTTCACGCACAGCTTCGGCCGCAGGAACGCGACGCGCCTTGCGAGCCCCGCGCCTTCGGTCGCGGCCGCGACCGCATCGACGTCCTTGTACGCGCCGGGCGCTTCCTCGGCCGCGCCGCGCATCGACCGTGTGCGAATCAGGATGCCCTGGCGGCGCAGCTCGTCGATCAGCGTGCGGCCGTGCCACTGCTTCAGCGCCGCGTGCCGGCTCATCTGGCGGCCGGCGCCGTGGCTGGCGGAGCTGAACGCGCGCGCTTCACTCTGCTTCGTTCCGGCCAGGATGTAGGAGCCGGTGCCCATGCTGCCGCCGATGATCACCGGCTGGCCGACCTCGCGATAGCGCAGCGGGACCGCCGGGTGGCCGGGGCCGAACGCGCGCGTGGCGCCCTTGCGGTGCACGTAGAGCCGGCGCCGCCTGCGCTCGAATTCATGCTCTTCCAGCTTGCAGGTGTTGTGCGACACGTCGAACAGGGTTTCGATCGTCGCCTGCGGGAAGAAGTGCGTCAGCGTGCGCCGCGCGAGGTGCGCCAGGATCTGCCGGTTGGCGAGCGCCACATTGATCGCCGCGTTCATCGCGCCCAGGTACTGCTGCCCCTCGGGCGAGTTGATCGGCGCGCACGCCAGCTCCCGGTCGGGCAGCGCGATGCCGAGCCGGCTGGCCGCTTTCGCGAGGCTCACCAGGTAGTCGGTGCCGATCTGGTGCCCGAGCCCGCGCGAACCGCAGTGGATCGACACCACGATCTGTCCCGCGCGCACGCCGTACGCCCGCGCCGCCTGCTCGTCGAAGATCTTCTCGACCACCTGCACCTCGAGATAATGGTTGCCGGAGCCCAGCGTGCCCATCTCGCCGCGCTGGCGCTTCTTGGCTGTCTTCGACACGCTGTCAGGCACGGCGCCCTTGACGCGGCCATGCTCCTCGACGAACTCAAGTTCGGCGCCGGCGCCGAAGCCGTGGCGCACCGTCCACTCGGCGCCTTCGACCATGATGTCGTCGAGATCGTCGTCATTCAGTTGCAGGTCGCCCTCGACGCCGACGCCGGCGGGAATGTCGCGGAACAGGCTGTCGGCCAGCTTCTCGCTCTTCGGCAGGATATCGTCGAAGGTCAGCGACGTGCGCAGGCAGCGGATGCCGCACGAGATGTCGAAACCCACGCCGCCCGCGGAAATGATCCCGCCCTGATCGGGATCGAACGCCGCCACGCCGCCGATCGGAAAGCCGTAGCCCCAGTGCGCGTCCGGCATCGCGAGCGCCGGGCCGACCAGCCCCGGCAGCCGCGCCACATTGCCGATCTGCTCCAGCACCTTGTCATCCATCGCGGCGACCAGTTCGCGGTCGCCGTACAGCAGCGCGCTGCCCTTCGTTTCGGCGGGCAGCTTCACGCGCCAGCAGTAGTCGTCGATGCGTTCGAGTCTCGTCAGGTCCATGACATCACACATCCACCACGCAGCGCGCTTCCCAGCCGTCCGGTGTGGCCCGCACCGCCAGCGCGGTCAGTGTCGCGCCCTTGACCTCGGTGCCGCGCTCCTCGTCGGGCTGCCAGCGCCGGCCCTGCGCCTGCCCGCGCCACTGAGCGCCATCGCGGTCGAGCCGGAAGTCGAAGAACACGCCGCGCTCCTCGCGCGCGGCCGCCAGCAGCGCGTTCAGCCACCGTACCAGCGCGAGCTCCACGTCGTCCTCGGCGAATTCGACCGTGGCGCGGATCGGCTTGTCGGCCGCTGCCGGCGCGCGCTCCGACATGATCGCGAACATCGCGCGCGCGGCAGACTCGAACGCACGCTCCACGCCGGCGCCGCGGCCGATCACGCCGATGTCCGCGCCGTGCTCGAAGTACTCGACGCTGTCGGTCGGAAGCTTCACTGAGTCCCCGTAGAGCCCATCTCGGAATCCGCAACCGATCGCCGCGGACTCCGAGATAGGTTCCAGCGTCGCGCACACCGCAAATTGACCTCGGGCAACGCGTCAAGCGACATGCGTCGCACGCTTGCGGCATGGGCAGTCTCCGCGCGGAGCGCCCAGAATCCGTTTGACTCCATGGCAACTTCTTCGCCCTTCGCCGCACCCCCGTTCACGGCGCCGCCACGGCCCGCAAGCGGTGCTCCGGGCGATGCGAGCCGCTGGCTGTCGCACGCGTGGGACGTGTGGCTGGGCGGCTGGCTTCCTCCGCAGGAGCTGCGGCGGCGCGCGGCGCAACGCCTGCGCGAGCTGATCGGATTCGCGCACTCGTGCGTCCCGCTGTACCGACAACTGTATCGCGATCTGCCGCACGGCGCCGTGTCGCTCGCGCAATTGCCGATCGTGCGCAAGAGCGATCTGATGCGCGATCTGGAAGCGAGCTTCAGCGACCGCACGATATCGCGCGACGCGTTGCTGCGCTTCCTCGCGCGCGGCGACACGATCGGCCGTCCGTTCAGGGACCGGTACTGGGTGTGGACCACGTCGGGAACGACGGGCACGCCGGGCATCTTCCTGCACGACGCCGACGCGCTCGCCGTGTACGAAGCGCTGCAGATGTTCCGTTTCCGGCGCATCCTGTCGCCGGCGGAGATGGCGCTGCGCTTCGCCGCCGGTGAACGCTTTGCGATGGTCGCCGCCACGGGCGGGCACTTCGCCGGCGTGGCCAGCATTGAGCACTTGCGCAGCGCGTATCCATGGCTGGCGCCGGCGCTGCGCTCGTTCTCGCTGCTGCAGCCGTGGCCGGCGCTGGTGGCGCAGCTCAATGCGTACCGGCCGACGCAACTGGCCACCTATCCGACCGCGGCCGCGGTACTCGCCGAAGAGCAGGACGCCGGCCGGCTGAAGCTCGAACTGCGCGAGCTGTGGACCGGCGGCGAGTGCCTGTGCCCGGCGACGCACCGCAGGCTGGAGGAGAGCTTCGGCTGCCGCGTGCGCAACGAGTACGGCGCCTCCGAGTTCATGTCGATCGCATGGGACTGCGGCTTCGGCAGCCTGCACGTGAACAGCGACTGGGTGCTGCTGGAGCCGGTCGATGCCGCCTGGCACGCAGTCGCGCCGGGTGAGCCGTCGCACACGGTGCTGCTGACCAACCTCGCCAATCGGGTGCAGCCGCTGATCCGCTACGACCTCGGCGATTCGATCACGGTGCGCCCAGGACCGTGCCCGTGCGGCAGCCTCCTGCCGGCGATCCAGGTCGAGGGCCGGCATGACGACACGCTGGCGCTCGCCGACGCGGCGGGCCGGCTGGTCAAGCTGCTGCCGCTGGTGCTCGAGACCGTGCTGGAGGAACAGGCGCACGTGCACGACTTCCAGCTCGTGCAGACCGGGCCGCGCCGGCTGCTGCTGCGGCTCGGGCTCGCCGAACGCGGTCGCACCGAAGCGGCGCGCGCCGCGCTGCGCAGCTATCTGCAGTCGGTCGGACTGGATGTCGCGATCCTGCAGATCGACACGCTGCCGCCGCAGCGCAGCCCGGGCAGCGGCAAGCTGCGGCGTGTGGTCAACGCCGGCACACCGCAGACCGAGCGCCGCGGGCGGCCGCGCGGACCGGCGCTGTAGAGCGCGGCTGGCGACGAGGTAATCTCGCCGCCGTGATCCGGCGGCCCTCCACCCTACGTCTGCTGCTCGGCGCCGCCGTTGTCGTCGCGCTCGCCGGCTGCTCGACGCTGCAGTACTACGCGCAGGCCGTGCACGGCGAGCTTTCGATGCTCGCTTCGGCGCGGCCGATCGACGAGTTGCTGGCCGACCCTTCGACGCCGCAGCCGCTGAAGCAGCGCCTCGAGCAGGCGCGCGAGATCCGTGCATTCGCCTCCCGTGAGCTGGGCCTGCCGGACAACCGCAGCTACACCTCGTACGCCGATCTGCACCGCAGCGCGGCGGTGTGGAATGTGTTCGCGACGCCGCTGCTGTCGCTCGAGCTGAAGACGTGGTGCTATCCGTTCTTCGGCTGCGCCGGCTATCGCGGTTACTTCGACAAGGCCGACGCGGACCGCTTCGCCGCCGGCCTGCGCGCGCAGGGTCTCGACGTGGCGCTGCTCCCGGTACCCGCTTATTCGACGCTCGGCTGGTTCGACGATCCGCTGCTGAACACGTTCATCTTCGCGCAGCAGGCGGAGCTGGCGCGCCTGATCTTCCACGAGCTGGCGCATCAGGTCGTCTATGTGCGCGACGACACCGTGTTCAACGAGAGTTTCGCCACTACCGTCGAGCGCGCCGGCGTGACGCGCTGGCTCGCGGCGCGCCGCGAGCCGGCGCTCGCGGAGGGCTACGCGCAGATCGCGCGCCGGCGCGCCGATTTCGTCGCGCTGCTGCTGCAATATCGCGAGCGGCTGGAGCGCATCTACGCCGAACCGGCGGCGCGCGAGGTACTGCTGGAGCGCAAGCGCGCGCTGTTCGAGCAGCTCGCCGCCGACTACCGCACGCTTCGCGACGGTCCCTGGGGCGGATATCGCGGCTACGACGGCTACTTCGCGCAGGACCTGAACAACGCGTCTCTGGCCGCTGTCGGCGCCTACCACGCGCTGGTGCCCGCGTTCGAGGCGCTGCTGGCGCGCGACGAGGGCCGCTTGCCGGCCTTCTACGCCGACGTCAAGCGGCTCGCCCGGCTGCCCAGGCGCGAGCGCGACGAGGCGCTCGCCGCACTGACATCAGGGCAAACCTCGAGATGAAAGCGGCAACCGGTCAGTATCATCGAGCCGGCATAGAACCGCACGGCCAACCAACCGAAAACAAGAGGAGACCAATTCATGGGCGCAGTCGACCGTTTCTGGCTGAAGAGCTACCCGCCCGGGGTCCCCGCCGACATCGACTGCAACCAGTACAAATCGCTGGTCCAGTTGCTCGACGAGGCGTTCAAGAAGTTCAGCAGTCGGCCGGCGTACTCGTGCATGGGCGCGACGCTGACCTTCCGCCAGCTCGACGAGAACTCGGCGGCGATCGCGGCCTGGCTGCAGGGCAAGGGGTTCGGCAAGGGCACGCGCATCGCGATCATGCTGCCGAACATCCTGCAGTACCCGGTCGTGCTGGCCGGCGTGCTGCGCGCCGGCTGCACGGTCGTCAACGTCAATCCGCTGTACACGCCGCGCGAACTTGAACACCAGCTCAAGGATTCCGGTGCGCAGGCGATCTTCATCCTGGAGAACTTCGCCGCCACTTTGCAGCAGGTGGCGGACAAGGTGCCCACCAGGCAGATCGTCGTGTGCTCGATGGGCGACCTGCTCGGCTTCGCCAAGGGCCTGCTGGTCAACTTCGTCGTGCGCAACGTCAGGAAGATGGTGCCGGAGTACGCATTGCCGAACGCGCAGCGCTTCCTCGAAGTGCTCGCTGCCGGGCTGAAGATGAATCTGAAGCCGGTCAAGCTCGCGCACGACGACGTGGCGTTCCTGCAGTACACCGGTGGCACGACCGGCGTCTCCAAGGGCGCCACGCTGCTGCACAGGAACATCGTCGCCAACATGCTCCAGTGCGACGCCTGGTACCAGCCGGCGCTCGGCAAGCTGCGGCCGGGCGAGTATCCGGTGACGGTTACCGCGCTGCCCCTGTACCACATCTTCGCTCTCACCGTTTGCGCGATGCTGTCGATGCGCATCGGCGGCGAGTGCCTGCTGATTCCGAATCCGCGCGACTTCGCTGGCTTCGTCAAGGAACTGTCGAAGCACAGATTCCACGTGTTCCCCGGCGTCAACACGCTGTTCAACGCGCTGCTGAACACCGACGGTTTCGACAAGCTCGACTTCTCCAGGCTGATCTCGACCCCCGGCGGCGGCATGGCGGTACAGGAGGCGGTGGCCAGGAAGTGGCTCGCGGTCACCGGCTGCCCGATCGCGGAGGGCTACGGCCTGTCGGAAACCTCGCCGGTCGCGACCGGCAACCGCTCCGACGCCGATCGCTACACCGGCACGATCGGCCTGCCGCTGCCGTCGACGGAGATCGCGATCCTCGACGACGACGGCAATCACCTGACGACCGGCAGCACCGGCGAGATCGCGATCCGCGGCCCGCAGGTGATGGCGGGCTACTGGCAGCGTCCCGACGAGACCGTCAAGGTCATGACGGCCGACGGCTTCTTCCGCACCGGCGACATCGGCGTGATGGACGAGAACGGCTACACGAAGATCGTCGACCGCAAGAAGGACATGATCCTGGTGTCGGGCTTCAACGTGTATCCGAACGAGATCGAGGGCGTCGTGGCGGGGCACCAGGGCGTGCTGGAGTGCGCGGCGGTCGGCGTGCCGGACGAGCACTCGGGCGAGGCGGTGAAGCTGTTCGTGGTCAAGAAGGACCCGGCCTTGACCGAGAAGGAACTGATGGACTTCTGCAAGGAAAACCTGACCGGCTACAAGCGGCCGAAGTACATCGAGTTCCGGTCCGACCTGCCGAAGACCAACGTCGGCAAGATCCTGCGGCGCGAACTGCGCGACGTGAAGAAGGCCTGATCGTCGCCGCGATCGACGAGCGCCGCCCGCGGGCGACGTCTTCTTCGGCGCACCGGCGGCAACGCGCGTAACGTAGCGGCCGCGGCGCACGCCGCGAGGAGCGATAGATGAAGAAGGAACGAAAGCCCGGTCCACGCGGCGGCGCGCCGCGCGAGTTCGGCAAGCCGCGCGGGGCGCGGCCGTCGGCGCGCTTCGGCGGTGAGGAGCGGCCGCCGCGGCCGTCGCGCTTCCGGGGCGAAGGTGCGGGCGCGCGCCGCGATTTCGGCGATCCGTACCAGCACGTGCAGCGCCCGGGGAAGGTGCGCGGGGAGGGCGGGCGCGGCTTCACCGTCACGCTCGATCCGGACGTGGCGCGCGTGTTCCGCGGCGATGCCTCGGTCAACAAGGCGTTGCGACTGGTGCTGCAGCTGATGCAGGTCGCGCAAGGACCGCGCTCGTTCGGCGAGCGGCGGCCGCCGCGGCCCGGCTACGAGGGCAGCGCCGAGGCGCGCGGCTTCACGCGCAAGCCGCGCTTCGAGGACGAGGAGCAGCAAGACATCGAGGAATGAGCGATGGACGCGGCGCTGGGAGGCATCGGCCAGATCGCGCTGCACGTGTCGGACATCGACCGCGCGGAGCGCTTCTATCGCGAGACGCTGGGACTGAAGCCGCTGTTCCGCTTCGGCAGCCTGGCGTTCTTCGACTGTGACGGCGTGCGGCTGATGCTCGAAGGCGGGCATGAGCCGACGGGCAGGCGCGAGCGGTTCTGCGTCTACTTCCGCGTCGAAGGCATCGAGGCGGTGGTCGCCGCGCTGAGGTCGCGGCAGGTTTACTTCGAGCACGAGCCGCATCGGGTGGCGAAGATGCCGGACCATGAGCTGTGGATGGCGTTCCTGCATGACCAGGATGGCAATCTGCTGGCGCTGATGGAAGAGAGGCCGTCGGCGTGGCGGCGCTCGGCATCGCGGGGCCGACGCGAGTGCGGCCTCGAGGTGTGTCTTCTGCGGCGGGGCGTGCGCGGCGCGTAGGCCGCACGTGAGCCGATGCTCTTGTTCCGGGCGATGCGGACGCTTCAGCGCGCCTCGACCGGCGCGGCGGCGGTTTCGAACAGCGCGTGGCGCAGGCAGCGGTAGATCGCGGTGGCTTCGAAGCGGATGCCGTTGCCGGCCTTGAGGCGGATGTGCATGTCGTTGGCGCCGGCGCGCACGGATACCTGCGTGGTGGCGAGCGAGTCCGCGCGATCTCCCGTGGCGATGCGCTGGCACTCCGTCAGCGCCTGGAGCACACGCTGCTGCCGGCCGCCCACGCCGGTCAGCTCGACCAGGACTTCATCACCGCGTTCGCTGACGCGCATCAGCATTGTTCGCCTCCCTGTCGCACCACAACGATCGGCCGCAACGCTGGGTTGACGATATGTCGATCATGGTGACGACAGTCTTGAGAAAACCGTACGCGATCGCAGCGCACTTCGCCAGTTGACGAACGGATGTCCGCGCCCGGAGGCGGTCACTGCCCGATACGCGGGACGCGCGTTGTCGCGAGCGCGCGAGCTCAGACGCAGGTGGACGATCTGCTTGTCGCTCGGTTCTTGCGCCGAGCCTCCGGCGTCGTTCCCGCGCAAGCAGGAACTCAGCGATGCCGCATCCGCTGGATGCCCGCTTCCACGGGCATGACACATCGAGTGCGGTGTCATTCCCGCGCAAGCGGGAATTCAGTGTGGCGTCGCAAAGCCGCTGGATGCCCGCTGGAGCCAGCCCCCGAGTGCTTGAATCGGGGGCGGGCATGACACCTTCAACCGAGCTGACGGTCGATCAGCCCGTTCTTGCGTCGCGCTGGCGCAGCTTGAAGCGCTGCACCTTGCCGGTTTCCGTGCGCGGCAGCGCGTCGATGAACTCGACGACGCGCGGATACTTGTATGGCGCGATCTGCGCCTTGACGAACTCCTGCAACTCGCGGGCGAGCGCCGCATCGGCCACCACGCCGGGCTTCGGCACCACGTACGCCTTGACGATCTGTCCGCGCTCGGGGTCGTCGGCGCCGACGGCCGCGCATTCGGCGACCGCTGCGTGCAGCAGCAGCGCGCCCTCGACCTCCGGCCCGGCGATGTTGTAGCCGGCCGAGATGATCATGTCGTCGGAGCGCGCGTGATAGGTGAAGTAGCCGTCCGCATCCATCGAGAACGTGTCGCCGGGCAGGTTCCAGCCCTGCTTGACGTAATTGGCCTGGCGCGGATCGGCCAGATACCGGCAGCCGCTCGGCCCCTTGACCGCGAGCTTGCCGAGCTTGCCCGGCGGCACCGGCCGCATGTCGTCGTCGACCACCTGCGCGACGTAGCCGGGGACGACCTTGCCGATCGCGCCGCGTCGGACATCGTCTCCCGCCGAGGAAATGAAGATGTGGATCATCTCGGTGGCACCGATGCCGTCGATCATCGCGATGCCGGTGGCGTCCTTCCAGAGCTGGCGCGTGGCGTCGGGCCGCGCCTCGCCGGCCGCCACCGCGGTGGGGAGCGACGGGAGCGCGGGCGCACGC
>JAKORH010000199.1 GCA_029777935.1 Pseudomonadota bacterium
CCGCCATTGCCGAAGGGTTCCGCCGGGAGGGCAAGCGCGTGCTGCTGCTGGTCGATTCCGTCACCCGTTTCGCGCGCGGGCTGCGCGAACTCGGCCTGTCGGCGCTCGAGCCGCCGGTGCGGCGCGGCTATCCGCCGTCGGTGTTCGCCGAACTGCCGCGCCTGTTCGAGCGCGCGGGCAACGACGCGAACGGATCGATCACCGCGTTCTACACCGTGCTGGCCGAGGACGATGACAACAGCGATCCGGTGGCCGAGGAAGTGCGTTCGATTCTCGACGGGCACATCGTGCTGTCGCGCCAGCTCGCGCAGGCGCACCACTACCCGGCGATCGACGTGCTCGGCAGCGCCAGCCGCGTGTTCACGCGCGTCGCGCAGCGTCCGCACCAGGACGCGGCGGCGAAGATGCGCTCGCTGATGGCGCGCTACGCCGAGGTCGAGTTCCTGCTGCGGGTCGGCGAGTATCAGGCGGGCAGCGATCCGCTGGCCGACAAGGCGATCGAACGCATGCCGGCCGTGCGGACCCTGCTGCAGCAGCGTTCCGACGAAGCAACTGACTTTGAAGCCACCGTCGCCCGGTTGCAGAGCGTCGTGTCATGACCAAGGTGCTGCCGAAACGGCACGAGGCCAGGCAGCTCTGCAAGCTGCGCGCACTGCGGGTCGAGCGCGCGCGTGAGGGAGTCGCGCAGGCGCAGGCCGAGCTGGCGCAAGCGGCCGATGCGGTCCGACAGCGTCAGCTCCAGATCGAGCGGGTCCGCCGCTCGCTCGACGAGCTTCAGCAGGCGGTCGTCACCACCCTCGTGTCCGTCCTGCCGCGCTGGTCCGGAGTCACCGCCGCCCAGCGGGAACGACTGGCCGACCGCCTCGAGCGCGACGAGTACGCGCTGACCAACGACGAGCGCGAACTGGAGCGGGCGCAGGAGAAGCTGCAGGCTGCGCGCTCGGAACTGACCCGCGCACTGGCGCGCGAGGATGCTGTCCGCGGCCTCGCCCATCAGACGCAGCGTTTCCATGCGCTGGACCGCGAGCGCCGCGCCGAGCGCGATCTCGAAGACCAGGCCTGTCCGCGCGCGGCAGGCCGGCACGAGTGAAGCCATGAACATCCCGGCCATGGCCCCGCAGGTCCCGAAGAGTCCGTCGAAGGCGAACGTCGACCAGCGCACATCGCTGCGGCGGACCGATGAGCCGGCGACCGCGCAGTCGCGCGAGGCGTTTGAACGGGCGTTGCGCGCCGGGCGTTCGAGGGGCAAGGCGGACGACAACTCCGAGCGGGAGGCGCAGGACCCGCCGTCGGCGGGCGTGGCCGCCGTAATCGGCCAGTTCCCGCAACCGTCACGGCACGCCGACTCCAAGGCCGGCTCCGGCACTGCGGCGGTCGAAGTCGTTGCCACGGGCACGCGCGCCGCCATCGAGGCCGCGCTCAACGCCGCGGGACCGATCGTGACGCCCGTTGCCGGCACCGATCCGGATGCGACCTGGGAGGCGTCGGTGCGGGAACCAAACTCGATCGCTGTCGAAATGCGTGCCACGCGCACGCTGCAGGCGACGGCGCACGAGACGCAGGCGAACTGGACGGTTGCGGTCTCGTCGCCGACCGTCGACGCCGACGTGCTCGCACGCCATGCACCGCGACTGAACGAACGACTGCGCAAGCACGTGACCGGGACCACGCATGTACGCGTCGAGCAGGACCGCCGCGCCGGCGCGGAAGACGACCGGTGACGATCCGGCGCGGCTGCGCATCGGATTGAACTTTTGCCGGACGCATAGCAACCCACCACGCGAACACGACTGCGCGTCAGCCGCGCGCTGCGGCGGCCTTGCGATTCGATCGAGGGAGAACCATGAGCAGGACACGCTCGACCATGCGACACGCCAACGGCAAACAGGATGTCATCGCACGGCGGATATCCCAGGCCGTTTCCCGCGCACTGACGGAAAAGCTGCTGCTGGGTCTCGGCTCAGGCGCAGCGCCGGATGGCCCGGCGCTGACCGTCGAGCCGGCCGCCACGCCGGTCGCGCCCGCGCGCCTGGCCGAGCTGCAACCCGGCGGCGCGGCCGCGCGCGAGGCGACCCGTGCGATGTACGAGCAGTTCCTGCACAGTTACCGCACGATTGCACGGGCACACGGCGCCGGCTCGATGCTCGACGACGCGGGCGAGGCGGTGGCCTTCTTCGTCGCCGCCTGCTTCAACGCACTGCGCGGCATCGACGCGAATCGCCACCTCCTGGCCGTTCTGGAGCGGCAGTTGCGCGGTCCGGCGCGGCTGGCATCGCACTGGGAGTCGGCCGCGACAGCCGAACGCCAGTATTACTTCGAACTGATGGCCGTCCTCGGCGTGCTCGTCGCGGCGCGGGCCGCACGGGCCCGCACGACGAGCAAGGCCGAACTCCGAAACGTCCAGGACGTTGCGCGCGGGTACCTGCGCCAGCTGTTCGGGGTCGATCCCGACACGATCGAGCTCGGGGATTCCGGCCTGATGCTGCGCCAGTCCGCGGGCGAGGCCCGCTGCGCTGCCTGACTGGCAATGGATTTCAGCATCACACCGAAGTCGGCGCTCGAGAAGGTCGCCGCCGCGCTGATCGAGCTCGCGAAGGGGGTCGAGCCGGAGTCCAGGGCCGAGAACCCTGCGACTGCCGCCAACGCACCCGCAGAGACCGCGCATGCCGATGCGGCCGCAGCGCTGGTCCTGGGTGGATTCGTCGAACGCATACTCGGTGAGACGCGTACCGGCGTGACCGCCGCGCCCGCTCAGCCGCCCGGCGAGCGCGTCGACAAGGGCGTCGAAAGCGCGAACATGCAGACGTTCGCGCGGCCGCATGCGCCGGTCAGCGAACCGCTCCGCCCTGCCGAAACCGCGCTGCCCACCGACCAGCATGCGAAAAGCGAATTCGCCGTTCCGGCCTCCCTGCTCGTTCCAGCGACCTTGACCGGTTTGCAGGCCGAGCACGCCGCGTTGTGGCCGATGCCGGCGCGCGGCTTCGGCACCGATCCGGCGCCCCTGCACGACGCGCGGGTTCATGGCCACGCGGAAGCCCTGCCGCCCGGTGCGCAAGAACCCGAGGAACACGAGCAAGAGGCGGCGCCCGAGCAGGACCCAAGCGAGGAGGAAAGCGGCGCGTCCGGCGGTGCGGTGCTCGAGGGCCCGGACGTTGGCAGCTGGTGCGACGAACTGACGCGCGCCCTGCGCCTCGCGCTGGCCGCCGCAATTGCACCGCGCGCGCTGCGGGTCGCCGACGAACAATGGAGGCGCGGTCGCTGCGTCGTGCTCGCCTGCCCGCAGGGAGCCGATCCGGCTGGCCCGGCCTGGGCATTCGTGCTGTGGCCGCGCCGCCGGACGGAAGAACGCTGGCGCCGCGCGGCGAATCTGCCGCCACAGCCGCTCGTGCTGTTCGGCCTGCGCGTCGAAGCCAGGCTGCAATGGTCCGCAACGCCGGTCGGCGTGCGCTGGCGGCACGGGCGAATGATCAAGGAACACCACCCGCGCAACGGCCGGCAGCTCGTCGCAATCGAGGTCGCCGCGACCGCCGCAGAGCCCGCCGCGGTGCCGTGCGAGGTGCAGCTCGGCCCGGTGCTGGCGCGCCGGCCGCGTCAGGCCGACGTGTGTGTGCGCATCGCCGCTGCACAGCGGTTCTGGGCCGCGCTCGGCCGGCAGTGGAGCGTGCACGTGGCGGTCTGCTCGCAGCCGCTGGCTGCCCCGCCGGTGCAACCGTCGGAGACGTCATCGTGCTGAACGCAGGCAACGAAGCACATGCCGGCCAGCGCGCGCCGCGGATGACGCGCGCTGCGACGCCGACCACGAATCCCGACCCGGTCGCCGAGGATTTCTCGGCGCTGTCGGCGCTGGGCGATGCCATCGCGCGGATCGACCGTCGCGGTGTGGTGCGCTGGACCAGCGACGCATGGCGCGCGCTGCTGCCGAATCTCGGCGTCGGCACGACGCTCGCGGCGCTGGAACGCGCGCTGCCGGGCCTTGTGGCCGCGTCCGGCACCGGCAGCGCCGAGTCGGCGCCGCGGCGGCTGATTCTCGACGACGGGCAGCAACTCGACGCGCAACTGGTCACGCTCGGCTCCGGTGAATTGCTGCTGCGCCTGGCCGACCGGCGCGAACAGGGCCGTGCCATGCAGCGGCAGCTCGACGACCGCGAACGACTGCTGTTCACTTCGCGCGTGTTCTCGGTGGGTGAGATGGCGACCACGCTCGCGCACGAACTGAATCAACCGATCGGCGCCGCAGCCAACCTGCTGCGCGGCCTGCGCTCTCGCCTGACCCGGCGCGACGCCGGCCTGGAGGCGGAAGAAACCGCAGCGCTCGAGCGGGCGATCGAACAGGTGATGTTCGCGGCGCGGGTGATCGCGCGCATACGCGAGTTCACGCATTCGCACCAGCCGCGCCGCGCCCGCGTCGATCTGGCCGCGCTGCTGCGCGCGAGCGCTTCGCTGCTTGACTGGGATCTGCGGCGCACCGGCGCGCGCCTGACGCTGCAGTTGCGCGACGAATGCATCCCGGTGCTCGGCGACGAAGTGATGCTGCAGCAGGTGCTCGTGAACCTCATGCGCAACGCCCTCGATGCGCTGCGCGGCGATCCGCCCGAGGACCCGCAGCTGACGCTGCGGCTGGTCCGCAAGCCGCGCGAAGTCGAGGTCCAGGTGTGCGACAACGGCTGCGGCATCGGCGAGGACACCGCCGCGAAGCTGTTCGTGCCGTTTGCCTCGAGCAAGCCCTCCGGCATGGGGATCGGACTGTCGATCTGCCGCTCGTTCGTCGAATTGCACCAGGGGCGACTGTGGTTCAGTCGCAACGCCGATCGCGGCGCCACGTTTCACGTCAGCCTGCCGCTGCTGATGCCCAGGGACAAACCCCGTTCATCCTGAAGCCGACCATGAACACACGCACCGTTTACGTCGTCGACGACAACCCAGACTTCCGCGAGTCCGCGCGCTTCTGGCTCAGTGGCCTGGGCTTTGACGTGCAGACCTGGGGCGATCCGCGCGCGGCCGTCGAGGCGCTGGCCGTGCGCGATCGGGACCAGGCCGCCTGCCTGATTCTCGACGTGCGGATGCCGGAATTGTCGGGGCTCGATGTGCATGACGCGCTGCTCGAGCGCGATGTGCAGTTGCCGGTCATCTACATGAGCGGTCATGCTGATGTGCCGCTGGCAGTGCAGGCCATGCAGAAGGGCGCGGTGACGATCCTCGAGAAGCCGTTCGACGACCAGGCGCTGGAGGCCGCGCTCGAGAGCGCGTTCTCCGGCGGCGGGCACCGCGGTGCCGCGCCGCCGGCGATGGCCGCGGCCGCGCGCGCTCAAGCAGCCGCCAGCGCGCCGACCGCGGTTGCCGTCGCACAGGGCGAGGCGCACGCGCGCTTCCTGGAGCGCGAGGCGAAGCTGACCCCGCGCGAGCGCTCGGTGCTGGGCCATGTGACTCAGGGCATCTACAACAAGAACATCGCCGATCGCCTCGGCATCTCGATCAAGACGGTCGAGCTGTACCGCGCGCGCGGCATGGCCAAGATGCAGGCCCGCTCGGTGGCCGAACTGACGCGCATGATGGTCACGCAGCAGGTGTGACGATGGATTCGCACGCCGAGATCGAGACCGTTCTGTCCGCCGCGTCGCCCGCGCACCGGGACGACGCACTCGCGCTTGCGGGGTCATGGTTCGAAGCGTCCACGGCGGCCGGCGCACTGCGGTTGTACGCCGCCAGCGCCGCGCGCAATGCCGCTGAAGCGGCGGTGGTGCTGGACCGCTGCGAGCCGCTGCTGGACGCGCTCGACGAGTGGATCGGCCCCGCACTCGAGTGGCGCTGGAACGCCGCGCCGGCGTCGGTTACCGCGACGGCCTCGCATGCGCGGGCTCATTGGCAGCCCGAAGACGCGCCGGCGTCTGCCGGTCTGGGCATGATCTGCCGGCTCGAACTGCCCTGGAGCCTTCTGCAGTCGTTGCCGGCGCCGACCGGCACCCTGGCCGGGCTGCACTGGTCCGCCGTCTCGATGGTGCTCGTCATCTCGCAGATGGGCATCGCACCCGACGAACTGGCGCTGCTCGAACCCGGCGGCGCGGTCGTCTTGCGGGAGTCGATGCTGCCGACGTGGCAGGGCCGGCTCCGTTCACTCGATGAGCCGGCACGGGCCGGCGTGGGCGCGCCGGTTGCGTTGCCCGGGCCGACGAAGCCGCGGCGCGTGCGTTCCGAGGTTGGCGGCGCCGGCGTGGCGCAGAGCGACGACGAGGTGCTGGTCGAAGTGCGGCTGGAGCCGCCGCACGCCATCGCCTGCGATCGGCTCGCTCCATGGTTCGAGGGCGAGCTGGGCGAGTTCCACGCGCGCGCCAGTCTGTGGCGTTGCTCAACCCAGCGTGCGCCGGCGCGCTTCCTGGCGGCCGGGCAACTGATGCCCTGGGGCGACGGCTGGGCGCTCGCCGTGGAAGCCGTCTACGAACCGCATGAGCGCAGCGCGAGGGTAGTCCAGTGAACTCGAGGGCATAGCGAAGATTTGAACCTCCCACGGCCGGGGCGCTACTCAACGGCCATGGACCTGACCCAGTTCTCCCCGTCGTCGGCGCTGCTGACGATCGTCATTCTGGCGCTCGCGCCTTTCGTCGCCGTCATGGTGACGTCCTTCACCAAACTCGTCGTCGTGCTCAGCCTGCTGCGCAACGCGCTGGGGCTGCAGCAGGTGCCGCCGAACGTCGTCCTGAACGGCCTCGCCCTGGTGCTGAGCATCTACGTGATGTACCCGGTCGGCACCGAGATGGCTGCCAAGTTGCAGAACGTCGACAACATCGGCGGCAACACCAGGAACATGCTGGCCGCCGCCGATACCGCCAAGGAGCCGCTGCGCGAATTTCTCGTCAAGCACAGCCGCCCGGTCGAACGCGCGTTCTTCATGAAGACCGCGCAGAAGGCGCTCAAGCCCGACCAGGCCGCCAAGCTGACCGATCGCGATTTCCTGGTCGTCGTGCCGGCCTTCACGGTGAGCGAACTGTCGGTCGCCTTCGAGATCGGCTTCCTGATCTTCCTGCCGTTCCTGGTGATCGACCTGGTGATCTCGAACATCCTGATGGCGATGGGCATGATGATGCTGTCGCCGACGACCGTGTCGATGCCGTTCAAGCTGCTGCTGTTCGTGCTGCTCGACGGCTGGGTCAAGCTCACGCACGGCCTGATCCTCACGTACCTCTGAGACGGGGGACACCATGATCGGCAGCGACGTCATCGCCCTCACGCAGCAGGCGCTGTGGTACGTGCTGCTGCTGTCCGCCCCGCCGATCGTCGTTGCCGCGGTCGTCGGCCTGCTGATCGCCTTCGTCCAGGCCGCCACGCAGCTGCAGGAGCAGACCACCCAGTACGTGGCCAAGTTCTTCGCGATCGTGATCACGATCTTCATCACCGCCTCGCTGCTCGGCGGCGGCCTCTATCAGTTCGGCGACCGCGTGTTCTCGGGCTTCGCCGGCATGGTGCGGCGCTGAGGCTGCGCGTGGATGCACTCGGCGTCCTCGGCCCGCTCAGCGATACCGTCCTGCTGCTCGGCCTGTCGGCCGCGCGGGTGGCGGTCGCCTTCCTGCTGGTGCCGCTGTTCACGGCCGAGCTGATCCCGGCGCTGGTGCGCAATGCGATGTTCCTGGCGATCGCGCTGCTCAGCCTGGTGATGCAACCGTCGGCCGCGCCGCTGCAGCTCACGGCATGGCAGCTGATCCCGCTGTTCGCCAAGGAGGCGTTCATCGGCGGCGCGATCGGGTTTCTCTTCTCCGGCGTCATGTGGGCGTTCGAAGCGGCTGGCCAGGTGATCGACACCAAGGTCGGCACGACGCAGGCGCAGGTCCAGGATCCGCTGACCGGCCACCAGACTTCGCTGACCGGCGCGTACCTGGGACGTCTCGCGAGCTTCGTGTTCATGGCCGGCGGCGGCTTCATGCTGATGATCGGCACGCTGCTGGAGAGCTATTCGATCTGGCCGGTGCGCTCGCCGCTGCCCGCGCTGGCGGACAACGGCGCGCGCCTGTTCGAGAGCGAGTTCGGCCGCATCATGCTGCTGACGCTGCTGGTGGCGGCACCGGCGCTGGTGCTGCTGTACGTCGTCGAAGGCGTGCTCGGACTCATCAACCGCTTCGCGCAGCAGCTCAATGTCTTCTCGCTGTCGCAGTCGCTCAAGGCGGTGACGGCGATCTGGATCATCCTGGTCCAGACGGTCACCCTGGTGCAACTGCTGCAGGACGACCTGCTGTCGCGCGGCGAAGTGGCGATCCAGGCGCTGCGCAACCTGTTCGGAAGCTGAAATGGCCGACAAGAACGACAGCGGCGACAAGACCGAAAAGCCGACCCCGAAGAAGCTCCAGGACGCGCGCAAGAAAGGCGACGTCGCCAAGAGCAAGGAAGTCACCAGCACCATCGTGCTGATCGCCTGGCTGGGTCTGGGGGCGCTGGTCATCGGCTACGCCGGCGGCCGCATTGCCGCGCTGTTCGGATCGCTGTTCGCGATCGTCGGCCAGGGCTGGGACGCGACCGGCTATGCGGGCGCGGTGCGCTCGCTCGGCAGCCAGGCCTTCGAACTGGCGCTGCTGCTGGTGGCAATGCTGCTGGTGCCGGCCGCCGCGGTGGGGCTGCTGACCGAGTTCCTGCAGGTCGGCCCGGTGCTCACGTTCGAGAAGCTCAAGCCGAAGCTGGACCACATGAATCCGGTCGAGGGCGTCAAGAAGATGTTCTCGATGGACAACCTGATCGAGCTGATCAAGGCGGTCGCCAAGGCGGCCCTGCTGTTCACGGTCGGCTGGATCGTCATCAAGTCCGCGATCCCCGACATCGTCGGCCTCACCCGTTCGCCGCACCAGGCGCCGCAGGCGATCGGCTCGATCGCGTGGGCGCTGACACTGAAGCTGCTCGCGTACACGGCGGGACTGTTCGTGCTCGTCTCCGTTCTCGATGCCGCGTACCAGCGCTGGTCCTTCACCAAGAAGATGCGCATGAGCATGCGCGACATCAAGCAGGAGATGAAGGACAGCGAGGGCGATCCGTACGTCAAGGCGCAGCGGCGCCAGATCGCGCAGGAATGGGCGCAGCGCACGCAGACCCAGGCCGCGCGCAGCGCCACCGCGCTGCTGGTCAATCCGACCCACATCGCGATCGCGATCGAGTACGACAAGGAGACCTGCCCGGTGCCGATGATCAGCGCCAAGGGCGAGGATCACGTGGCCCGCGCGATGCGCGAGGCCGCCGAAGAAGCCGGCGTGCCGATCGTGCGCAACATTCCGCTGGCACGCGATCTCTACGCGCGCGGCGAGGTCGGCGAAATCATTCCGTCCGACGTGTTCGACGTCATCGCCGAAGTGATTCTCTGGGCGCGCGACGTGCGCCAGCAGCTCGATGCCGAGAAGAACCGCGACCTCGGCGCCATTCCGCAACACAAGCGCATCGCCCCGCCGGGCGAAGACCTGACCCGCTATCCGGACCAGCCATGGAATCGTTCGCACTGAGCTTCGCCAGCATGCTGCTGGCGCTGGCCATCGTCCTCGCTCTCGCCTACGTCGTGCTGCGGGTGATGCGTTCACGCATGCAGCCGCGCGGGCCGCAAGGCAGCGGCGCCGACGACGCGCTGCGATTCGTTCGCGCGCTGCCTGTGGGCGCCAAGGAGCGCGTGGTGATCGTCGAGCATCGCGGCGCGCGCTGGATGCTGGGCGTCACCGCCGGTGGCATCAGCACCATCGCCCATTGGCCGCACGGCGAGGCTGCAGCGGCCGACGCAGGAGCCACGCCCGCGCGCGACGCCGCGCCCGGCGGTACGGAGCGACCCTAACTGGGGACGCGACCAACTGCCGAACGTCCCGACTAACCCAAAGCGTTGCAGTCGCATCTAATGGACACGTCGCACAGAAATGCGATCGAAAAGGAGCAAGCAGCAGGCAGCAGGCAGTGAGCAATCCAGGACTCGCGCAAGCCCGACACGACGGACCGAGCGAGATTGTTGAAAACCCGGAGCAGCGTAACCAAGAAACGCCTCGCTCCACATTCAAGGAGCTACAAATGTCTTTCATCGGAGATATCGTCGGCACCGTCGCCAAGGCCGTTCTGCCCGCCGTCATCGACGCGGTGTTCCCCGAGGCGATGCTGATCCCGGGCCTGACCAACATGGTCTCGAACATGGTGGGCGACGCGCTGGGTCAGGCGATCGACGGCGCGATGAGCCAGGCCGGCGCACCGAAGTTCCTGATCAACGACGCGCTCAACATCCTGAAGGGCGTCGTGTCGAACATGCAGCAGCCGTGCGATCCGGGTTGCGCCGATCACGTCAGCAGCAAGTACGGCGACGTGGCGAAGAGTCTGGTCGACCAGCTGATCGACAACTTCCAGGAGGCCGTGGCGAAGTACAAAGGCGAGAACTGCGGCAAGGGCGGCAAGGGCGGCCCGGTCACGCTGCGCGACCTCGCCGTGATCCTCGGCCAACTGGAGCAGAAGGAAGCTCAACGCGTCAAGGACAAGGTGCAAGCGGCGTCCGACGCGCTCGGCAAGGCCGACCAGGCCGGAACGGGCGACAACGGGGCAACGACGCAGGCCGACAACGACAAGAACGCGTCGATCAAGCAGGAACAGTTCCAGGCGATGGAAGAGTCGAAGGCCGAAGCGCAGATCTTCCAGACGCTTTCGAGCGCGATCTCGGAAGTGATGAAGAACTTCGGCGGCGCGCTGCAGACCGCCGCTCGCGGGGGCTAAGCCGCTCCGCAGCCTCAGGACAAGGGGCGCCTTCGGGCGCCCCTTTTTTCCGGATCTTCTGGGAGTCGCACCATGTCCATCGCACCGATCAACTTCTGCTCTTCCTACGGCCTCGTTCCGATCTTCGAATGGGTGCCCGTCGAATCCGCTCCGAACTCCGCCACTGGGGCGCCACCGGCGCCTGCAGTCTGCGAGGGCACTGGCCTGGCTACGCAGTCCCAGCCTGAGAACACCGACAGCCCGCCGCAGATGCGCCTGGTGTTCAAGGGCTTCGAATGGCGCCTCACAGCGGGAATCGCAACGTTTCCCCGCCCTGACTGGATGGATGGTCTGGCGAGCGGATGCGACGATCCGAGCGACCCATCGACCAAACGCGACGATCGCGGCAGGCGAGTCGATGAACTGGCCCGTGCCCGTAATGCGGCACAACTCGCGGCCCATCAGCCGGATCCGACGGCGGACGATGGCGGACCGAAGACTCAGGGCGCATCGGACTCGGACTGACGTTGGGACCAACCCTAGCTGGGAATCGCCGCACTGGCGTGCTGCGCTTCCGTCCTCTAGCCTCATCTACATCGAGACGCTGAACATGATTCGTGCCTCCGACCTCACCGGCACCGCCGTCTGGACCCGTGCGACCGCCTCGTCGTCACGCGTCGAGGAGCGCGATGCGTCGAGCTGGTTCGACGACACGGCGGCGGAGGCGCGCATCGGCGGCGACGTCAACGTCGCTGTGCGCGGACTGAGCGTGGAGCAGCACGCCAGCCTGGTGCTCGCGCACCTGTGCGACGCGGCGTGACGGCGATGACCGCGACTTTGCTGACCGAACCCCGCTGGGTGCATGCCGCCCAGGCGCTGGTCGACGGCTGCATCGATCTGCCGGACGACGAAGATCGCGTCGCGCTGCTGGTCGCCGTCTGCGACGGCCTCGGCGACGACCTGTACCCGGCATTCCTGAAGGTGCTGTGGCACATCGGTCGCCACGGCGACCACGCGGCGCGCGCAGCGGTCGCGCGCGCTCTGGTGCACGCGCTGCGTACCGGGCGGCTCCCGAGCGGTCGTCGCAACGCATGGGGCGCGGGTGCCGCGGTACAACCGGGCACCGGCTACGGTCGCACGCGCAGCCTGGGTCCGCTCGAATACCTGTGCGCATGGCTCGCGCAGGACGAGCCGGAAGCGGCGCTGACGCTGCGGCAGTTCGAGTCCGCGGCACGCGCGATCATGGACCTGATCGCCGCCAGTCGCGAGGCGCGCCTGCTCTATTGCGAGAAGCTGCTGGCCGATGTCGATGACCCGATCGGCGGCGCGCTGACGCGGCAGACGCGCGAGGCGTTACGCGCGCTGGCGACCGCATGGACCGAAGGCGCAGCGTCCGCGGACGCGTTGTCGCGCTTCCTGAACACATTGCGCAGCGCGCCGGCGCGCGCATTCTCGACGCTGCTCGCACCGCCGGCCTGCGCGGCGGGTTGAACCGGAGCGAGCCGGCGTGACGGCCGCTCGTGCCGCGTGGGCCGATCGGCGTGTTGGGAAGAATCCTTGAACCATCCGGCGCGGTCGCGCAACCCAGTGTCGAAGCGTTTCCGATTTCCCCTTCATCCCGGCTCTCCTCCCCCGCTCCTCTCGGAGCCTTGCGCGGCCCTCACAGGCCGCGCTCTTTTTTTTTGATCCGGGGCATGCCGGGATTTGAACCGAAAGGGCCGAAACGGAAACACATGCAACAGCCGCAGCCGTCAAGGAGGACCGCAATGCTTGCCAAGCTGATTTCCGCGCTGATCGTCGCGACGTGTGCCGGCGCCGCTGCGGCGCAGGACGTGCGCCTGTATGGCGCGGAAGAGACCGTCGATCCGAGCGACGTCGCCCGGATTCTCGAGGCACGCCCCGAAGCGGCACAGGTCAAGTACCGGTCGCTGCGCCTGCTCGACGACAAGAGCGCGCCGGTCGAGGCGAAAGCGAAGCCGTCGGCGCTTGGCCTGCGGGTGCAATTCGCATTCGACTCGGCCGATATCCTTCCTGCGTCGCGTCCGCAGCTCGATGCGATCGCGGCCGGCATTCGCATGCTGCCGCGGGCCAAGGCGGTCACGGTCGAGGGCTACACCGACGCCGTCGGGTCCGAAAACTACAACGCCGACCTTTCCGTGCGCCGCGCGCTCGCGGTCAAGCAGTATCTGGTGCAGGTCCAGGGCATCGAACCGAGCCGACTGAAGACGGCCGGCTTCGGCAAGGATCGCCCGCTCGACGCACACAATCCGTTTGCCGCTGAAAATCGCCGCGTGCAGTTCCGCGGCGGGTAAGCGGTCTCCCAGAAAACCCGGGGCATCAGGCCGGATCGATCGCCCCAGCGCGCGCCACGAAACGTGGCGCGCGTTGCCTTTTCGGCCAGCCGAGGCCGAAGCCGACGCCTACGACCCGCCGGTCGTCTCCGCGCGCTTCAGTTCCGCGAGCTGCGCCTGATACGCGCGCAGGAACGCGCGGTTGAACAGCGTGTCGAAGTCGCCTTCGATCTCGCGCAGGATCTCCGCGTACTGCTGGCCGTACAGCTCCCACAGTCGCGCCTTGCGCTTGGCCGGGACCAGGGCCTCCCACAGCGCATCGGGCGCCAGGCGCGAGGCGAGCGCTGATGGATCGAAGCGCGCCAGCACTTCGTCGAGCGCGGCGCGCATCCCGGTAAGCATCGCCAGTTCGTGCGCGCGCAGGTCGCCGAACGCGGAGCGCATCGCGTCCAGCGGCTTGCTGAAGCCGCGCTGCGGCGGCCCGAGCAGATGGGCGAGCGCGGTATCGGCGTCCGGCGAGAACTTCAGCGGGTTGTTCTCGCGCGCGACCAGTTGCGTCGCGTCGGCGCCGATTTCGCGTTTGGCGATCGAGCGTGTAGCCAGCAGTTCGAGCAGCCCGCGGACGGCCTCGCGCAGCAGTTCGGCCACCAGCTTCGCCTGCCGCGAGCGCTGCTCAGGGTCCTGCGGCATCGGCAGGCCCAGCGCGGCGGAGAGCGCTGCGCTCGGGTCGTCCGCCGCAACGGCCACGGATTGCGCCTTGCCGTGGGGCGCTGCGCGCTCGAGGCGCGAGAGGGCTTCGGCTTGATTCGCTCCCTCTTTCCCGGCCGCGGGCGACTGCGCAGGCTGCACCGACGCAGCGGCCACCACTGCCGGCTTCGTCTTCGGCGGCACGGCGCTCGCCCCGGGCGCGATCGACTCGCCATCGAGCAGATCGCTGAAGACGCTCGCTGCAGGCGCCTTCTCTCTTCCCAGGAGTGCCAGCGGATCGTCGACGGCGCGGGCCGCCGCCGGAGGCGGGGCCACGGCGGCCGGCGCGGCAGGAGCACGCTCGTCCGGTGCATCCTCGACCCGCAGCACATAGGGGCCGATGCGGATCTCGGAGCCGATTTCTATTTCCGTTTCGACATCAGGGTTAAGCGGCCGGCCGTCCAGTTCGATCGCCGCGTGCGCGCCGATGGGGCAGATGTAGTACTGGCCGCTGCGACAAGTGATCAGGGCCTGCCGGCGCGAGATCGTTCGCTCAGGGTCGGGCAGCACCAGCGTGCAGTCGGCGCCGCGACCGATGTCGCCCACGGCGTCGCCGAAGCGCGCCATCAGCGGGGCGCCCAGCGACAGGCGATCGAGCGGGACTCCCGACCTGGATACGACCCGGATGCCGATCATGGATGGCTCGCCGAATATCGACCGAGGCGGCGATTCTGATACAAGCGCCCCTCGCTGGCGATACCGCTGGCCGCGCGGCGCAGCCTGTCGAATATTCCGTTGACACCCCGCGGGCGCGAAGCATAGATTGACCTCCCCGGCGTAAACGCTTCTCGTTGCGCTCATCGAGGAGGTGTGCCACATGCTTCGTTCGGGGATCCTGACTCTGATGCTGGCCGTGGCTGCCTGCTGCGCCGCGGCCGCCGAACCATCCGGCACGATCACGATTCTGGAGGGCGACGCGCTGGTGTATCGCGGCGCCGTTCGGCTGCAGGCGCAGGAAGGGCTGCGGATCGTGGCCGGCGACATCGTCGAGACGGCCGCCGGTGGGTTCGCGCAGATCGAAATGCCGGAACTGTCGAAGATCGAGCTCGGTCCGGCCACGCGCCTGCAGTTCATGGCGCCCGGCGTGCGCGGCAAGGGCGGGCGATCGCTGTACTTCCTGCAGGGATGGGGCAAGCTCACCAACGCAAAGGCCGAAACCGGCTTCGAACTGCGCGCGCCTCTGCTGGAAATCGCGCCCCAGGCGGGCGTGATCGTGTTCGACACGGCGCCGGCCGAGGTATCCCTGTTCGTCGAGCACGGCGACATCCGATTGGCCGAGCGTGCGCCCGGGGCCGGCCCGGCGCCGCTGCAACTCAGGAGCGGCGACTACTACAAGCGCAAGGCGGGAATGCGCGGCTACGTCAACCCGCCGGAGGCGGAGAAGATGATCGAAAGGATTCCGCGCCCGTTCCGCGACACGCTGCCGTCGCGGCTCGCGAAATTCCACGGCGTCGAAGTCAAGCCGCGCGAGATGCCGGACTTCGGCTACGCCGACGTCGAGCCGTGGCTGAATGCCGAGCCCGTGATTCGCCGGCAGTTCGTGCACCGCTGGCGCTCGAAGGCGCGCGAGGCGGCGTTCCGATCCGCGCTGGTCGCGCACCTGTCGTCTCATCCCGAATGGGATCCGATTCTGTTCCCCGAGAAATACCTGCCCAAGGAGCAGGCCAAGAGCCCGACCGTCGCCGGCGGCCAGGCCGCCGTACCCGTCCGTTGACCGGAGGACCCGATGAAGCTGCTGCTGAAATTCAACCTCGTCTTTCTGCTCATCTTCGCCGCCGGGCTGGCGGCGATCGGATACGTGTCGTGGACACTGCTGCAGCGAAACGCGCGCGCCGAGATCGCGCAGGCCGCGCGCCTGCTGATGGACACCGCGATCGCGACGCGCAGCTACACGTCGTCGCAGATCAAGCCGTTGCTGGACACGCAGATGAAGTACACGTTCCTGCCGCAGACGGTGCCGGCCTATTCGGCGACCGAGGTCTTCAACGAACTGCGCAAGAAGCACACCGAGTACAGCTACAAGGAGGCGGTGCTGAACCCGACCAATCCGCGCGACCGCGCGGTGGAGTGGGAGAACGACATCATCCAGCAGTTCCGCAACAACAAGGACGTGAAAGAGGTGATCGGCGAGCGCGACACGCCCACGGGCGGCTCGTACTACTTCGCGCGGCCGTTCCGCATCGCCGACGGCGGCTGCCTCGCCTGTCACAGCACGGTCGATGCGGCGCCGAAGACCATGGTCGAACGCTACGGCCCTGCCAACGGCTTCGGCTGGCAGATGAACGAGGCGGTCGGCGCACAGATCATCTCCGTGCCGACGGGCGTGCCGCTGGCGCGCGCGTCCGACGCGTTCAAGGTCTTCATGACCTCGGTGGCCGGCGTGTTCATCGCGATCGGCGTGGTGCTGAACGTGATGCTGTATCTGATGGTGATCCGGCCGGTGTCGAAGCTGTCTCACTTCGCCGACCGTGTCAGCCTCGGCGAACTCGAGATCCCCGAGTTCAAGCGCCGGTCGGGTGACGAGATCGGCGTGCTGTCGCGTTCGATCGCGCGCATGCGCACGAGCATGGTGCAGGCGATGAAGATGCTGGAGGCCTGATAGCGGATGAACACCCCCGCGCGGCTCGGCAAGTATCCGATCACCGGCGTGCTCGGCAAGGGCGCCATGGGGGCGGTCTATCGCGCTTACGACCCGGTGATCAAGCGGCCGGTGGCGATCAAGACGATCCGCAAGGAGCTGATCGACGAGGACGTGCGGGCCGAGTCGCTCGCCAACCGCTTCCGCAAGGAGGCGCAGGCTGCCGGCGCGCTGAATCATCCGGGCATCGTTGCGATCTACGAGTACGGCGAGGACGACGAGTACGCGTACATCGCGATGGAGTGCGTCGAGGGCAACACGCTGCGCGACTATCTGGCGCGCGGCGCCACCTTCGACGAGCGCGACACGATCAGCATCATGTCGCAGTTGCTCGATGCGCTGGCGTTCGCGCACAGCCACTCGATCTGGCACCGCGATATCAAGCCCGCGAACATCATGGTCATGGCCAACGGGCGGATCAAGCTCGCCGATTTCGGAGTGGCGCGCATCGAGTCGTCGGACCGCACGCAGGCGAGCGTGATCATGGGCACGCCCGGCTACATCGCGCCGGAACAGTATCTGGGCGAGGCCTGCGACTGGCGCATGGACATCTTCTCCGCCGGCGTGCTGTTCTACGTGCTGCTGGCCGGCCAGGCGCCGTTTCGGGGCCGGCCCGAGGCGATCATGCACGACGTGTGCTACGTCGACCCCGAGCCGCCGTCGGCGGTGGATCCGCTGCATCGCTGGCCGAAGTACGACGCGATCGTGCTGCGCGCGCTGCAGAAGAAGCCGGGGGACCGCTTCCAGAGCGCGACCGAATTCCGCTCGGCGATCCTGGCGGCCTTTGCGCGCCCGGTCAGCGAGGCGATATCCGAGTCGACGATCATCGCGACCCGCGTGCGGCCGCCGACGCTCGGTTCGAGCCCGCCGGCCGCGCCGCGGACGACCCAGAGCGCCGGCACCAGCCTGCCGCCACCGACCGGCTGGGATGCGACAGTGCTCGGCAAGATCGAAATCGAACTGGCGCGCTACATCGGGCCGGTGGCCAAGGTGCTGGTGCGGCGCGCGGCGCGCGAACACGGCGACCAGCAGGCCCTGGTGGCGACTGTCGCGCAGGCGATCGAGCGCAACGAGGACCGCGAGCGGTTTTTCGTCGCGACGATCGGCATCCGATCGGTCGCGCGGGTGGCCGTTGCGCTCGGCGGCGCCACCGATCCCACGCATGCGAGCGCGCCGACTGCCGGCCCCGCCCTCACCGCGCAGGACCTGGAGCGGGCCACCCAGTTGCTCACCACCTACATCGGGCCGATCGCGCGCGTCGTCGCCAGGCGGGCGGCGACCGAAGGCGTCAGCCGGCGCGAGTTCTTCACGCGAGTTGCGCAGTCGCTCGACACCGAGGTGCAGCGCGAGCGGTTCCTGCGCGAGGCGGGCGCGCTGATCGGCTGAGCGCCGCTCCCGCGCCGTCCGGCCCGCGGATTGATCGCAAGCAAGCGTCGAAATGACCGCCGCCGACCGCGTCCGTACACAGGCGCCGGAGCTCGCGCTCCTCGGACCGGAAACGGCGACGGCGCCCGCGTCGCATGCGAGCGTCGAGTTGCAGCGGCTGGTCGCGGGCATCAATCCGCTGCTTGGCGCCGCGAGCGTGCTGCTTGCGCTGGTGGCCAAGCTGCGGGCGACGACCGCGCACGCCGATCCGGCCGCGCTGCGGCGCCAGTTGCTGGCGCGCATCGAGGAATTCGAGGCCGACGCGCGCGCCGCCGGCACGCCGCGGCCGAAGATCGTCGCCGCGCGCTATCTGCTCTGCTCCTTCATCGACGAGGCGATCGCCGGCACGCCCTGGGGCGACGCGTGGGCGCAGCGCACGCTGCTGCAGGAGTTCCACGAGGAAGCGTGGGGCGGCGACAAGGCGTTCAAGCTGCTCGAGCGCATGGGCGAGGACGTGGCCGCCAACGCGGACGTGCTCGAGCTCTTCTACGTCTGCCTCGCGCTCGGCTTCGAAGGCCGCTATCGCGGCAAGCCGAACGCGCGGCAGCAGCTCGAAGCGATCGCCGCGCGCCTCGCGCAGGTCGTGCATCCGAACCTCGGCCAGCCGGCAACGCGGGAGCTGTCGCTGCGCTGGACCGGCGTGAAGATTCCCGATCGCGCGCTGGCCGTGGTCCCGCTGTGGGTCGCGTTCGCGATCGGCGCGCTGATCGTCGTCGCCGCCGTGGTCGCGCTGAACGCGCGGCTCGATGCGCAGTCGCGACCGCTGTTCCGGCAGATCGTCGCGATCCCGAACGCACTGCGCAGCGACCTGCTCGACCGCGCGGCCGTCCGGCCGCGGCTGGCACCGCTGCTGCAGGCCGAGGTCGCATCCGGCGCGGTGGAAGTGCGCGACGAGGCGCTGCGCTCGGTCGTCACCATTGCCGCCGATGCGCTGTTCGCCGCCGGCAGCGCCGAGGTCGATGCGCGGCGCGCCGACCTGCTCGGCCGCATCGCCGCGGCGCTCTCGCGTCAGCCTGGCGAGATCGCCGTGATCGGACACACCGACGACCAGCCGCCGGGTTCGGTGCAGTTCCCGTCCAACTGGCACCTGTCGCGCGAGCGTGCGAGCGCGGTGTTGCGCGCGCTGGCGCAGACCGGCGTGCCCCGCGAGCGCATGCACGCGGAAGGCCGCGGCGACGCCGAGCCGCGCGCGTCCGGCAACTCGCCGGAGGCACGCGCACGCAACCGGCGCATCGAGATCGTGCTGATGCTGCCACGGCCGGAATCGTTAAACGAGTCGTGAACCGAGGCGCGCCCGAATCATGAAGAGCGAAGTCGCTGCATCGATGACGCGGCCGCTGCTGGTCGCCGCGGGGCTGGTCGCTGCCAACGCGCTGGTGTGGTTCCTCGGCCCGCTGCTCGCGATCGGCCCGACACATCCGCTGGCCGCGGAGTGGGTGCGCTGGCTGGCGATCACCGCGCTCAGCGCGGGCGCGGTCGTGCTGGGCGCGGCGCGGACGACGCGGGCCGCGCGCGCGAATCGCAATTTGCTCGACGGGCTGGTTTCCGCCGAGGAGCCCGTGTCCGCGCCGGGCGCGCACGACGTGGCGATCATTCGCCGGCGCTTCGAGGAGGCGGTGGCGCTGCTGAAGAGTTCGGGCCTCGGCGCGCGCAGATCGCTGCTCGCCGCGCTCGCCGGCCGGCCGTACCTGTACCAGTTGCCTTGGTACATCATCATCGGCGCGCCGGGCGCAGGCAAGACCACCGCGCTTGCCAACTCCGGTCTCGAGTTCCC
>JAKORH010000200.1 GCA_029777935.1 Pseudomonadota bacterium
AGCGCGTGCACCTCGACCTCGCCCATCCGGTAGACCTTGGTCAGGCCGCGGGCGGTGAAGACGGAACCGGAATCCATGGACACTAACGGCGCTCGACGCGGTCGAGCCCATTCGCATCCTGAACCTGCGCCGGCCCACGGCGTTGAGCCGCGTCAGCCGCGGTGCCCCGCTACCGGGAACGCGCGCGGCTATGCCGTCTGCGCCGGAATCGACCGCACCGACAGCACGCCGTAGATCGCGGCCAGCGCGTCGACCACCTTCTGCTCGATCGGGCTGTCGACGTCGACCAGCGTGTACGCCATCTCGCCGCGCGACTTGTTGACCATGTTGTGGATGTTCAGCCCGGCCATCGCCATCGCAGTGGAAATCTGGCCCAGCATGTTCGGCACGTTCGCGTTGGCGATGCCGACGCGGTACGGCGATTCGCGCGCCATCTCCACGTTCGGGAAGTTCACCGCGTTGCTGACGTTGCCGTGCTCGAGAAACTCGCGCAGCTGGTCGACCACCATGACCGCGCAGTTCTCCTCCGCCTCGGCGGTCGACGCGCCCAGGTGCGGGGTGGCAATCACGCCCGGCGCGCCGATCAGCCGCGGCGAGGGGAAGTCGCAAAGGTAGACCTTCAGCCGCTGCTCGTTCAGCGCAGTGGCGACCGCGGCCTCGTCGACGATCGCGTCGCGCGCGAAATTGAGCAGCACCGCACCGGGCTTCATCACCGCCAGCCGCTGCTCGTTGATCAGCCCGCGCGTGGCAGGTACCAGCGGCAGGTGCAGCGTGACGAAATCGGAGTGCTTCAGCAGTTCCTCGATCGAGTTCGCCTTGCGCACGCCGGAGGGCAGTCGCCACGCGGCGTCGACCGTGATCTCGGGGTCGTAGCCGATGACCTTCATGCCGAGCTTCAGCGCGGTTTCCGCCACCAGACCGCCGATCGCGCCCAGTCCCACGATGCCGAGCGTGCGGTGCGGCAGTTCGACGCCGGCGAACTGCTTCTTGCCGTCCTCGACGCGCGCGTCGAAGTCCCTGGCGTCGACCGGCAACGCGGCGACGAACTGCAGCGCCGGCACCAGGTTGCGCGCGCCGATCAGCAGCGCGGCAAGCACCAGCTCGCGCACCGCGTTGGCGTTGGCGCCGGGCGAGTTGAACACCGGCACGCCGCGCTTGGACATCGCCGCCACCGGGATGTTGTTGGTGCCCGCGCCCGCGCGGCCGATCGCCTTCACGCTCGGCGGGATGTCCATCGCGTGCATGTCCTGCGAGCGCACGAGGATCGCGTCGGGATGCTCGACGCTCTTGCCGACCGAGTACAGCGAGTGCGGCAGCCGCGCCAGACCCGGGTGGGCGATGTTGTTCAGCGTCAGGATGTGGAATTTGGCGGTCATGAACACTCTCGATCGCCCTCACCCCCACCCTCTCCCACTGATGTGGGCGAGGGAGCTTCTGTCCTCTCTCCCCGATCACGGGGAGAGGGTCAGAGTGAGGGGCTCAGGTTATCCGAACTTCTTCTCAAACTCGCGCATGTAATCGACCAGCGCCTGCACGCCTTCGATCGGCATGGCGTTGTAGATCGACGCGCGCATGCCGCCCACGGAGCGGTGGCCCTTCAGTTGCAGCAGGCTGCGCGCTTCGGCGCCTTTCAGGAATTCGGCGTCGAGCTTGTCGTCGCGCAGCTTGAACGGCACGTTCATCCGCGAGCGGTCGGCCTTCGCCACCGGGCTGGCGTAGAACGCGGTCGAGTCCAGGTAGTCGTACAGCAGCTTCGCCTTGGCGATGTTCTTCTTCTCGATCGCCGCCACGCCGCCCTGTGCCAGCAGCCATTCGAACACCAGGCCGGCGATGTAGATCGCGTAGGTCGGCGGCGTGTTCAGCATCGACTCGTTCTCGGCCTGCTCCTTCCAGTGGAACGCGCTCGGTGTGATCGGCAGCGCACGGTCGAGCAGCGCCCTGCGCGCGATCACCAGCGTCAGCCCCGCCGGACCGACGTTCTTCTGCGCGCCGCCGTAGATCACGCCGTACTTCCGCACGTCGATCGGGCGCGACAGGATGTGCGACGACATGTCCGCCACCAGCGGCGCGTCGCCGACCTCGGGCGTGAAGTGGTACTCGACGCCGCCGATGGTCTCGTTGGTGCATACGTGCACGTACGCGGCGCCCTGCGTCAGCTTCCACGTCTCGCGCGCCGGCACATAGGTGAAGTTGCGGTCTTCGCTCGAGGCCGCGACGTTGACCTGCGCGTACTTCTTCGCCTCCTTGATCGACTTCTTCGACCACTCGCCGGTGTTGACGAAGTCGATGACCTTGCGCTCGTTCGCGTCACCGCCCAGCAGGTTCATCGGCACGATCGCGTTCTCGCCGATCGCGCCGCCCTGCAGGAACAGCACCGCGTAGTCGTCGGGGATCGAAAGCAGAGTCCGCAGGTCGGCCTCCGCCTTGTGCGCGATGGAGATGAATTCCTTGCCGCGATGGCTCATCTCCATCACCGACATGCCGCTGCCGCGCCAGTCGAGCATCTCGTCGGCCGCGCGCCGCAGAACTTCCTTGGGCAGCACCGCGGGGCCGGCGCTGAAATTGAAGACTTGCATGGGGATTTCCGGGTTGATGGGAACGGACGGAGGGAAAAGACGGCTTCGGCCGCGACTTTACCGGAATCCCGCGGCCGCCCGGTCGCGGCTACCCGAAGTCGCGCGGGAAGTTGTGTTTCCAGACGGCGACGAAGCGCACATCGGCGCCGGCGCGGCGCGCGATCGCCGCGAGCTTCGGCGTGTTCTCGTCGAACCACGCCCGGCCCGGCCGCCAGTGCGTCATCGTCGCGACGTAGATGTCGAGCGCGGAGAAGCGCTCGCCCAGGAACCACGGCGTGCCGGCCGGATCCTCGACGATCCGCCACAGGCGGCCGCGGTAGTCGTCGACGGTGGCACCGAATTCCCTGGCCGCAGCCTCGTCGCGCACGAAGCGGCGCGGATCGTCGGCGTAGGTGAAGGTCGGATAGACATTGGCAACCAGGAACACGAGCCAGCGCAGGAACTGCGGCCGCGCGGGATGCGCGGTGGGCGGGACGAAGTCGTCGCACCCGGTCACGTCCGCCAGGTGCAGCGTGATCGCCGCGCCCTCGGTCATGACGGTGCCGTCCGGCAGCCGCAGCGTCGGCACCTGCGCCAGCGGGTTCACCTGCGCCAGGCCGCGGCGGCCCTCCTCCGAGGCGAACAGGTCGGGGACTTCCTCGTAGTCGAACGGCAATCCGAGCGCGGCGAGCTGCGCCTCGACGATCGCCGAGCCCCAGCCGGGGCGGCCGAACAGGCGGTAGGACGTCATGGCGCTCCTCGCTCGCACGAAACGGCACGCATGATATTGAAGCCGGTCGCGCGCCCGATCGCGGACGCAGAAGCCAGCCCGGATGTGTCCGGGCTAGACTCGCATGCGCGTCGCAGACGATCGAATCCCGTGGACCGCGAGCAGATTCGCCATGCCGTCTTCGCCGTGATCGAAGCGATCGCGCCGGATACCGACGTGCGCAGTCTGCGTCCCGATCTGCCGCTGCGCCGGCAGATCGAACTCGACTCGATGGACTGGCTGAACGTGATCGCCGGCCTGCACGAGCGGCTGGCGGTCGACATTCCCGAGTCCGACTATGGGCGGCT
Organism: Pseudomonadota bacterium; assembly: GCA_029777935.1. The sequence continues at coordinate 3,633 of JAKORH010000200.1, forward strand.
GGCGACGCTGGATTCGATCGTCGGCTATCTGGCGGCGAAACCGGCTGCGGTCAAGCAAGAGCCGCCGCGCGCGTTCACGCAACTGCCGCACGCGCGCCACGAGATCAACTCGGTCGCGGTCGAAGTGCGGCCGATCCGACCGGACGACATGCCGCTGGAAGCGGACTTCGTGCAGCACATGTCGCCCGAGGGACGCTATCAGCGCTTCATGGTCACGGTGAAGACGCTGCCGGAGAAGAAACTGCACTACCTGACCGAGGTCGACCAGGTCCGCCACGTCGCGCTGGCGGCTACCGTCGAGCGCGACGGGCAACAAGCGCTGGTCGGCGTGGTGCGCTACATCGTCGATCCCGCCGGCACGGGTTGCGAGTTCGCGATCGCGCTCGACGACGCCTGGCAGGGCTCGGGGCTGGCGGGCATCCTGATGCTGACGCTGATCCGCGTGGCGCGCGCGCGCGGGCTGGCCACGATGGAAGGATTCGTGCTCACGACCAACACGCGGATGCTGAAGTTCACGCGCCAGCTCGGCTTCACGCAGCAGCACGACCCGGAGGACCGCGACACCGTGCGCGTGCTGCTCAGGCTCTGATCGCCGCAGCGCGCGCCGCAGCGCGCGCCGCGGCACTGCCACGCGCGATGGCCGCGGCGACGGCCTGCCACGTCGCGTCGAATGCGTCCGAGGTGAAGTCCGCGCCCGACGGCAGCCAGTCCGCCGTGCGCCCGCCCGCGAGCGTGTAGTGGCCGACCACGTCGAGGTGATCGGCGCGCGCGGCGTACAGCACGCGGCCGTGCAACTGGCTGAACGTCGGCACGATGCCGTCGTTGCTCGCCGGCGTGAGCGCGAAGCCGAGCGCGCGCTCGAGCGCCCGCCGCGCGGCGGCATGCGGTTCCGGATACGGATAGCGCGGATGCGGCCGCGCCGCCAGCGCGTGCAGCAGCCGGAACAGCGTGCGCAGCGCCAGGTATTCCGGCGCCAGCAGGTCCGTGTTGGGCAACCGCGCGCGCGGCTTCGGCACGGCAGTGACCACGCAGCCGTAGTCCACGCCCGCGCGATCGACCACCGCGGCATTGAAGAGGTCCATGCCCTCCGGCGTCAACTGCAGCACCGCGCCCTGGTCACGCTTGATCTCGTCGAGATACCGCCACACCGCGCTGCCGCGGCTGAAGCGGATCCGGCGCAGCAGGCCGGCGGCGATGCGATCGAGCGGGCCTTCGGCGCGCCCGAGCAAGTCGTCGAGCCGCGCCACCAGCGCGAGCCCCTTCGCCGCCGCGAGGATCGCGCCGCGGCCCTGCCCCGATGTCGCCAGCGCGCTCGCGATCAGCAGCAGCGTCTGGCCCTGGATCGTCGCGAAGTGATTGGCCAGCGGCGTACCGTGATGCGGCGCGGCCACCGCGATCGCGGTGCGCGTGCGGCGGCCGATGCGCTCCGCGCTGTTATCGCCGCCGACCCTGACGCCGGGGCTAAGCAGCATGCGCACGTCGAGTCCGCCGGTCGAATGGCCGACGAAGTGCAGCTCGCGCGCGGCCAGCCCACCGCTGCGGATCACTGCGCGCAGCAGCACCTCGGTCCGGCGCGCGATCGACGCGGTCGGCTGCGTGCCGCAGCGGACGATGCGCGCAGCCACACCGCGCGCCCGCAGCGCGCGTTCAAGCGCGTGTTCGACGCGCTCGAAATAGCTCACGGCGCCGACCGACGAGAAGCCGAAGAATCCCGGCACCAGAAACACGAGCCGCTTGCCCATACGACCATTTTGGCCTCGACCCGGTCATCGACACCGCGGCCGGGTCAATTCGCGGCGCGAAAGTCGCGGCTTTCACTGGACTACCCTCGCGCTGCGCGCTCGGGGATTCGCGCTTGGGGCGGCCCGGCGCGCTCACTGGACTACCCTCGCGCTGCGCGCTCGGGGATTCGCGCTTGGGGCGGCCCGGCGCGCTCATGCGCAGCGCGCCTGCCGGCGCAACTGATCGAGGAACGCCGCCTGCCCCTTCTGGATCTTCAGTTGCGCCTCGTCGAGCGGAAACCAGGCGGCGCGATCGACCTCGGGGAATTCGCGCACCTGCCCCGACTTCGGCGGCCATTCGAGCGCGAACACATTGCTGCGCAGTTGCGCCGGATCGACTTCAGCGCGCAGCGCGAAGGCGTGGATCACCTTGCCGCTCCTCTGCCGAAGGGACGCCAGCGCGACGAACTCGCCGTCGACGGACATGCCGGTTTCCTCCCCGAACTCGCGCCGTGCCGCGGCGAGCGGCGTCTCGTCGTTGCCGAACTCGCCTTTCGGAATCGACCACGCACCGTCGTCCTTGCGGGCCCAGAACGGTCCGCCCGGATGGACGAGGAACACCTCGAGCCGCCCGGCGCGCTCGCGGTACAGCAGCAGTCCGGCGCTTTGCATCGCGATCGAGCGTACCGCGCTTTCGCGCGACGGTCGCCGCGACGGTCGCCGCGACGGCATCTTTCGCGCGCGGCGGACTTCTGCAACCATCGCCTTGACGTCCGGACCGACGAGGAAGAACGACATGCGCACCCTGATCGCCTTCGACGGCAGCGAACACGCGCTGCGCGCGATCGATTTCGTCTGCCGCCATCCGCACATCCTCGGCGACCGCGCGCAGGTCACCGTGGTTTTCGTCACCACGCAGTCGCCGCTGCGCGCGGTCGCGGCGCTCGGCGCCGAGGGTTCGGCACCGCTGCCCGCCGATGCCGGGCGCACCGCGAAACCGGCGCTGGCAAAGCTGCGCGAGTGCGGCATCGAGGCGACGCTGGCAGACCTCACCGGCGACGCCGGGCTGGAGATCTGCCAGCTCGCGAGCGACGACAGCTACGACCTGGTCGTGATCGGCTCGCACGGGCGCGGACTGCTGAAGCGCGCCGTGCTCGGCTCGGTCGCCGAACGCGTGCTGACCCACTGCAAGGTGCCGGCGCTCATCGTGCGCTGACGCGCAGCGGCTTGACCCTCAGGTCCTTGACGATGTCGTCCGGAAAGCCGCGGATCTCCGCGCTATCCGCGCTGCCGGGCGCGAGCCTCGAGGCGCAGCGCGCGGTCGCTCGGCGTCACCCTTTGGCCGTCCGCCTGGCCAGTACGACCGCGTCGTCGATGCCCTGGTAGTAGCCGCGCAGCACGCGCAGCCGCTCGAAGCCGTGGCGGCGGTAGAACGCCAGCGCCGGCAGATTGCCGGCGCGCACTTCGGCGCGGATCGTCTCGATGCCGGCGGTCCGCACGGTGACTTCGAGCCACGCGAGCAGCGCCGATCCGACACCGCGCCGGCGCCGCGCGTAATCGACGGCCAGCAACAGCAGGTGCGCTTCCGTATCGCCGTACTTCATGATCGCGAAGCCGAGCAGACGGCCATCGTCGCGCGCGACGATGGCGTTGGTGGCCGCGTCGCGCACACTCCTCAGCACGCGCTGCGGCGTCCACGACCACGCCAGTCCCTGTTCGATCGCGGCGCGCGACAGCAGCGCGATCCGCCCCGCTTCGGACGCCCGCGCCAGCCCGACCTCGCAGTTCGAGATCATCCGACCTTCGCCCCGTGCTCTCCGAGCAGTTCGCGCAGCACCGAGCGGTGGCAGCGCGACTCATCCTCGCAGTAGCAGCCGACCGCGAAATCGGTGTGCTTCGACAGCAGCGCCAGCGTATCGAGCAGATGCGCCTGCTCCGGCGCGGCCATCTCGGCGCGATAGCGGCGCGCGAAGGTCGCCCAATCGCGGTCGCTCTTCGCGCCCTGCGCGAACTTGACCAGTTCCGCGCTCGGCGCGAGGTTCGGCAGCCAGGCGTCGTAGTAGTCGCGCGCCGCGATCTCGCCCTTCGGTACGCCGCGCGGCGGGCGCCGCACGGTGCCCAGCCGCGGGCCTTCGTCCTGCGCGCGCGCGGTGCCGAGTCGGACCACCTTGATCGTCATTGCGGCCTCCGGGGATCAGGCCGCCTATTCTGCCTGCAAGACCGGGGCGGGATCGAGCCGGTGGGGAAGGGTGACCGCACTGGAAGCAGCCACCCCGGGGGTGAAACTACTTCAGTCCCATGCAATTGGCGTAGTACGTCACCGTCGCCGGCCAGTCGGAAAAGATGCCGAGGATCCCGACTTGCCGCGCCAGCACGTCGAGCGCCTTGTACATGTCGCTGTCCTTCTTCACTGCCGCACCGGTGGGGTCGAATGCGTAGTAGCTCCCCTTGCCCGCCGCGCCAGCGCGCAGATCGACCCGCTCGAACGTCCACGTGATGATCTTCAGTCCGGCCGCCTTGATGTCGATCGCGTACTGCGACGGCACGATCTCGTTGGCGGCATTCACCGCGAGCAACGCCTGCATCGGCGGCGCGAAGATGCGCACGCCTTGCTGCTTGAGCTGCTTGAGCTGATCGAGGCTGAGGCGCGCCGGATACGAGCTGGGATCGAGGTAGACCGCCTGTTTGCCGAACTGTGGTTCGTTCTGGATCCAGTACAGGACGTCATCGATCAGGAACGACTGGGCCCACACCTGACTTGGCGGAATGCCGGCCGCCTTGAATTCATCGATCAACTTCTGCGCATAGTTGGCCTGGCTGCCGAAGATGGCGATGACGCGGTCCGGGTTGTTCGGGGTCTTCAGCTCCGGCGTGAACTTGCCGCCGAGTCCCTTGACGAGCTGGATGTGCTCGGCGAGCGTCATCAAGGTGCCGCGGCTGGTGTAAAGATCCGTGCGCCAGCTTGCCGTCCCGCCGAGGAAGGCCTGCGGGGTCGTTGCACTCGGCACGGAGGCGTCCATCTTGCCCTTCAACGACTTGAACTCTGCAAGCGTCAGGTCGCTGGTGCAGCACCTGGGTGCCGGGTTCGGTCCCACCGGACCGGTCCACGGCACCGTGCACTTGTTGTTCAGCGCCGTCGCGACGATGTTGGTTGTCGTGTGCAGGTCGCATTCGTCGTGGCGGCAGACGAGTTGGCCGTCCTTGGTAAAGGTGACGTCGCATTCGAGGATGCCGGCCCCCATGCGCGCGCCCGCCTGGGCCGCTTCCTTCGTGTGCTCGGGGAACTGCAGCGCCGCCCCGCGGTGCGCGATCGAAAAGTCGCTGCGGTAGAACGGGCCGTCCTTGCACAACATCAGCCGGTCTTTGAGCGGGCCGGGGTCCATGCCTTCCACCAGGAAGAAGGGCCGCGGGCCGAGTTGCACGCGCTGATCGTGCAGCATGCGGCCGAGTTCGAAGTAGCCGCGCCCGTCGTAGGCGGGGTTGAAGCCGCCGTCGTAATAGCGATCGTCCTGTGCCGCCTGTGCCTGCGAGGCAAATGCCGCCGCCCCAGTGAGCACGGCCACCCATAGCAGCCTGCGTGATCTGCTGTGCATCGGATCCTCCACGTGAACGAAGTCCGGCGACGCCAGCGGCCCCTTGCGCGCGCGTCTGGACCTCGGCAGCACCAGTTCGACACAAGGCGGCGTAGTGATGTTGACGATTGCCGGTTTTCGCTGCGGCAATCGCGCAAATGCCCGATGCGGCGCGCGGAGCCCGCCGTGACGCGGACGTGATCTACTCGGCCCGCAACGACTCCACCGGGTCGAGCCGCGCGGCGCGGCGCGCGGGTAGCACGCCGGCGGCCAGTCCGATCGCGGCGGCGACGAGTTCGGCCAGCACGGCGTACGGCACCGGCGTGTGCACCGGCAGCGCGGGCACCGCGGCGTGAATCGCCTGCGCCAGCCCGAATCCCAGCACGAGCCCGAACGCGCCGCCGAGCGCGGCGAGCACGATCGCCTCGCCGAGGAACAGTCCCAGGATCGTCCTGCGCTGCGCGCCCAGTGCGAGCATCAGCCCGACTTCGCTGGTGCGTTCGGCCACCGCGATCGTCATGATCGTCACGATGCCCACGCCGCCCACCAGCAGCGAGATGCTGCCCAGCCCGGCGACCGCCATCGTCAGGATGTCGAGGATGTTGCCGAGCGTCTTCAGCATCTCCTCCTGCGTGGTGATCGTGAAGTCCTCGCGGCCGTGGCGCGCGGTGAGCAGCCGTTTCGTGTCCTCCGCCACGCGCTGCGCGGGCACGCCTTCGGCGTACGACAGGTGGATCTCGGTCAGGCCGTCGCGGTTGAAGAGTTCCAGCCCGCGCGCGGCCGGGATGTACGCGGTGTCGTCCAGATCGATGCCGAGGAACTGGCCTTTTGCTTCGAGCACGCCGATCACGCGGAACTGCAGCCCGCCGATGCGTACGCGGCTGCCCAACGCATTGCCGCTGCCGAACAGTTCCTCCTTCAGCTTCGGGCCGAGCACCGCGAAGTTGCGCGCCTCGCCTGCTTCTTCGCGCGGCAGGAACTGGCCGACGCGCACGCGCACGTTGAACACGCGCAGCATGTCGGCGCTGCCGCCGAAGATCATCGTGCGCCGCACGCGGCCGTTACCCGCGACCTCGGAGTTGCCCGACACCGTCGGCACCACCGCAACCACGCCGGCGATGCGTTCGAGCGCGCGCGCGTCCTCGAACGTCAGCGGCCGCACCGACGCCGGCAGCCCCGGCGGCCCGCCCGACGCGGCCACACGCCCGGGCGCGATGCCGATCACGTTGGTGCCGAACTGCGAGAATTCCTCGAGCACGTAGCGATGGATGCCTTCGCCGATCGAAGTGAGCAGGATCACCGCCGCGATGCCGACCCCGATGCCGAGCAGCGTCAGGAAGCTGCGCAGCCGGTGCGCGGTGATCGCACGCAGCGCGAGGAAGGCGGCGTCGCGGGCGATCATGGTGGGTCGACAGTGCCATTCACCACAGAGGCACAGAGGCACAGAGATAGGCCGGTCATCGGGCTTCCCTCTGTGTCTCTGTGCCTCTGTGGTTGCACTCAACGCCTCTCAACGCCGGGCCAGCGCCAAGACCGGGTCGAGCTGCGCGGCGCGGCGGGCAGGCATCACGCCGAAGACGAGCCCGGTCGCGAACGCGGTGCCGAGCCCGGCCAGCACCGCCCAATCGGGCGGATAGGCCGGGAAGGTCGGATACAGGTACCGCAGCACGGCGGCGCCGACGTGGCCGAGCGCGAAGCCGATCAGCCCGCCGCAGGCCGACAGCAGCGCGGCCTCGGCCAGGAACACCGCGCGGATCGCCCGCTGCGTGGCGCCGAGCGCCTTCAGCAGTCCGATCTCCGGCGTGCGTTGCGTGACCGACACCAGCATCACGTTCATCACCAGGATGCCGGCCACCGCGAGGCTGATGGCCGCGATGCCGGCCACGCCGACCGTCAGCGTGCCCAGCACGCGGTCGAAGGTCGCGAGCACGGCATCCTGCGTGATCACGGTCACGTCCTCCTCGCCCTCGTGGCGCGCCTTGACGATCGCCTGCGCCTGCGCCTTGACGGCTTCGAGCGCGTCGCGATGGCGCGCCTCGATCAGGATGCGGAACAGCGTGTTGGTGTCGAACATCTGCTGCGCCACGGACACCGGAACGAACGCCAGCTCGTCGGTGTTCATGCCGAGTCCGACACCGCTGGTCGCGAGCACACCGATCACGCGGAAGCGCCGGTCGCCCGCGCGCACGAGCTTGCCGACCGCGGGCTCGGCGCCGAACAGTTCGCGCCGCACTTTGCCTCCGATCACCATCACCGGCGAGCCGTGCGACCAGTCCTCGGCGGGCAGGAAGCTGCCCTGTGCCAGATCGAAGTGGCGCAGCGCCTGGTACTCCGCCGTCGTGCCGACGATCACGGTCGGCCGCAACTTGCCGCCGGCGGTCAGTTCCGCGTTGCCGACCGACACCGGCGCCACGCGCGCCACCGCCGGCGCGCGCAGCAACGCGCGTGCGTCGTCGACGGTGAGGTCACGCGGCGTCTGCGTGACGACGTTGGCGGGTGAGAAGCCGCCCGTCTGCGTGCGACCCGGCAGCACGATCACGAGATTGGTGCCGAGCGCGGAGAACTGGTCGATCACGTAGCGGCGCGCGCCATCGCCGAGCGCGGTCAGCACCACCACGGCCGCCACGCCGATCGACATCGCGAGCATCGACAGCACGGTGCGCAGCGGGTTGCCGGCGGCGGCGCCGGTGGCGAAGCGGAGGATGTCGAGAGACCGCATCCCTCACCCCAACCCCTCTCCCGGCGGGAGAGGGGCTTTTCTTCCCTCTCCCGGGAGAGGGACCGAGGGTGAGGGCGATCTTTCATCCGCGATCACAGCGCCATCGCGCATCAGCACGCGGCGCCGCGCCCGCGCGCCGAGCACCTGGTCGTGCGTGACGACGATCAGCGTGACCCCGCGGGCGTTCAGTTCTTCTAGCAGGCGCACGACTTCCTCGCCGGTAGCGCGGTCGAGGTTGCCGGTCGGCTCGTCGGCCAGAATCAGCGCCGGCTGCATGATGGTCGCGCGCGCGATCGCCACGCGCTGCCGCTGACCGCCCGAGAGCTGGTCGGGCCGATGGTGCGCACGCTCGGCCAGGCCGTAGTCGGCGAGTGCCTTCGCCACGCGCACGGCGCGCTCCTTCGCCGGGATGCCCGCCAGCATCATGGGCAGCGCGATGTTCTCCGCCGCGGTCAGGCGCGGCACGAGGTGGAAGCTCTGGAACACGAAGCCGATGCGATGGCTGCGCACGCGCGCCTGCTCTTCGGCCGACAGCGTGGTGACGTCGCGCCCCTCGAGCAGGTAGTGCCCGGCGTTGGGCCGGTCGAGCAGGCCGACGATGTTCAGCAGAGTCGACTTGCCCGAACCCGACGGGCCCATCACCGCAATGTATTCGCCCGCGGCCACGGCAAGGCTCATCTCGTGCAGCGCATGCACCTCGCTGTCGCCGAGGCGGAACACCCGCTCGACGCCGGTGAGCTCGATCAGGGCACCGTTGGGTAAGGGATTGGCCAAAGCACGTCGCCCCGGCGCAGACCGGGGCCCAATTTTCAACGCTGCAACTTGGGCCCCGGCCTACGCCGGGGCGACAGCATGCAGCAACACCGAGCCGAACGTTACTTCATCAGCACGTACGTCCCAGGCGCATTCTCCATCGCGGCGTAGTCGGCGCTGCCGAGCGGCGGCGGCTTGCCGCGCTCGCCCGACCGCTCGGCGAGCCATGCCTGCCAGGCCGGCCACCACGAACCCTCGACGGGCGCATTGCGCGCGTACCACTGGTCCGGATCGACGTAGCGCTCGGACGATTTCCTGGCCGCGAGCCGGTAGTGCCGGTGTGGACCTTCGATGTCCGGCGGATTGACGATGCCGACGTTGTGCCCGCCGCTGGTCAGGCAGAAGCTGATGTCGGCATCGGCGTACAGATTGAGCATGTAGACCGATTGCCACGGTGCTACGTGATCGCGCTCGGTGCCGACGAGGAAGATCGGCGCGCGGATGTCCGACAGCGCGATCGCGCGCCCGTTGTAGCGCATCCGTCCTGATGCGAGGTCGTTGTTCAGGTACAGGTTGCGCAGGTACTCGGTGTGCATGCGGTGCGGCAGCCGTGTGGTGTCGACGTTCCACGCGGTCAGGTCCGTCACTTTCTGCGGCTCGGCCATCAGGTACTGGCGCACCACGCGCGACCAGATCAGGTCGTTGGAGTTCAGCAGCGTGAACGCGCCCGACATCTGCTTGCCGTCGAGGTAGCCCTGCTCCCACGTCAGGTCCTCGAGGTAGGCGAGCTGGCTGTCGTCGATGAAGATCGACAGTTCGCCCGCCTCGGTGAAGTCGACCTCGGCCGCCAGCAGCGTCAGGGTGGCCAGCCGCGCATCGTTCGCGCCCGCCATCGAGGCGGCGAGCGCGGCGAGGAACGTGCCGCCGAGGCAATAGCCGACCGCATTCAGCTTCTGCCCGGCGATGGCATACGCGG
>JAKORH010000201.1 GCA_029777935.1 Pseudomonadota bacterium
ACTGTCCTGCGCCGCGCGCCTAGCATCCCCGGGCCTTCTGGCGGCAACGCATCGTACGAATTGCCGACGGACAAGCTCTAGGGCGAGTTCGATCACTCGAACTATCGCCCCGCTCGGCGCGGGATTCCTGCCTCCGCTGCGGCGCTACTTGGCCTGAATGCTGGCCAGATAGTCGATCAGCGCGCCGATCCGTCCGGCGACATACCACTCGGGACTCGGATCGCCCGGCTTGGTGCGATCGGGCGGCCGGAACGCTTCGCGGCGGAAGTCCTGGCCCCAGATCGGCATGTCGCGTGTGCCGTGGGCACCGATTTCAGTCGGGCGCCCGTCGATGACCTGCCACGCCAACTGCGTCGGGAATGCGCCGCCGTTGCGCTTCGCGTAGGTCGTCAGGTCGGACGGCGCGGCGACCAGTTGCTTGCGCATCGGACCGTCGCCCTTGCCGCTCGCGCCATGGCAGGGCGCGCACCGCGAGAAGTATTCATACTTGCCGAGTTCGGAAGCCTGCTGCGCCAGCGCAGGAAGGCACAGCGCGCTTGCGAGCAGGACCACACCCAGTTTTCCGTACATGGTGGCCTCCTCAGTGGACTGCATCCGCTGCCGCATCGACCGGGCGGGATTGCCCTTGATGTCGAGACTGAGCGGTTGATTGCATTGTGAGAATCCCTCTCCGCGCATAGTTGATGAACCGCAATCGCGCGTACTGATGCCGCTGTGCGCTCGCGGCGGATTAGACCCGGCGCAGGATCGGTGGGGTGGCGGAGTCCGGGTAGCATGTCGACATGCTGCTCGAAGGCTTCCCCGGGCTGGCCGCGCTGGTCGAACGCCGCATCGAAGAGGCGATCGCGCGCGGCGAATTCGACCACCTTCCCGGCGCGGGCCGGCCGCTCGCTCTCGATGACGACCTGCTGGTGCCGGAGGAAATGCGGGTCGCCAACCGCATCCTGAAGAATGCCGGCTTCGTGCCGCCCGAGGCGCAACAGATCGCCGAAGTCAACGCGCTGCTCGCGCAGATGGAGCGCGAGCAGATGGCGCCGCGCGACGACTCGCCGCAGGCGCGGCGCCTGCGGGCGCTGCTGATCCAGCTCGAGATTTCCGGCCGTAGCGCGACCTCGCGCATCGCGTGGATCCGGTACGAGGAGGCGCTCGCGGCGCGGTTCGCTCGACCCTGATTCGTGCGGGGTCTTGAAATAGTCCAGCGCGGCGCCAAGTAGGCGCCGTTTGTGCCAACCGTCGAGGAGAAGCCATGCGTTTGCGCGCACTGATCGCCGTGGTGCTGGCGTCGTTGCTGGCCGGCTGCGGCTACAACGAGATCCAGTCGAAGGACGAAGCGGTGAAGGCCGCGTGGTCCGAAGTGCTGTCGCAGTATCAGCGCCGCGCGGATCTGATTCCGAACATCGTCAACACCGTGAAGGGCGAGGCGAACTTCGAGCAGGAGACGCTGACGCGTGTGATCGAGGCGCGCGCCAAGGCGACCTCGATCCAGGCTACGCCGGAGCTGCTGAACGACCCGGCCGCGCTGCAGAAATTCCAGCAGGCACAGGGCGAGCTCACCAGCGCGCTGTCGCGCCTGATGGTCGTGGTGGAGCGCTATCCGGACCTGAAGACCAATGCCGGCTTCCAGGATCTGCGCACGCAGCTCGAAGGCACCGAGAACCGGATCACGGTGGCGCGCAACCGCTTCATCAAGGCCACACAGGATTACAACGTGCTGGTGCGGCAGTTCCCGGTCAACTTGACCGCGATGCTGTTCGGCTACAAGGAAAAGGCGCAGTTCACGGTCGAGAACGAAGCGGTGATCAGCAAGCCGCCGACGGTGGATTTCGGCGCGCCGAAGAAGTAGTGCCCGATCGCTCGTCATGAGCCGCTGGCTGCGCGCGCTCGCCGCGCTGTTCCTCTTCGCCGCGGCGATCGCCGCGCTGGCGCAGCCGCGGCAGCCGGACGGGCTGCTCGGCGTGCCGCCGCTGGCGCGCGTGACCGACACCACGGGCACGCTGTCGGCGGCGGGCCGGCAGGCGCTGGAGGCGAAGCTCGCCGCGTTCGAGAGCGCGCACGGCTCGCAGATCGCGATCGTGATGGTCGGCAGCACGCAGCCCGAGCCGATCTCCGATTACGCGCAGCGCATCGGCGACGCGTGGAAGATCGGCCGCAAGGGCATCGGCGACGGGCTGCTGATCGTGGTGGCGAAGGACGATCGCCGAGTGTGGATCGCGGTGGCCAAGGCGCTCGAAGGCGCGATCCCCGATCTCGCGGCCAAGCGCGTGATCCGCGAGCAGATCGCGCCGCGTTTCGCGCAGGGCGATTACGCGGGCGGGCTGTCGGCGGGCCTTGACGCGATCTTCAAGCTGATCGAAGGCGAGGGTTTGCCGACACCGGCCGGCGTGTCCGAGCGGCAGATCGACGCCGGCGAGGGCGCGCTCGCGCTGCTCGTGCCGTTCGTCATGGGAGGCATCGTCGTCGGCGCGATCCTGCGGCGTATCCTCGGCCGGCCCGGCGCACTGCTCGCCGGCGGCGGCGCCGGGGCGGTCGCGGGCTGGATGCTGTCGTCGATCGCGCTCGGATTCGCCGCCGGCATCGCGGTGCTGGTCTTCTCGCTGCTCGGCGGCCTGTCGGGCGCGGGACGCGCGCTCGGCGGGCGGCGCGGGGGAGTCTTCATTCCCGGCGGCTGGGGCGGGGGCGGCGGCTGGTCTTCCGGCGGCGGTGGGGGCGGTTGGAGCTCGGGCGGCGGCGGCGACTTCGGCGGCGGTGGCGCGGGCGGGAGCTGGTGATGCGAATCCGGCGCTGGCTGAAGCACTGGCTGATCACGCCACGGCGCGTGCACAGGGTACTGCCGCCCGCGGCGCTCGAACGAATCCGCGAAGCGATCGCGCAGACCGAAGCGCAGCACGCGGGCGAGATCCGCTTCGCGGTCGAAGCGTCGCTGCCGTGGAGCTACCTGAAGCGCAACGCGCCGGCTCGCCAGCGCGCGACGATGGTGTTTTCCAAGCTGCGTGTGTGGGACACCGAGCAGAACAACGGCGTGCTGCTATACGTCGATCTGGCCGACCAGGCGATCGAGATCGTTGCCGATCGCGGCATTGCCCGCCACGTACCGCGCCACGAATGGGAAGCGATCTGCAATGCCGTGCGCGAGCATTTCCGCCGCCGCGACTTCGAAGCCGGCGCTATCGCCGGCGTGCAGGCGATCGGCGCACTGCTCGCACGCCACTTTCCGCTCGCGCCCGGTGCGGTGAATCGCAACGAACTGTCCGACAAGCCGGCGGTGCTTTAAGCGACGCGCGATCGCGCCGCAGGCGCCGTAAGCTTGGTGCGCGCGCGCCGACCAACCGGCAGCGCAATTCGCATCGGAGGTTTCAATGTCGATCGGCAAACCCCTCGGCGTTGCTCCGCGTCCCGGCAACGAATTCGCCACGCTCGGCGGTGGCTGCTTCTGGTGCCTGGAGGCGGTGTACGAGGAACTCGACGGTGTGGTCGACGTGGAGTCCGGCTACGCCGGCGGCCACGTCGAGAATCCGACCTATCGCGCGGTATGCGACGGCGGCACCGGGCACGCGGAAGTGGTTCGGATCGAGTTCGACCCGGCGCGGATCAGCTACCGCGAGATCCTCGAGGTGTTCTTCGCGATCCACGACCCGACCACGTTGAACCGCCAGGGCAACGATGTCGGCGCGCAGTACCGCTCGGTGATCTTCCACCACTCCGAAGAGCAGAAGCAGATCGCCGCGTCGATCATCGCCGAGATCGAGCCACACTACGGCGCGCCGCTGGTCACCCAGCTCGTGCCTGCGGCGGAGTACTACCGCGCCGAGACCTACCACCAGGAGTACTTCCGCCACAACGCCGGGCAGGGCTACTGCATGTTCGTCGTGGCGCCGAAGGTCGAGAAGTTCCGCAAGACATTCGCCGCGAAGCGGAAGAAGGCGTCGGCGTGATTGAAGACTTTGCCCCCACGTTCGTTCAAAGCGAGGCGCATGGCGATTTGCGCCCTCGGGCTCGATTCTTCCGGCACGGAAGATTGAAGGCGTGGCGACGGGTTCGTTACGCGGTGACGCGTAATGCCGATCGAAGAAATTCCGGTGCGAGGTCGGCCCCGTTCGGCCAGACGAGGGTCTTCAGCTCGGGGTGTACCTGAAACGAGCGGAACATCTCGTTGCGCTTCAGCGGCTCGAAGATCGGCCCTTCAAGGACACCGGCAAGGTCGACCTCGCCCTCGGCGCCGTCGCTGAAGCGCAGCCAGACCGTGTAGTCCCTGACATAGCGCGCGTCGATCAATCGAGAAATCATCGTGGTCACTCCAGCGGTTCGATGCGTGGCAGTGGTTGTGCGGCGCGGGCGAGCTCCCAAGCGTGAACCAATTCTGCCCGATGCATCACGCGCCACTCCTGAACATGGTTCAGGGCACGGCGCGGAAGATCGCCGTTGACCGCGCCGGACATGATTTCGATCGTGACCTGGAAGTCGCCGTAAATCGCGTGAAAGTGCGCCGGCTCGTGGTCCCGGTAGTACATGGCGATCACGATGCCGAGAAAGCGACTGAGTTCGGGCACGGCGGAAGTCTACTCGCCGATGCGCTGCTCAGCCGACTCACCGAGCCACGACCGCTTTCGCCAGCTCGATGCACGACAGCGGCGCGCTGCCCTCGGCCTTGTTAGAGACGATCACGAACGCCGGCTGATCGCTCCTGATCGCGACGTGGATCAGGTGCGCCAGCGCGCCGCGCGTCAGGATGTCGGAGTCCAGCAGCCGGTCGAATGGCGCGTAGCGCTGCTTGGCCTCGTCGTACCTGTAGCCCGCATGCAGGTTCCAGCGCACTACCAGCGGTCCTTTCAGTCTCCAGTCGTCGCCTTCGCCGGCAGCGGCATCCATCGCGCGCAGCGCGGTGCCCTGGCGCGCCGCGGCCGGCATCCGCGCGTGGATGTTCAGGCACAGGCGCGCGCCGGCCTCGGCCAGGGTGCGCACGAAGCGCGGCGTCAGCAGTTCCGGGTCGCGCGGCTCGACCGCGTAGATCGGCCCGACCCCGTCGATTTCGCGCGGCAGCCCGGAGATGAATTCGCCGATGCGCGCCACGGTCGCGTGCAGTGCGTCGGCCGGCCACAGCATTTCGCGCGGCAGCGGCGAAAGCTGGAACACGAGCGGCCCCGCCTTGGCGCCGAGGCCCGCCAGCGCAGGCGCGACGAAGCATTCCCGCGCGAACGGTGCGTCGAGGAAGCGCGGATTCAGTGCGTCCGGCGCGCCGTGCTCACCGCGAATCACCGCATCGCTGACCTGCGCCGGCGCCTTGACCACGAAGCGGAAGGCCGCCGGTACCTGTTGCGCGTAGCGCGCGTATTCGTCGCGCGCGAGCGGCTGGTAGAAACCGCGGTCGATGCCGACCGTGCGCAACAGCGGATGCCGGGCGTAGGCGGCCAGCCCGTGGCGGGCGAGCTGGCCTTCGGTGTACGCACCGCGGTACACGGTGCCCTGCCAGCCAGGGAAGCTCCACGACGAGGTGCCGAGGTAGACGCCCGCGGGCAGGCGATGGCCGAGCCGCACCAGTTCTTCGGCGAACGGCGGCGCACCGACATCGCCGGTCGTGACGGGCCGCGGGGCGTCGTCGGGAAAGAAGTCGCGGCCGGCGTCGGCCGCGTGGCGCGAGGTCATCGCGCCAGTGTCTCAGAACCGGGCGAATCCCGCAGCAGCGTCGAGCGCGTCCGGCTCGATCCCGAAGCCGAGCAGCAGGAGAACGGCGATGCCGACGGCGGCGACCAGCGATTCGATCAGTGCCAGACGAACCAGGTGCGTGCGTCGGTGATGCGACATGGTGCATCCTCGCGGCCGGAGCGGCCCCGGACGCCTCTGCATGCAATTGCGGTGCCACCGTGCCGCGCGCGTCGAAATTCGACGACGCTGGCCGAGCCGGGTGCTAGATCTGCCGGAAGCGCTCGATGATCGCTTCGGTGTTCATGCCCATCTGCGTCTGGCCGCGCGTTACCCCGCTGTGGTACGGCTCCAGCCGATAGGTGAGCTTCACGCGCGTGCCGGCGCCGGGCACGCTTTCGAGCTTCAGTTGCGCCCCGATCTTGCCGGCGCGGTTGCGCATGTTCAGCAGTCCGCGGCCGCCGACGCGCTCGCCGGCGATGCCGCGGCCGTTGTCGGTGATCCGTACCTGCAGCCACGGACCGTCGTCGGCGGGGTCGACCGTCATCACCACCGACACCGCGCGCGCGTGCGAATGCTTCAGCGCGTTGGTCAACGCCTCCTGCACGATGCGCAGGACCGGCAGCACCGCGTCGGGGTTGATGTTCAGCTCCTCGGGCAGCCCGCGCGCATCCCAGGTCAGCTCGATGCCGGCGGCACGGAAGCGCGGTTCCATGCGGAAACGCAGGTTGCCGAGCGAGGCCAGCAGGTCGGTGTTGCCCTGAGCGAGGGCGTCGATCGCGAGCCGCATGTCGTCGATCGACTCGCGCAGGATCTGCGCCACCTGGTGCTGCGACAGCGCGCCGCGCTCGACCAGCATCAGCGACGACAGCAATTGCGAGCCCAGGCCGTCGTGCATGTCCTGCATGATGCGCTGGCGTTCCGCGGCCGTCGCCTGGATGCGCTCGCTGTCGCGAAGCCGCTCGTAGTTGCGCTTGAGCATCTGCTCGCGCTCGCGCACGCGCGATTCGAGGTCGGTGCGCGCCAGTTCGGCATCGGACAGCACGCGCATGAAACGGTCGACCAGCGGCGCGGCCAGCGCCACCAGCAGCAGCGGCCCGGCCCAGTGCAGCGCGAGCGAATCCGCGTTCGGCAGCCAGCCGCGCACCAGCGCATAGTCGTGGATCGAAGCGCCGATCGCCACCGCGATCGCGGTCACCACCACCACCTGCAGCCGTTCGCGCTGGCGCACCCGCGACAGCACCGCGTAGAAGAGCGCGGTGCCCGCGATCACGATCAGGCCGGGCAGCCACCAGTCGTCCAGGTAGGGCGCGGCCTGGCGGTTGGTCACGACCACCAGCACGGGACCGAGCAGGCCGTAGGCGAGCGGCAGCCAGAAGTCGCGTCTGACCTCGCGCCCCGCCAGCCGCAGCAGCGCGGTGGTCATCACCGCGGCGAACACGCCGGTGGAGCCGTAGAAAAGCGCCTGCATCCAGACCCGCGCGTCGAGCGGCACGGTCTCGATCACGAAGAACAGGCTCCGCGCGACCCACAGCAGCGCAGCGAGCGTCAGCAGGCCGAGCGTGGTTTCGCGCCGGCGCAGCCACAGCACGCCGAAGATCAGCGCCAGCAGCGCGGCCAGCGTGCCGCCGATCCAGGGCAGCGTGTAGGAGAGGAAGAACTGCCGTTCGTACAGGGCGGACAGCCGCGTCAGCGGCCCGACCTCCACGCCCGCGAGCGCGTGCACGCCGCCGCGGTAGCTGGTCTGGATCAAGACGACGTTGTCGCCGGCTACCAGCACCGACGGATCGATCGCGAGCAGGTGCGGGCGCCGCCACTGCACGTCGGTAGTCTCGTCGGCCATGCGGATCTCGCCGATCACGCGGTTGTTGACGCTGACGCGCCCGCCGGTGGAGGCGAACTGCAGCAGCAGCGCCCAGGCGTCGGTCGGCTGGCCGCTCAGTCGGAAGCGCAGCCGCAGCGCCACGCTCTGCAGCGCCGAATCCTCGGACGCCGCCCACCGCAGCGGCAGGTCGAAGGTCTTCCACTGCGCGTCGGGCTCCGGCGTTGCACCGGGCGCCGTCTGCGCCCAGTCGACGAACGTCAACGGCTCGGCGCGCAGGACACCGGCCGGCAGGAACATCGCCGCAAGAAAAACGGCCGCCATCAGGGCGGCCGCGATTGCGCGTTCGATTCGCACCGGTCGGGTCAGTTGCGCAGCAACCCCATTTGCGTGGCCTCGTACACCGCCTCGCCGCGCGAGTGCACCGCGAGCTTGCGGTAGATC
>JAKORH010000202.1 GCA_029777935.1 Pseudomonadota bacterium
GCGATCACCACCGACCCGTTCATCGTGCTCACCTCGAACGTGTTCGCGATCCTCGGCCTGCGCGCGATGTATTTCCTGCTGGCGGGAATGCACGCGCGCTTCCATCTGCTCAGCTACGGGCTGGCGGTCGTGCTCGCGTTCATCGGCATCAAGATGCTGCTGCTCGACGTGTACAAGATCCCGGTCGCGTGGTCGCTCGCGTTCACGATCGCGACGCTCGCGGTCACGATGGTGCTGTCGCTGCGCATCCCGCCCAGGGGTACGCCGGGCGGCGCGTATCCGTTCCGCGCCAGGCGCGCAGAGGACGCGCAGCGGCGCGCGTGAGTTCGCCGCACTCGGGACGCTCGATCCCCTTGACTTCGTCTTCCGACCCGTGGACGATGTTCACGGATCCGGTCATTCGTTCATATGCATGAACGATTCTGTCAAGTCTGCCAGCCGCGTGCTCGACCTGCTGGAGTTGTTCGCCGTCGTGTCCGACCCCCTCGGCGTATCCGAGGTGGCCAAGCGCCTCGAACTTCCGAAGAGCAGCGCACAGGCCCTGCTGCTTACGCTGGCGGGACGCGGTTACCTCGCGCGCAGCGAGGCCGGCTACGAATTGCCGGCGGAACTGAAGGTGGGCTGGGTGGGCGGCATCCGCACACGGCTGCTCGGCGTCGCCAAGGTACGCATGCAGCGGATGGTTCGGGAGAGCGGGGAGTCGGCGTTCATCGGGATGATGACGAGCCGTGGACGGGTGCAATTCCTCGCGAAAGCCGTCAGTCCACGCGAAGTCCGTTACGACGCCGCGCTCGACCATCTGCGGCCGGCGCACAGCACCTCGATTGGTCTGGTCATTCTGGCCCATATGCCCGAGAACGAAGCGGAGCGCTGGTTGAAACCCTCCCTTCTCGTCGCCGTCACGCCGCACTCGGTGACCGATCCGCAGAAGATCCGGCAGACATTGCGAGCAACTCGCAAGGCGGGCTACGTGGAGGTGCGCGACGCGAACGTCGAGGGGGCCTCCGGCGTCTCCGCTCCCGTCTTCGGTCCGAGTGGCGAGGTCCTTGCCGGTCTGAACCTCGCCGCTCCGAGTTCTCGTTATGCGCAGTGCCGCGAAGCACTGATCCGAATCGTCCGCAAGGAAGCGGCCGCGATCACCAAGGCCTTGCGGACATCACCGCATTCGAGCGCAACACCGTGACGCTCGAGATCAATCAATGAGGATGACGACATGATGCAATTGGCTCGTATCAAAGGCAGCCAGGGAAAGCCGGTCGCCGCGGCCTGGATCGACGGGAAGATCGTGGAACTTCCCGCGCATGCGGATGCGGCCTTCGCCGATGTGGCGCTGTTGTTGTCGCAAGGGGAAGCAGCGCTCGCCCGAGCCGAGGCGTATGCGACCCGGGCACTCGCCGCCGGCGGGGGCATCGACGCGGCGAGCGCGGACTACTTCCCTCCGACGACACCGTCGGTTTTCCTGGGACTGGGCTACAACTACAAGGCGCTCGCCACCAACGAGGGACTCGCTTTCAACAAGCATCCCGAGCTGTTCGCGAAGATGCCCGGCAGTGCGGTCGGACACGACAAGCCCGTGCGAGTCCCGCGAGTCATCGACAAGGTCGATTTCGAGGCGGAGCTGGGCGTCGTGATCGGACGCACGGCACGGCGAGTCAAGGCGAAAGATGCGTTGAGCTACGTAGGCGGCTATACCGCCTGCAATGACCTCACGGCGAAGATCATCCCGCGCCCACCGGAGTCCGGCAGCATCGTCGTCCCGCTGAAAGCCGTTGACACTTTCGGCCCCCTGGGACCGACCCTCATTCCGGCCAGGGGAGTCGACCCGCAGGATCTGACGCTCCTGTGCCGGATCAACGGAGTCGAACGCCAGCGTTTCTCGACCAGCGACATGGTGCACACCGTCGCGGAGGTCATCGAGTACGTCACTGCGCGCATCACGCTGAACCCGGGCGATGTCATCACGACGGGAACTTCGCTCGGGATCGGAATCATCCAGAAGCCGCCGGTCTTCCTGAAGGCAGGCGACGTGATGGAAGTGCAGATCGAAGGGTTCCCGGCGCTTCGAAACGCCATCGAATGGGAAAAGGAGTGAACATGAATCGCGCCGCCATCATCGTCGCAATCGTCGCCGCTGCATTTGGCCTCGCCTCCGGCATGGCGCTCGCTCAAACCTGGCCTACGCAGCCCATCAAGCTGATCGTTCCGTTCCCGCCCGGTGGCGGCACCGATGGCGTTGCGCGCGCCGTGGCGCAGGGCCTGTCGGTCGAACTCGGGCACCCGGTCGTCGTCGAGAACAAGGCCGGCGCCGGCGGCACCATCGGTGCCAACGCCGTCGCGACTGCCGCGCCGGACGGCTACACGATCGGCCTTGCCACATCGAGCACGCATCCCGCCGCGATGGTCCTGCAGAAGAACGTTCCCTATCACGCGCTCAGGAGCTTCGCGCCGGTGACGCAGATCGCTTCGACCTCCTATGTGCTGCTCGGCAGCCCGGCGCTTCCCGCCTCGAACGTCGCGGAGTTGATCGCCCATGCGAAGGCCAATCCGGGAAAGCTCAATTTCGCCAATGTCGGCACGTCGACGCTGGGTTACCTGCTGACCATGCAGATGAAGGCGCTGAGCGGAACCGACATCGTGGACGTCTCGTACAAGGGCGCGTCGCAGGTCTACCCGGATCTGATGACAAACCAGGTGCAGTTGTTCCTCGACAATCCCGGGGCCTCGACGCCGCTCGTCGCATCAGGAAAGCTGAAAGCATTCGCTGTAACAACACCCACGCCCTCGATGCCGGGTGTGCCCCTCTTTTCGGAAGCCGGCAAGGCCGTCGGGCTGCAAGGCTTCGATTCCGAATTCTGGTACGGCATCGTCGCGCCGGCCGGCACGCCCGCGGCAATCATCGAGCGCATTCAGGCGGCGACCGCCAAGTACCTGAACAGCCCGGAGGGCAAGCAGGCGTTTGCCTCGCGCAGCCTGGAGCCGGTCGGCAGCACACCGGGGCAGTTTGCAGCCACGATCCAGAAGGACATCGAGCGCTTCGCCGCGCTGGCGAAACAGTTCAACATTCAGCCGCAGTAGGACTGCTCAGGCGCTTCGCTCCAATCCCCGTCGCGTTTCCTGCTATCGAGGACAGACGCGACGGGCGCGAATCCGGGGACTCTCGATGCCCTTCTCGATCGATCACGTCGTCATCGCATCGGATGACCTGTCAGCCGCCATCGTCAACGCCAGAGCCGCGGGCTTCACCGTGATTCCGGGCGGCGTTCACGGGAGCGGCAACTCGCACAACGCGCTGATCGGCTTTTCCGACGGCAGCTACCTGGAGCTCTTTGCGCCAACGCCCCGAGGTCGGACTGCGGAGCACCGCTGGTTCGGACGGATCCGCAACGGTGGCGGTCTGGTCGACTTCTGCCTTCTCGGAGCCCATCTTGATACCGAGATCGCCAGGATTCGCGAGTGCGGAATCGAGTATTCGCAGCTATTCGCCATGGCGCGGGTAGCTCCGGACGGCACGCGTATCGACTGGCGGCTGAGCACGCCGCCCGGTGTGACAGGGCAAACCGGCTGGCCGTTCATGATCGAGGACACGACACCGCGTGCCATCCGGGTGCCGCATGCGCCCGCGGAGCTTCGACACGCGAACGGCTCGAAAGGTGTTGCAGGCATCACCGTCCTGGTTCGCGATGTCGTTGGCTCGTCCACGGCATTCGAGGCAATCCTGGGAACGCCGCCGGAACCAACGGCAAACCGGCGAGCGGCGAGACTGTTCTCGATCACCGGCGCGTGGATCGAGCTGCGCGAGCCGCGGTCGGCCGAGGAGAAAGAACACTTGGAACGGCATGGCCAGGGGCCCTATCGCCTGACATTGCGGTCCACGAGCGGACTGGTCGGTCCGGACGCAGGGTCCTTGCTCGACTCCTCGCTCTTCTCGGGCGCGAGGGTCGCTGTCGCTTGACGGCCCGGTGACCAGCGGCGCTCGCGATTCGAGCGCGGAAAGCTCATCGGCGGATGCTGGACTTCCCCACCTCCACCGTGTTCCGCTCGATCACTTCAACCCGAAGATCAGGGTCAGTTGGCCAATTGTCTGACGACGACTATGCGCGTCTGCGGCTGCGCGTGACCACGATCGCGACAAGACCCAAGGCGAGAAGAACGAGCGTGGCTGGTTCGGGGACGGCCACCGCCGCATAGAAGCCGGCGCCAATCAGTTGATGCCCGCGCGCGGTCGGGTGCACGCTGTCCCAGAACAGGTACTGGTCGGGATCGGCGCACACGGTCGCGCCGTTGAAACAGGCAGCGGTCGCATTGGTGAATCCGTATGCAGCGGGATTGGCCTCGGCCGCGGCCAGCAGCGCGAAGGTGTCGAACGGAATGATGTCGAGCCCGGAAAACGCCGCTTCCAACTGGGGGACCATCTGGGCCAGTGCGCTGTCGAAGCCCAGCGAGATCGCGGTCAATTGAGCGGCATTCGAGGCGCCCAGGGAAAGGCCGAAAGGCGTCGCGCCGATGTCGGGCATGTTCGGCATCACGATCGTGCGCGCCCCGTCTGCGTAGAGCATGCCAACGTCCGTCGCGAGATTGCTGGCTGCCTGCATCATGGCGGCCACGGGATCCTGATTTGCGTCGAGCGCGGCGAACAAGTCGTTCGGCCCGCCCCAGAGGACCACGAGGCTTTGCGGCCCGACGGTGGATGGCGGCGCATTCTGGGCCTGCGACAGAATGCCCGTGCCATTGAGTTGCGGGCCGAACAGCCAGCTTAGATAGTTGCCGGTTCCCGTCTCGGCCCCGCCGAACGCGTAGTCGGTCAGCGGCACGCCCAGATATCCCGCCAGCAATTCCGTGGCCGTGGGGCCGTTGCTGAAGCGGCCCTGGAAATAGGGCGGCGGTGGATAGCCCGTCAACGCGAACAGGTTGCCGTTGTCGGACAGGCTGTCGCCGAAGACCGTCACCGACGTATACGTTGCGGACGCGTTGAACGCAGCGCTCGCCAGGGCGACGCACGTCGCGATGGCGACAACGAACCTTCTCAACGCAGGAATGCCGTTCGTACGCATCTCGTCCCCCCGAAGTCGCGACCCGGCGCGGCGGCCGATTTCTCGTCACTCTCTTCCGGCCTTGAAACGCGATGTTGATCCGGCTCAGTTTGCCGGCGCCGGTCCCAGCTCGGGCTTCGAGCGCCGCGAGCAGTCGCTGACGCGGCGCGCCTTGCGCGAAGCCGGTATCCATCAATGCCGCCGCGCAACGGCAAGGGACAATCCGCGGCGCACGTGATCGGAGAGGATTGACATGGCCCGCAACGACCCGCTGCGCAACTTCCGCTTTCGCGTCGAGATCGACGGCGTGACGCGCGCCGGCTTCGCCGAAGTGTCGATCGGCGCCAGCACGACCGAGGCGATCGATTACCGCGAAGGCACCGATCCGCCGCACGTGCGCAAGCTCTCGGGCCTCACACGCTATGGCAACGTGACGTTGAAGTCCGGGCTTGCGGTCGGCGCCGGCGCGCTCGAACTCTTTCAGTGGCACCGCGAAGTCGCGGCGGGGTTGCTGGCGCAGAACCGCCGCCGCGTCGCGATCGTGGTGCAGGACGAGGCGGGCCAGGATCAGGCGCGGTTCGTCGTCTCGGAGGCGTGGCCGATCAGGTACGAGGCCGGCCCGCTGAACGCGCGCGCCAACGAGGTCGTGATCGAAACGCTCGAACTCGCCAATGAAGGCATCGAGCGCGTCCAGTAGGCGCGCGCGTCCGGCCGCGATCGCAGCGCAGCCATTCACCACGCTGCGATTTCGCGTCGCGATCGAGGGTTTGCCGGGCACGGGCGCGGTCGAAGTCGTGCCGCCAGCGGCGCGCATCGTGCAACTGTCGCGCAAGCGCCGCACGGTTCAGTACGAAGCGCTCGTCATCCGGCGCGGCCTGACGCTATCGACCGCGTGGTTCGACTGGTGGCACGAGGCGCGCCGCACGGCGCGCGCGCTGAAGCGCGACGTGCAGGTGATCCTGCTCGACGGCGGCGGCAACGATGCGCTGCGCTGGAGCTTTCCGGCGTGCGTGCCGGCCGGCTATTCGCTGTCGCCGCTGAACGCGCTCGCCGGTGCGGCGGTGATCGAATCGCTCGAGCTGCAGGTGGGCGACTTCAGAATCGAGCCGCCGACATAACCTCACTCGTGCCGCAACGCCTCGATCGGATCGAGCCGCGCCGCGCGCCGCGCGGGAAAGTAGCCGAAGATCACGCCGATCGCCGCCGAGAACGCGAGCGCGAGCAGGTTGATGCCCGGGTTGAACACGAACGGCAACTGCATCAGTCGCGCGCCGAGCACGCTGGCAATCGCCGCCAGCACGACGCCGATCAGCCCGCCGAGCGCGGCCAGCACCACGGCCTCGATCAGGAACTGCAGCAGCACCTCGCGCTCGAGCGCTCCGATCGCCAGCCGCACGCCGATCTCGCGCGTGCGCTCGGTCACGCTGACCAGCATGATGTTCATGATGCCGATGCCGCCGACCAAGAGGCTCACCGCCGCGACCGCACCGAGCAGCGTGGTCATGATCTGCGTGGTGCCCGACATCGCCTCGGCGATCTGGCGCGTGTCGAGCACGTTGAAATTGTCGTCGTCGCCCTCGGCCAGATGGCGCCGCTCGCGCAGCAGTTGCGTCAAGCTCGCCTTCACGCGCGCGCTGTCGGCGCCGTCCTGCATCGACACCAGCAGCGTATTGATGCGGGTGTGGCCGACGACCCGGCGCTGCATCGTGCGCAGCGGAATGATGACCACATCGTCCTGGTCCATGCCGAGCGCGGCCTGCCCCTTGGACGCCAGCAGCCCGATCACGCTGCACGAGAACTGCTTGACGCGGACCTGCTCGCCGATCGGGTCCGCCGTCCCGAAGAGCTCGCGCCGCACGGTGGCGCCGATCACGCACACCGCGGCGCCGGCGCGCTCCTCGGTTTCCTCGAACGTGCGGCCGGACGCGAGCTTCCAGTTGTTGATGTCGAAGTAGACGTTGGTCGAGCCGATCACGCTGGTGGACCAGTTGCGCGCGGCGTAGACCACCTTGACGCCGCTGCGCACCTCGGGCGCGGCGGCCTTGATGCCGGCGAGTTGCGTGGCGACCGCCTGCACGTCGGCCTCGACGAACGCAGCCGCGCCGCCGCTGCCCATGCCGGGCCCGAGCCGCTGGCCGGGGCGGACCTGCAGCAGGTTGCTGCCGAGGCTGGCGATCTGGTCGCGCACCGCCTGCGTCGCGCCCTGCCCGAGCGTGACCATCGTGATTACTGCCGCGACACCGATCACGATGCCGAGCACGGTGAGGAACGAGCGCAGCAGGTTGCGGCGGATCGACCGCCAGGCGAGCAGCAGCGAGTTGCCCCACATCAGGCCACTCCCGCGGCCGCGCGCGCTTCGACCGGATGCGGATTCAATTCGTCGGCAACGATGCGCCCGTCGACGAAGCGCACCACGCGGCGCGCGTATGCGGCCATGTCCGCTTCGTGCGTGACCATCAGCACCGTGATGCCGCGGTCGCGGTTCAGGCTGGCGAGCAGCTCCATGATTTCGCGGCTGCGCTGCGTGTCGAGGTTGCCGGTCGGCTCATCGGCGAGCAGCACGGTCGGGCTGGTCACCAGCGCGCGCGCGATCGCCACCCGCTGCTGCTGCCCGCCGGACAGTTCGGCCGGTGTGTGGTGCTCCCAGCCTGCGAGCCCCACCGCAGCCAGCGCCTCGCGCGCGGCTTTGTGGCGCGCGGCCGCGCCTTCGCCGCGATACAGCAGCGGCAGCTCGACGTTCTCCTGCGCCGACGTGCGCGCCAGCAGGTTGAAACCCTGGAACACGAAGCCCAAGTGCAGCCGCCGCAGCCGAGCGCGCTCGTCGCGCGTCAGCCGCTCGACGTGCACGCCGCGGAACAGGTACTCGCCCGCGGTCGGCGTGTCGAGGCAGCCTAGGATGTTCATCGCCGTCGACTTGCCCGAGCCGCTCGGCCCCATGATCGCGACGAAGTCGCCTTGCCCGATGTCGAGATCGACGCCGTCGAGCGCGCGCAGCGCCGCCTGCCCCGTGCCGTAGACCTTGGTCACGCCGCGCAGGCGGATCAGCGGTGAGGCCGAGGTGCTCATGCACACCGCGCGGCCATTCCCGCGCAAGCGGGAATCCAGCGACTTTCATTCAAACGACACTCGATTCCCGCTTGCGCGGGAATGACACGTGCAAAGCGGTCGCCGCGCCGCATCACTTCGCCGCCGCGACCTGATCGACGATCACCGCGTCGCCTTCGTGCAGTTCCTCGCCCTGCACTTCGGTGCGGCGGCCGTCGGACACGCCCTGCGTGATGGCAACCGCCACGGGCGCACCGTTGCGCAGCACCCAGACCTGCCTCGCGCCCGCGGTGGTCGAGCCCGCCTTGCGCTGCGCGCCACCGAACTGCGGGCGCGGCACCAGCTTGGAGACGATGCCGCCCGAGGCCGCGGGCGTCGCCGCGGCATTCGACGGCGAGTAGCGCAGCGCGGTGTTGGGAACCATCAGCACGCCGCGCCTCTCGACCGCGGTGATGGTCGCGGTCGCGGTCATGCCGGGCCGCAGCGACAGGTCGGCATTCGCGACCTCGAGCTCGGCCACATAGGTCACCACGTTGTCCTTGATGGTCGAGCCGAAGCCGACGCGCGTGATCTTCGCCGGATATTTGCGGTTCGGATACGCGCTGACGGTGAAGGTCGCGCCCTGCCCTTCGCGCACCTTGCCGACGTCGGCCTCGTCGATGTCGGCCTTCAGCACCATCCTGGTCAGGTCCTGCGCGATCGTGAACAGCGTCACCGCCTGCAGCGACGCCGCCACCGCGTTGCCCGGATCGACCGCGCGCGTCAGCACCGCGCCGTCGATCGGCGAGCGGATCGACGCCTTGGAGAGATTCGTCTCGTCGGAACTCAGCGCCGCGCGCGCATCGGCTACCGTGGCGCGCCCGGCCGCCTCGTCGGCCAGCGCGCGGTCGAGCGTGGCCTGCGCCGTCTCCAGTTCTGCCCGCGACGGCACCTTGCCGCCCGACAGCCGTTGCACTTCCTGCATCCGCGCCAGGTTGCTGCGCGCTTCCTTCACCGTGGCCGCCGCCTGTGCGACCTTGGCCTGGTTGGCTGCCAGCGTCGCGCGCGAGCGCGCGATCTGGTCGCGCAGCCGCGCGGTGTCGAGCTCGACCAGCACCTGCCCCTTCTTCACGCGGTCGTTGATGTCGACCAGCACGCGCGCGACCGTGCCCGACAACTCGCTGCCGATGTTCACGGCCAGCGTCGGCTGCAGCGTGCCGTTGGCGGTCACGGTCACGGTCAGGTCGCCGCGCGCGACGGGCTCGGTCACATACTTCGGCCCGTCTGCGTTATGCGCGCCCTGCCACCACGCGACGCCGGCGATCGCCGCGAGCGCGACCAGCGCGACGCTCCACCACAGCGGACGCTGCCACGGGCGTCGCGCGCCGGTGCCGAGAAGTTCGTCGACGCGCGCCGCGCCGGTGTCGGGTCGTGGTGCGTTCGCCTGTGTGTCCATCATTGCTTGCCTTCCGCAGTCCGCGTTTCCCACCCGCCGCCGAGCGCCTTGTAGAGCTGGACCACTGCGAGCACGCCGTCGGATTCGCTCGACGCCAGCGCGTCCTCGAGGCTGAGCACCGAGCGCTCGGTGTCGAGCACCGTCTGGAAGTCGATCAGCCCGCCGGCGTAACGATGACGCGCGAGCAGCGCGGCGTTGCGCGCGGCATCGGTCGCGTCGGTGAGGGCCGCGCGCCGCGCGCGCGCGTTGCCGAGCGCTGCGTGCGCGTTCTCCACGTCCTCGAGAGCGGTCAACACTGCCGCCTCGTAGCCCACGAGCGCGCGCTGCTGCACCGCGCGCTGGATCTCGACCTGCTGCTGCAGGCGCCCGCCATCGAAGATCGTCGCGGCGACGCTCGCCGCGAGCGACTTCGCAACCGTGCCGCCGATGCCGAGGCCGAACGCCTCCGCGCCGATCGAACCCGACAGGCTGAAGCTCGGATAGCGCGCCGCCTCGGCCTGCCCGATGCGCGCGGTCTCCGCCGCCAGCGTGCGCTCGGCGGCGCGCACGTCGGGGCGCTGCCGCAGCACGTTGGCCGGAATGCCGATCGCGATCGCCTCGGGCGGCTGCGGAATCGGCGCCGCGGCCGCGAGCCGTTCGTCGAGCGCCGCCGGCGGCAGTCCGAGCAGGATCGCGAGCCGGTGCTG
Organism: Pseudomonadota bacterium; assembly: GCA_029777935.1. Next base: position 10,197 of record JAKORH010000202.1, read on the forward strand.
CGCCTGCGCCGCGCTCGTCTGCAACGCCGGGATCTGCGCGCGGGTCTGCTCGCGGTTGGCACGTGCCTGCTCGACCTCGAGCGAGCCGATCAGCCCCGCCTGTGCGCGCCATTCGGTGAGCTGCAGCGTCTCGCTCTGCGCATCGAGATTGCTGCGCGCGATGGCGAGCCGCTGCTGGGACCCGCGCAACTCGACGTAGTTGCGCGCGACCTCGGCGGCGAGCGTCACGCGCGCGCCGTCGAGCGATGCGTCGCTCGCCGCGAGATCGGCGTCGGCCGCTTCCAGCGCGCGGCGCTGGCCGCCGAACACGTCGAGTTCCCAGCTCGCGTCGAAGCCGGCGTTGTACGACTCACTGGTTCCCGCGCTGGCGCTGCTGCGGCTCGCCGCCGCGCTGGCCCCCGCGCTCACGCTGGGCGCGCGTTGCGCGCTCGCCAGTTCGCGGCGGGCACGCGCTTCGCGCAGGCGCGCCTGCGCGCTCTTCACGTCGAGGTTCGACTGCATCGCCTGTGACTCGAGATCGGCGAGCAGCGGATCGCCCAGGCGCCGCCACCAGCGTGAAAGCTCTTCCGCCCTTTCCTCCGGTGCGGCCGTGCCCGACCACGCCGCCGGCAGCGGCAGCGCCGGCACGACGTAATTCGGCCCGACCGCCGCGCAGCCAGCCAACACCAGCAATGCGCTCATGGCGAACGAGCGTCTCATGCCGACTCCTCACCGTGGCGAAGGAAGTTGTTGAACCACAGAGGCACAGAGGCACAGAGAAGGCGGAAAGACGTGAGTTCGGACACTCGTTCCTCTGTGCCTCTGTGTCTCTGTGGTGAACTCGCCTTTGCAATCATCGGCTTCAACTCCGCCGTCTGTTCTTCGGCTCGATGGAGTCGTGCAACGGCCCGAACCGGCTCATACGGACCACCGGCGGTTGGGCCGCGTCGCCTGCAACAGGCGATCGAACGCCAGGCGCACGATCCGCGCCGTGCGATCCGCGGCCGCGCGGGTGCCTAGCTGCGCCCCCTGCACCGCGGCGCCGACGAGGCTGGCGTGGAACAACGCCAGTTCTTCGTCGCTCGGGGCCACGTGCAGCCGCGCGAACAGTTCGCGCAAACGCTCGATCGCCTCGGCGTCGAACCTCGCCAGCCAGCGGCGCAAAGACGGGTCCTCCTGCGCGGCGTAGGTGATCGCGAGCATCAGGCGCGCCAGCAGCGGCTCGCGCATCCGCCGCGCGAGGAATTCGCGGATCTCGCTGGGCCGCGGCCGCGCCGTGGCCGGCGCGACCGCGCCCAGCGCGGCGAGGCGCTCGGCGTGTACCGCGCGCACGAGCGCCTTCAGCAGATCCTGCCGCGTCGGAAAGTAATAGGTCAGATGGCTCTGCCGCACACCGGCGGCGGCGGCCACGCGTGCCTGGCTCAGCGCCTGCAGCCCCTCGCTGCGCACCAGATCCAGCGCCGCCGCCAGCAGTCGCTGCGGCACCGGGCGCGGATCGCGCGGGCGGCGGGAGGCGGGATGGGTTCGGCGCGGCATCATCGCGTGGTCTGGTCGTCCTGGTTTGGTCGTCCTACCAACCGGCTTGGTCGAACGACCAAATCCTGCGCCGCATTGTCGCCGCGCGCCGGCGCCCGCGCATTTCCGGCGCGCAAGCCTGTGTAAGAAGTTGTGTTCGGCAAGCGCCGCGCTTGACTCAGGTCAACGCGCGGCCGTCAGCGGCGCTCGAGTCGCATCGGGCGGCGTCAGCGGCGCTCGATCCCCGTCGGGCGGCGTCAACGGCGCTCGATCCCCGTCGGGCGGCGTCAACGGTGCTCGATCCCCATCGAGCGGCCTCAGCGCCGCTCGATCCAATACAGCACCGTCAGCGCCACACCGAGCACGACCAGGCTCGGCAGCGCGGCCACCACCACCGGCGGCCAGGTGTTCAGCAGTCCCAGATGCGCGAACAGCTTGTTCAGCATGTAGAAGGTGACGCCGATCATCACGCCGGTGAAGATCTTCAGGCTCACGCTGCCTTCTCGAACGTGCAGGTACGCGAACGGCAGCGCCAGCATCATCATCACCAGGATCGCGAGCGGGTAGAAGACCTTGTTCCACAGCGCGATCTCGTAGCGGTCGGTCTGCTGCCGGTTGGCGGCAAGATGCCGGATGTACTGCACCAGATCGAGCGCCGCCATCCGCTCCGGCTGCACCAGCAGCACGCCGAAGATGTTGGGCGTGAGTTCCGAGTCCCAGCGCCGCGTGGCATCGCGGACGATCTCGGTGTGCGCGGCGGTCTGCGCCGTGTCGCTCGGCGACACCACCGGCAGGTGCGTCTCGACCACGTTGTTGAGCAGCCAGGCCGGGCCTCTGGCGTCGACGACGAAGCGCCCGCTCTCGGCGGTGCCCATCACGCGCAGGCGCCAGTCGCGGTCGAACTCGAACACGCGCATCGAGCGCAGCGTCGCGTCCGGCCGCACCTGCTTGACGTTGACGAAGCGCCAGCGCTCGACCTGGCCGTCCGGGCCCGTCACCGCGTCGCGCACCCACACGCCGGAGCGGAACTCCTCGACCGATCCGCCCTTGGCTGCGAGCTTCAGCCGCTGCGCCAGGCGCTCGGCCGGCGGCGCCACCAGCTCGCCGAACAGGTACGTCAGCGCGATGAACACCAGCGCCACGCGGATCACGGTCGCCGCCAGCCGGCGCGTGCTCATGCCCGACACGCGCATGATCGTGAACTCGGAGTTCGACGCCAGCTTCGACAGCGCGTAGATGGTGCCGATCAGCGTCGCGATCGGCATCAGCTCGTAGGTGCGCGCCGGCAGCGACAGCGCGACGAA
>JAKORH010000203.1 GCA_029777935.1 Pseudomonadota bacterium
GTCGAAGACCGGTGCGCCTCCGCGCCGTCGGCCACCTGGTAGCTCATTCCCGGCTTCAGCACGAAGCGGCGGCCGTCCTGCAGCAGCGTCTCCAGCTCGCCGGCCAGGCACAGCAGCACGTGCCCCCTGCTGCACCAGTGGTCGGCGCTGTAGCCGGGCGAGTACTCGACCATCCGCACGCGGATCGGGTCGTCGGCGGGGCCGAAGTGGCGCGTGCGCCAGTGCGCGACGCCGGTTTCGCCCCGGTGCTCGGTGGCTTCGACCGTGGACCAGTCGGTGGTGCCGAACGGGATGTCGTGCATCTTCATCGTGCAGGCCTCGTCGATGTTGCGCTACGCGCGGGGGCCCGGCGCAACGCGCGCTCCATCTCGTCGTCGATCTCTTGCTCGAACCCGGCCACCGCGCGGCGGCGCTTGATGCCTGCGCCCGTGTGGCCGCCGATCAGTCCCTGCAGCAGCGAGAAGTCGCGACGCGGTGCAGGCAGGTGGCGCGCGGCCGCTTTCAGCACCACGTAGCGGATCGCTTCGGACTTGCTGACCAGCCCGCGGCCGCGCATCAGAGCCTCGAGCGCTTGCTCGAACTCGGGCGTGACGTGGAGGTTGATCCGGGGCATGTACGTCTCGACGAGCACCTCAACGCTCGTCGCCTTCGCGGGGCGCAGCGCCGCCTTTGCGCCGCAGGATTCGCCTGAAGGCATCGAGGTCGGCGCGGCCCTTGCGCTCGGCAAAGTACGCGGCCGCGCCCATCACGGCCAGCTTCTCGGCCACCGCTGTCGCGACGAACTGGTTCATGCTGATCCCTTCTTCGCGAGCCAGCTTCTCGGGCGCCAGACGTAGTGCGACTCCACGGGCTCGACGATCGCCGCAATCGCGTCGAGAAACAGCTCTAGTTTATGACATTGCCCGCGATGTCATACAAGCTACACGGCGACGCTAGCCTTGCCTGCCCCACAGCCGCTGCGCCGAGTCGCGCGCGCGTCCGAACGCCTCGTAGACGTGCGTGGCCGACTCCGCCACCAGCGACCACGCGACGCCGCCTTCGGGCTGCGCCTCCAGCGCGTGCGCGAGCTCGTGCATCGGCTCGAGCGGCGCCTGCAGCCAGCCGATGATGCGCTCGAAGCTGCCGCGCACGGTTTCGTCGGAAA
>JAKORH010000204.1 GCA_029777935.1 Pseudomonadota bacterium
CGGCTCGGGCGGCGCGGACGCCGCACTGAACGTGACGATCAGCGACGAGGTGCGTAGCGTCATGGACCGGATGATCGCCTCCGACGAGGAGATCGCCGAGGCGCAGGACGCCCGCCGGTATGCGCCGCTCTTCAAGTCGGCCGCAGAGATGGGTGCTACGACCGCGGAGTGGGCCGCGTACCAGCGCGAGCACGGCGACGCGCTTGAAGCCGCGCGGGCCGAACTCAGCGCGCGAAGCCTGCGCGAAATGCGATGGCTGTCGGGGGCGAAGTCGCGCGAACTGAAGCGGCTGCAGAGTGAGGCCAAGGCCGCGCGCGCTGCGGTCGAAGAGGAGGCCGCGGCCGAGGTGCGCGCCGAGCCGGTCTATGCCGCGATGCGCTGGCTCAAGCACGGCGAGATGACGAACGCGGAAGGCGAGCAGATCAAAGCGCTGTCCGGGTTCAAACTCGACGCCGAGCGTGCGCGCGAAATCCTCACCGCGGGCGGCCTTGAATCTACTGCGCTTGGCGTTGGCAAGTACGGCATGGTCGCCAAGGAGGGCCTCGATCCGCAGGTCGTGGCCGAGATGTTCGGCTTCCCGAACGGGGAAACCCTGATCCATGCCATCGTCGGCGCAACGCCGGAAGCCGATGCGATCGAGGCGCTGACCGATCAGCGCATGCTGGAGCGCTACGGCGAACTGGTCGACGATCGGGCGATGGAGCGCGCGGCCGACGCCGCCGTGCACAACGAAGCACGCGGCCGGTTTGTGGCCGTCGAACTGCGTGCGCTGACCCGCGCGCTGAACAAGCAGGCCCGCACACCGGCCGGCGGGTCGGTAAACGCGCTCGCGCGCGCCGCTCGAGAACTCGCTGACCGGATCGTGCTGCGTAAGCCGATCAAGGACATCAAGCCCGCCAAGTTCTCGACGGCCGAAGTGCGGGCGGCGAAGGCCGCCGAGAAGGCGCTGGCCGGCGGCGATCTGACCGCGGCGGTGACCGAGAAGCGCAACCAGATGGTGAACTTCTACGCGGCACGCGCGGCGCACAACGCGCTCGGCCGCTTCGAGGTCGGGCTGCGCAAGATGAAGCGCGCGCTCGAATCCGAAGGGATCGACCAGGAATACCGCGACCAGATCGCGGCGATCCTGGATCGGTACAACCTGCGCCCGATGACGAAGAAGGAACAGCAGCGCGCGAAGTCGCTGGTGGCCTGGGTCGACGCGCAGAAGGCCGCCGGGTACGAGCCGGTGATCGACGAAGACGTGCTCAACGAAGCGCGCCGTGTGCCGGTGCGCGATCTCACGGTCGAAGAGTTTGACGGGCTGGTCGCCTCCGTCGAGAACATTGCACACCTCGGCCGGCTCAAGAAAAAGCTGCTTACGGCCAAGGACGCCCGCGAGTTCGCAGCGCGCGTTGACGAAGCCGAAGCGGCGATCCGCGACAACGCGACGCGCACGATCCCCGAGCAGATCGAGAAAGGGCGCCTCGCACGTTTCCGCTCGGGCGTCAAAGAG
>JAKORH010000205.1 GCA_029777935.1 Pseudomonadota bacterium
GCATTGCGAGGATCCGGGGTGCCTCAAGGCTTGCCCGTCCCCCGGCGCGATCGTGCAATATTCGAACGGCATCGTGGACTTCGACCACACCAAGTGCATCGGCTGCGGCTATTGCGTGAAGGGATGCCCGTTCAATGTTCCGCGCATCTCCAAGGTCGATCAGAAGGCCTACAAGTGCACCTTGTGCTCCGACCGCGTCGCCGCGGGACAGGGCCCAGCGTGCCAGAAAGCCTGCCCGACCCAGGCGATCGTGTTCGGCCCCAAGGACGACATGAAGAAATGGGCCGACGGGCGTATCGCGGACCTGAAGTCGCGCGGGTACAAGAACGCTGGCCTCTACGATCCGCAGGGCGTGGGCGGCACGCACGTCATGTATGTGTTGCAGCACGCCGACAAGCCGGAGATCTACGCCGGTCTGCCGGCCAATCCGCGGATCAGCCCGATCGTCGAGCTCTGGAAGGGCGCGACGAAATATGCAGGTCTGGCGGTCATGGGCGCGGTCGCGGCCTTCGGTTTCGTGCATCACATGATCGCGGGTCCGAACAAGGTCTCGGCTGAAGACGAGGCGAACGCCAGCAAGCTGGCCGGAGGCAAGTCATGAGCGCCTACGACCTCCAAAGCGGCGACCGGGTGCATCCGGGCGAGCCGGTGATCGTCGACCGCTACACGTCGAGCGCGCGCGCCAACCACTGGGTGACGGCGATCTGTCTGATCCTGCTCGCGGTGTCCGGGCTCGCGCTGTTCCACCCGAGCCTGTTCTTCCTGACCGGCCTGTTCGGCGGAGGACAGCTGACGCGCACGATCCACCCCTTCATCGGGGTGGTTCTGTTCTTCTCCTTCTCTGGCCTGTTCTTCCGCTTCTGGAAACTCAATCTCTGGAAGCGCGAGGACAGCGACTGGATCGCCCATGCCGGCGATCTCGTCGCGGGCCATGAAGAGAAGATGCCGGAAGTCGGCAAATACAACGCCGGCCAGAAGATGGTGTTCTGGCTGATGTCGCTGCTGATCCTCGCGCTGATCGCTTCGGGACTGACGATCTGGGACGAATATTTCGCGGCCTGGACGACCATTCCGACAAAACGCATCGCCCTGCTCGTCCATTCGGTCGCGGCGGTCGTGATCATCTGCGTGTGGATCGTGCACGTCTACGCGGCCATCTGGGTGCGCGGAACGATGAGCGCCATGACCCGTGGCCAGGTGACGGGCGGCTGGGCGTGGCGGCATCATCGCAAGTGGCTCAAGGAACTGGTGACGGGTCGTTCCTGACCAGATAGAAATAGCGGGCGCGCGCCTTTGCGCGCGCTCGTCCCTCCGTGGCCCGTGCGGTTCGTGAGACATGTCGATAAGTGAAACGGGCGCGCCGCCCCAGAACATCATCGGGTCGGTCGCCAATCCGCCCGCAGCCCGCGTTCCAGATCCTTCAACCCACTTCAGGCAGCGTGCGCAGCGCTTCGCGATGCTGGCGCAGACGCACGAACTCGCGCCATACCTGCATTTCATGGCCGGTCTCGCCGAGGCGCAACACCGCACGCAGGAATCTCTGCCGCCGCCTTCGCGGCTGTCGAGCGAGGAGGTCGGGCGGGCGCATGCGCACGGCATGCCGCCGATCGATCGCGACCGTATGGCGGACGACGCCGCGCTTGCGGCGACCTTCGACCGGTTGTTCGACCTCGCACGCCAGATCGATATGCCGGAGCAGGCGCGCGCCGCGCTCGGCAATGTCGGGAGCATGGGCGCAGCTCAGCGCGAAGCGCTCGCGCGCGCCGCGTTCGAGCGCCGACACGATCCTGCGCTCATCGCCGAGCACGGTTTTGCAGCGGCGGCCATGCAGGTCCATGCCGCGCGTCTCGCCGCGCATCTCGACCCGGAGAGGCTCGAGCCGGTCGGGGTCGGCATATGCCCGGCCTGCGGCGGACCGCCGGTCGCCAGCCTCATCGTCGGCTGGCAGGGCGCGCACGGAACGCGTTTCGTGTCCTGCGCGCTTTGCTCGACGCTCTGGCATGAGGTGCGCGTGAAATGCGTATGCTGCGGCGCGACCGAAGGCGTCTCCTATCAAGAAATCGAAGATGGACCGGGCGCGGGCCTCGTGCGGGCGGAAGGCTGCGCGCAATGCGCGCGTTACGTGAAAATCATGCTGCAGCACAAGGAGCCGGCGCTCGATCCGGTCGCCGACGACGTCGCGACGCTCGCGCTCGACTTGTTGCTGCGCGACGGCGACCGAAAGCGCGGCGCGGTCAACCCGTTCCTGCTCGGATATTGAGGCGGGCATGTCCGCCGGAAGCGCTCCGCAGGGCTCCGTAGATCGCCGCCGTCTGCCTGCGGTCGATGAAGCAGCGCGCGATCCCGCCGCTGCGACATTGATCCAGACCTTTGGTCGCGTGGCGACGATCGAAGCGATCCGCGCGGTGCTGGCCGAAGCGCGCGATGGCCGCGCCGAAGTCGCCGGCCTCGCGCAGGTCGTAGCGCGCGCTGGAGGCCGGCTCGAGACCGCGAATCGGCCGAGCCTGCGGCCGGTCTTCAACCTCACGGGGACCGTCCTGCACACCAATCTCGGTCGTGCATTGCTCGCCGAAGCGGCCGTCGAGGCTGCGACGCGCGCCATGCGCGAGGCGGTGGCGCTGGAGTTCGACATAGGCGGCGGGCGGCGCGGCGAACGCGACGACCATCTGCGCGGACTGCTGCGCGAATTGACAGGCGCGGAAGATGCGACCGTCGTCAACAACAACGCCGCGGCGGTGCTGCTGACCTTGAACACGCTGTCGAAGGGCAAGGAGGCGGTCGTCTCGCGCGGCGAGCTGATCGAGATCGGCGGCGCCTTTCGCATGCCGGACATCATGGCGCGGGCGGGCGCGAAGCTCGTCGAAGTCGGCACGACGAACCGCACGCATCCGAAAGATTATGCGGAAGCCATCGGACCGCGGACGGGCCTCGTGCTGAAGGTGCACACCTCCAACTATCGGATCGAAGGGTTCGTGAAGGAGGTCGCGGCGAGGGAACTCGCCGCCATCGCGCACGCGAAAGGCGCGCCGCTGGTCAACGATCTGGGCTCAGGCATTCTGGTCGATCTGGCGCGTTACGGCCTCAGACGCGAGCCGACGGTCGCTGAAGCCGTCGCCGAAGGCGCCGACCTCGTGACCTTCTCCGGCGACAAATTGCTCGGGGGGCCGCAAGCAGGCTTCATTGTCGGTCGCAAGGATCTGATCGCCCGCATCAACAAGAACCCGATGAAACGCGCGTTGCGCGTCGACAAGATCAGGATCGCGGCGCTCGAAGCGACGTTGAAACTCTACCGCGATCCCGAACGGCTCACCGAGCGGCTGCCGGCCCTGCAGGCGCTCGCGCGCGCGCCAAGCGAGATCGAGCAGCAGGCGCATCGGCTCGCGCCGGCGATGGCGGCGGCGGTTGGCTCGCAGTTCTCCGTCGACATCGCGCCCTGCGCGAGCGAGGTCGGCTCGGGCGCAGCGC
>JAKORH010000206.1 GCA_029777935.1 Pseudomonadota bacterium
CCGACGCGATGGCCAAGTGGCTGCCGCCGCACGGCTTCACCGGCAAGGTTCACCATCTGGATGCGCGCGCCGGCGGCACGTACCGGATGTCGTTCACGAACTTCACCTCGGGGCACAGCCACGCCTTCGGCGGCGAATACCTCGAGCTGGTGGCGAATGAACGCATCCGGCACACTGATCGCTTCGACGATCCGAATCTGCTGGGCGAGATGCAGACGACCGTGACCCTGAAGCCGGTGTCGTGCGGGACCGAGGTGAACATCGTGCAGGAAGGCATCCCCGCGGCGATTCCGGTCGAAGCCTGCTATCTCGGCTGGCAGGAGTCGCTGGCGCTGTTGGCGCAGCTCGTCGAGGCCGAGATTCCGGGGTAGCGATGCGGATCACCGGCCGCTGTCACTGCGGCAACATCTCGTTCACCCTCGACTGGAGGCCGGAGCCGGCTCAGATTCCTGCGCGGGCCTGCACCTGCTCGTTCTGCACCCGCCACGGCGGCGTGTGGACGTCATGCCCGACCGGATCGCTGAAGGTCTCGGTCCGGTCGCCGGAGCGGGTGTCGAACTACGCCTTCGGCACGAAGACCGCCGAGTTCCACGTCTGCGCGACGTGCGGCGTCGTGCCGGTGGTCACGAGCCGCATCGGCGGGCTGATGTACGCGGTCGTCAACGTCAACACGTTCGAAGGCGTCGATCCGTCGCTGCTGAAGCGCGCATCGGCCAGCTTCGACGGCGAAGACGAAGCGCAGCGGCTCGCGCGGCGCGCGCGCAACTGGATCGCGGACGTCGAGTTCGTGCAAGGCGCCGCCTGACCCGGGAGAACACGGTGCAGATCAGCGCGCGAATCGAAAGCAGTCGCGGCCGGCACGAGGTCACGCTGGCGACCGACGGCCGGCCGCACGCGATCGCGATTCCTCCGAGGTCGACGGGCTTCGGCTCGAGCGCCAACGGCGGCGAGCTGCTGTTCCTGGCGCTCGCGACCTGCTACTGCAACGACATCTACCGCGAGGCGCGCAAGCGCGGCATCGCGGTCGAGCGCGTCGAGGTCGGCGTCAGCGGCGAATTCGGCGCCGAGGGAGAGCCGGGCCGCAACATCGTCTATGACGCCAGGGTGTGGGCGCAGGCGCCCGAGCAGGCGATTCGCGACCTGATGGCGCACACCGACCGCGTGGCCGAGATTCAGAACACCCTGCGCGCGGGCGCCGCGGTCACGCTGGGCCGCGCCGAGGCGGTCACGGTCGATCGCACGTGAAGAAGATCCCGGCGTCGGCTTCCACTTCACCTCGCCGCCGGCGCGCGTCCCTCGTGCCAGGGGCGCCAAAGGCATCGCCGGCGAAGCTCACGGTCGTTCCTCTTACGCCGGATCGCTGGCCGGACCTCGAAAAGGTCTTCAGCGGCAGGGGCTGTTCGGTCGCGCGCGGATGCTGGTGCATGGCCTACCGCCGCAGCGGTTCGCTCGCACGGCTGCCGCAGCGAGTCCGCGCGCAGGCGAATCGCGCCGGTCTCAAGGCTCTGGTCGATTCCGGTCGACCACCGGGTCTGATCGGCTATCGCGGCGAGGTTCCCGTCGGCTGGGTGTCCATCGGTCCGCGCGAGGAGTACGCGAGGCTCGCGCGCTCGCCCGTGATGAAAGCCGTGGACGACCGGCCCGTGTGGTCGATCGTCTGCTTCGTCGTGCCATCCGAGCATCGCGGCCAGGGGGTGGCGCAGGCGCTGCTCGCAGCCGCCGTGGATTACGCGAGGAAACAGGGCGCCACGCTGGTCGAGGCGTACCCCGTCGACCGTCCCGCGCGCTCCAAGGACGACACCATGTGGTTCGGCGCCAAGTCGATGTACGACCACGCCGGCTTCGAGGAAGTCGCGCGGCGCAAGCCGCAGCGCCCCATCGTCCGCATCGACGTGGCACCTGATTGGCGATGAAGTTCAGCAGTCCGACGTCATTCCCGCGGAAGCGGGAATCCAGCGACTTCATCGCACAAACCCTGGGTCCCCGCTTGCGCGGGGACGACGATCGAACAGCGCACGATCTTCTACGTTACTGCGGCTGAGACTCATCGCTAATCAGGGCGTGGCGTGATCGTCTGACCGATGGAGTTTCACCGACTGCGCACTTTCGTCACCGTCGTGCGCATCGAAGCGGCTCCACACCGGACGGCCGCCTCGCGCGGCAAAGACCAAATCAGGCGAGTATCGTGGCGCGCAAGCGCCGGGTCGCGCATCATCACTCTCGATATGTCCGCCAAGCACCTCCAGGAACCCGCGTCTCCTCCGAGCCCGGGTTGCATCACGCTGATCCGCCGCGCCGATTCCGTTGACGCGGAGTCGCTCGACGCCGTTCGACGCAGTTCGATCCTGGGGCTGTCGGCGCCTTCGATTTCGAACGAAGAGGCCGAACGGTGGGCAGGCGGCGCGGGCGCGGATCGGATCACGCGAGCGATTCGCGAGCATTCGGTCTGGGTCGCCGTGCGTGAGGCGGCGTTCGGCTGGATCGAGGTCGACTGCGATCGTGTCAATGCGCTTTACGTGGCGCCGGAGTTCGCGCGTCGGGGCGTGGGTTCGGCGCTGCTTTGCGTGGCGGAGACGTCGATTCAGCGCGCCGGCTACGCGGCCGCGCGGCTGCTCGCCAGCCGCAACGCGCTCGACTTCTACCTGCATCGCGGCTACCTGCGTTCGGGCCCCGTGCTGTCCGACGGATCGCATCCGATGACAAAGCACTTCGTGCGCCGGCGCAGTCCGGTCGCGCGGTGTCTCGGATTCCTGCGGCAGTCCCTGTCTTCGGCCAAGGAGCTGGCGTTGCCGGGATGATTGCGCCTGCCCGGCGCGCCGGTTACGAGACTTCGACGATACGGAACGGATCGAAGGCGCGGTTCTCCGGCAAGCCGTCGCGCGCGTAGCCGCGCGGATTGCTGAACACGCGCGTGGCGCCGATCGCGTAGTCGACCGGATAGTGCGTGTGGCCGTGTATCCACAGCGCGGCCTCCGACGCGGCGACCAGCGCATCGAGGTTGGAGACGAACGCCGCATTCAGCGGCGAGCCGTCGAACTTCGGATCGACGCTGCGCACCGACGGCGCGTAATGCGTGACGACCACCGTCGGCGGGCGCTGGTCGCGCAACCGTTGCGACAGCCATTGCGCCGCCTGCCGGCACAGCAGGCTCGAGTGTTCGGGCGTGAAGCGCGCCTCGCCGTCGAGCGTGATCCGCGAAAAGTCGGCGCTGAAGCGCAGCGCGGCGGCGATCGATTCCTCGCGCTGCGGCCCGGCGTACAGCTCGAAGTCGGTCCACAGCGTGGCACCGACGAAGCGCACGCCCTGCAGCGTGACTTCGTCCTGGTCGAGCACGTGCACGCGCGTTCCCGCGGCCAGTTGCTTCAGTTCCTCGCGCACCGCCGCCAGGCTGCCGCCGTAGTACTCGTGATTACCCGGCACGTAGATGACCGGCTGCCCGAGCGCAAGCGCCCAGTCGATCGCCTGCTTCGATCGCGCGATGTCGCCCGCGAGCACGACGACATCCGCATCGGTGCGCGGCGGCTCCATCGCCGCGACCGTCAGGTGCAGATCGGACAGAACCTGGATCTTCATGTCGCGTCAGTCGTCTCGTCAGTCGCCGCGGCCTCTCGGTACCGGCGCTTCTTCCTTTCCGGCCGGCAAGCCTACAACGCGGCGGGCGCGAGCGCATCGCGGGCTAGAACCTAACCGCGAGCAATTCGTGTGTGCGACGGACCGCTTTGGCTTGCAGTGCAAGGCGCGAGGAGCGCGGTTTGGTTCATCCAAATAAGCGACGAGCAACAACGCGATGCGAGCCACTGCGCAGGCGCTTTGCGCCTGCGCGCGTCCATACGCCCGATCGGGCCCGCAACGGCGTCCGCCGTTGCTCAGCGGCCCGTCCCTTGGGGTTGTCGCCAGAAAGCCCGGCTGCGGTGTTGCCCGGATTGGCCTTAGGCCGGGCTACTGTCCTGCGCGGGGCGCCTTGCATCCGGGCTTTCTGGCGACAACGCATCGCACGAATTGCTCACGGATAGGTTCCTACAGCGATCGCAAGTACTGCGCGAGGTCGGCGATCTGCTGC
>JAKORH010000207.1 GCA_029777935.1 Pseudomonadota bacterium
CCCGAGCTGAACCCGGTCGAGCACGTCTGGGACGAGCTGCGCGAGAAGCACTTCCACAACGTCGTCTTCGACAGCATCGCGGCCCTCGAAGACCACCTCGCCACCAGCCTGCTGACGCTCGAAAACAACCACCACCGGATCCGCTCGATCGTCGCCTGGCCGTGGATTATTAGTGCTTTATTGAATTAGAAATGGAATAAGGCCGGTTCTGAGGGCTCAGGCGCGGCGCAGCAGTGCGTCGAGCGCGACCAGCGCCGACTCGAGCGTGAAATCATCACGCTCGATCGCAGCCACGACGTCCGCGAGTGGGCACAACGCGAACTCGGCGACCTCGCCGTCGTTGTTGCGCGGGGTAAAGCCCGCCGGCAGCAAGGCGTCGAATGCCTGCACGACCTCGGACTGGTAGCCCTCCGGAACGCGCCGCGCGATGTGCACGCGGCCGCCGCGCACGGCCGTTTGTGGCGCGAGATCGAGGCCGGCTTCCTCGCGTGCCTCGCGCGCCAGCGCGTCGGACTCGCTTTCGCCGGCCGGCACCATGCCGCCGACGAGGTTGTCCAGGCGGCCGGGGTCGATCTGTTTGTGCGCTGAGCGCCGCGCGACCCACATGTCATCCATCGTAGCGAACCCGTTCAGGTGCACCGCGGTCGTCGTGATGCCGAGCGTGCGGCAGGCGGCGCGCTCGATCGTGGCGATCGGCGCGGCGCCGGGTGCGGGGCGGACGTCGAGCGGCTCGTCGCGCCAGCCGCGCAGCAGACCGGCGTCGCGCAGCCGCAGGGCCGCGCCGAAGAGCAGGGCGGTGCGCGCCTGCGCATCGAGGCCGGCGTCGTCCAGCACGAGCCGGTAGTCGCGCAGCAGGAAGCGCGGTTCGTGTGTCGCGAGAAAGCTGGCCACGTCGGGGTGCGCGACGCCCACCTCGGCACCGGCCATCACGATCGGCGGCCAGTCGTCCGGCGACGGCTGCTGCGCACGCGCGAGCAATCTTTCCTGCAGCGCGCGCAACCGCTCGCGGCTCAATCGCTTTGGAACAGCGTTGGCGCGGCTCACGCCCGCTCTTCGGGCCGCATGTGCGGAAACAGGATCACGTCGCGGATGCTCGGCGCGTCGGTCAGCAGCATCACGAAGCGATCGACGCCGACGCCGCAGCCTGCGGCGGGCGGCATGCCGTATTCGAGCGCGCGCACGTAGTCGGCGTCGTAGTACATCGCTTCCTCGTCGCCGGCCTGGCGCGCGCGCACCTGCTCGGCGAAGCGCGCGGCCTGGTCCTCCGGATCGTTCAGCTCCGAGAAGCCATTGGCCATCTCGCGTCCGGCGATGAAAAGCTCGAAGCGCTCGGTGATGCCAGGCCGGCTATCGGAGGCGCGCGCCAGCGGCGACACCTCGACCGGATAGTCGATGATGTAGGTCGGCTGCACCAGCTTCGACTCCGCGACCTGTTCGAACAGCGCAAGCTGCAGCGCGCCGAGCCCCGCCTCCTTCGAATGCGTGCTGCCGAGGCGCGCCAGTTCCGCGTGCAGGAATTCCCGGTCGGCGAGCTGCGCGTCGGTGTAGCGCGGCGCGTGGAAGTGAATCGCCTCGACGATCGTCAGCCGCGCGAATGCGCGCGACAGGTCGATCGTCCCGCCCTGGTGGCTGAGGACAGCGCTTCCGGTGGCGCGCAGCGCCGTCTCGCGCAGCAACTGCTCGGTGAAGTCCATCAGCCAGCGGTAATCGTGGTACGCGGCGTAGAACTCCATCATCGTGAACTCGGGGTTGTGGCGCGGGGAGAGCCCCTCGTTGCGGAAGTTGCGGTTGATCTCGAACACGCGTTCGAAGCCGCCGACCACCAGCCGCTTCAGGAACAGCTCTGGCGCGATGCGCAGGAACATGTCGATGCCGAGCGCGTTGTGGTGCGTGACGAACGGCTTGGCCGCCGCGCCGCCCGGAATCACCTGCAGCATCGGCGTCTCGACCTCGAGGAAGCCGTGCTCGACCATGAACGCTCGCATCGCGGCGATCGCGCGGCTGCGCGTGACGAACGCGCTGCGCGCGGGCTCGTTCATCATCAGGTCGACATAGCGCTGGCGGTAGCGCGCCTCCTTGTCCTCCAGGCCGCGGAACTTGTCCGGCAGCGGGCGCAGCGACTTCGCCAGCAGCCGCAGCGACCTGCAATTCACCGACAGTTCGCCCTTCTGCGTCTTGAACAGCGTGCCGCTCGCGCCGACGATGTCGCCGAGGTCCCAGCGCTTGAACGCCTCGTAGGCGTCGGCCCCGAGGTCGTTGGGCGTCACGTAAAGCTGGATGCGGCCCGAGCCGTCCTGCACGGTGGCGAAGCTCGCCTTGCCCATCACGCGCTTGAGCATCATGCGGCCGGCGACCGTGACTTCGACCCCTTCCTTTGCCAGCGTCTCGCGGTCGAGGGGGTCGTACCGGTCACGCAGTTCGCCGGCGTGGTGCGTGCGCGTGAAGTCGTTCGGGAATGCCGGGCCGGCCTGGCGCAGCTTCGCGAGCTTGGCGCGCCTCTCGGCGATGATCTGGTTCTCGTCGATCGGCGCGGGCTGGTCGGTCTCGGTCATGAGGGTTCTTCGTCTGGTCAGTCGCGCACGTCGGCCACCGGGATGGTGCCGAAATCGGGACGTTCGAGGTACGCCAGCACGCGGGTCGCGACGGCGTCGGCGTCGGCGAGCTGGCCGGTTTCCTTCAGTTCGACGAAGTGCGGCTTGCTCGGGAATCCACTCGCAGCCGACGCCCGCAGCGCGGCCTGCATGTCGGTGTCGATCACGCCGGGCGCGAGCGACACGATGCGCGCCGGATTCGGCTGCAACTGCTCGTCCTCCGCCACCACGCGCGCGAAATGGTCCAACCCTGCCTTGGCCGCGCAGTACGCGGCCCAACCCGCGATCGGCCGGCGGCCCGCCCCTGACGAGATGTGCAGCACGCGCCGCCGCGCGCTCCAGTGGCGCGTAGCGCGCAGGAACGCGCCGGTCAGCACCAGCGGCGCTTCGAGGTCGACGCGCAGCACGGCGGCGAGTTCCTCCGCCTCCATCGCCTCGACGGGTCCGACGCGGCCGAGCAGACCGGCGTTGTTGATCAGGTTGGCGGTCGCGTGCCGGCGGCTCGCCTGCTGATGCAGCCACGCCTCGAGACGCGCGGCCACCCCGACATCGTGCGCCAGATCGAGCGCCCATTGCGTCAGGTGCGCGCCCGCCGCCGTCGCGGCTTCCTCGAGCGAACGGTCCGGATGGCGCGCGATCGTCAGCAGAGTACGGTCGCGCACGAGCAGTTGCCGCACGAGCGCACGACCCAGGCCGCGCGACGCGCCGGTGACGACGTAGAGTTCCACTGCTACACCCCCTGCTTCAGGCTCGCTTCGATGAACGGGTCCAGATCGCCGTCGAGCACGGCCTGCGTGTTGCCGATCTCGACGTTGGTGCGCAGGTCCTTGATGCGCGACTGATCGAGTACGTACGAGCGGATCTGGTGGCCCCAGCCGATGTCGGTCTTGCCTTCCTCCAGCTTGCTCTGCTCGGCCATCCGCTTGCGCAGCTCCTGCTCGTACAGGCGCGACTTCAGCATCGCCATGCACTCGGCGCGGTTGCGGTGCTGGCTGCGGTCGTTCTGGCTCTGCACGACGATGCCGGTCGGCAGGTGCGTGATCCGCACCGCGGACTCGGTCTTGTTCACGTGCTGCCCGCCGGCGCCGGAGGCGCGATAGACGTCGATGCGCAGATCGGCGGGATTGATTTCGATTTCGATCGTTTCGTCGACCTCGGGATAGGCGAACACGCTGGCAAACGACGTGTGGCGGCGCGCATTGGAATCGAAAGGGGACTTTCGCACCAGCCGGTGGATTCCGGTTTCCGTACGCAACGTGCCGTAGGCGTAACTGCCCGTGATCTTGATCGTTGCGCTCTTGATGCCCGCGACTTCGCCCGGCGTTTCGTCGAGCAACTCGGCCTTGAAGTCCTTGCGCTCGGCGTAGCGCAGGTACATTCGCTCGAGCATCGCGGCCCAGTCCTGCGCCTCGGTGCCGCCGGCACCGGCCTGGATCTCGACGAAGCAGTTGTTCGGGTCGAGCGGATTGCTGAACATCCGCTGGAACTCGAGCTCGGCGACCTGCTTGCCGAGCTGGGCAGCATCGGCTTCGATCGAGATCAGCGTCGCGTCGTCGTTGTCGCCTCGCGCCATCTCGAACAGCTCCTGCGCGTCGCGCAAGCCGCCGGTCAGCCGCTGCATCCGGCCGACCACGTCGTCGAGCAGCTTCTTTTCCTTGCCGAGTTCCTGCGCCTGCTTCGGATTGTCCCAGACGTTCGGGTTCTCCAGCTCGCGCTCGACCAGGCTCAGACGCGCGGCCTTGGCATCGACGTCAAAGAAACCTCCGCAGTTCGGCCGCGCGCGTGCTCAGATCGGTGATGCTGGCGGCCAGTTGATTCAGGCGTTCGGGTTCCACGTGCGCTCTCGAGAAAAGTACGCATTATAGGAAGCGGCGCCGCAGCGCGCGCAAAGCCGCCGGGGAAGACCGCGAATGCCCGGCCTTTTCGCGGCATCGGCCCTTGCACGGCGGTGCAAGACTGGACGGGCCATGGCCGCATCGTTCCGCTTCCGCCGGCGTGCGCTCGGCTTTCGTCCCGAGCGCATTCTGGCGCGCCTGGTCGAGGCGGCGCCCGATCCGATGGTCATCAGCGAGTTCCGCAGCGGGCGGATCGTGCTTGCCAACGAGCGGTTCCGGCGGCTGTTCGGCCTGGCGCGCGCGGAGGTCATCGGCCGCACCTCGCACGAGCTCGGCCTGTGGCCGCGGCGGCGCGAGCATGCCGAGATCGTTCGGGCGCTCACCCGCGATGGAGCCGTGCACGCGGTGCCGTTCACGCGCCGAGTCGGCGACGGCCGCTCGCTGTCGCTGCTGCACTCGGCCGCGCGCGTCACGGTCGGCGAACGCGACTACGTGGTCGGTACGTTGCGCGACATGACCACGCACGACGAACTGCGGCGCGAGTACGAGGCGATCCTGCAGCACGCGTCGATCGGCATCGCGTTCACGCGCGAACGGGCGTTCCGCATGGTCAACCCGCGCTTCGAGCGGATGCTCGGCTGGGAGCCGGGTACGCTGGTCGGCCAGAGCGGCGAGGTGGTGTGGCCGTCGCGCGCCGACTACGAGACGGTCGGTGCGCTGGTCGGTCCCAAGCTCGCCTACGGCGAGACGGTCGATTTCGAGTGGACGCTGCGCAAGCGCGACGGCGCGCAGATGCTGGGGCAGATCCGCGCGCGCGCGATCGACCCGGAACGGCCGGCGGCCGGCGGCACGATCTGGATCGTCGAGGACATCACCGAGCGGCGAGCGTTCGAGCTGACGCTGGCGGATGCGCGCGACGCGGCCGAGGCCGCCAACCGCGCCAAGAGCGCTTTCCTCGCCAACATGAGCCACGAGCTGCGCACGCCGCTCGCCGGCGTGATCGGGCTGGCGAAGATGGCGCTCGAGCCGGGCGTGCCGCCCGAGCGGCAAGCGAAGTACCTGCACGGCGTGATCGACAGCGCGCAGGCGCTGACGCGCATCGTGTCAGACGTGCTCGACCTGTCGAAGATCGAGGCCGGCAAGCTCGCGATCGAGAGCTCCGCCTTCGACCTGCACGCGCTGCTCGATGCGGTCGAGACGAGCTACGACGAACTGGCCGCGCAGAAGGGGCTGGCGTTCGGCGTGCGGCGCGGCGACGTGCCGCGCTACGTGCGCGGCGACGCGTTGCGCGTGCGGCAGATCGTCGGCAATTTCCTGTCCAACGCGCTGAAGTTCACCGCGCGCGGCCGCATCGACCTCGAGGTCGAGCGCGAGCGCGAAGGCGTGCGCATCAGCGTGCGCGACACCGGCATCGGCATCGACGCCGGCGCGCAGAGCCGGTTGTTCGCACGCTTCTCGCAAGCCGACGCGTCGACGACGCGGCGCTACGGCGGCACCGGGCTGGGGCTGGCGATCTGTCGCCAGCTCGCGCACCTGATGAAGGGCGAGGTCGGAGTCGACAGCCGGCCCGGCGCGGGGAGCACCTTCTGGTCCTGGCTGCCGCTGCAGGCCGCGGCATCGCCGGCGGTGTTCGGCGAAATGCGAGGCGAAACGCGCGACGGCGGCGAACTGGCGGGAATGCGCGTGCTGCTGGTGGAGGACAACGAGGTCAACCGGCTGATCGCCGAGGCGATGCTGCACGCGTGGAGCGTGCAGGTGGAGCCGGCCGCCGATGGCCGCGCCGCGCTCGACGCCGTCGAACGCGCGTTCGAGCGCGGCGAGCTGTTCGACGCCGTGCTGATGGACCTGCAGATGCCGGTGATGAGCGGCTTCGAGGCGACCGCGGCGCTGCGCCAGCGCTACGACCGGCGGCAACTGCCGATCATTGCGCTCACCGCGGCGGCGCTCGCCACCGAGCAGGCGCGCAGCGAATCGCTCGGCATGAACGGCTTCGTCGTCAAGCCGATCGACGAAGCCGAACTGCACGCGGCGCTGTCGCGCGTGCGCATCGCGTCGATCGCGTGACCTCCATGTAGCGAGTCCGTAAGGCGATGCGTCAGACCAGCGCGTGCTCGACGACCAGCGTCACGCGGCGCTGTCCCTGGAAATCGTCGGCCATCGGCCGGTAGGCGAGCCGCGCGCGCGTGGGAAGCGCGGTGGTGTGGCGGAACCACATCGCGCCGAAGCGCCGCCCCTGCAGCTCGACGGTGAGCTTCAGGTGCTGGTCCTTGACCAGCCGCTGCTCGACCAGCGCGAATTCGTTGTCGAACAGCGGCGGCGGAAACCCCTGGCCCCAGATCTGGCGCTCGATCGCCTCCACTAGGCCGAGCGTGATCTCCGCGGTCGCCAGCGGGCCGTCGGTGTCGATCGTGGGGCGGAACAGGGCGGCGTCGGCGGTCGCGCGCGTGGCGTCCTCGAACGCGCGCGCGAACCCGTCGTAGTGCTCCGCGCGCAGCGTCAGTCCCGCGGCCATCGCGTGACCGCCGAACTTCTCGACCAGTTGCGGCGCGCGCTTGGTCACGAGGTCGAGCGTGTCGCGCAGATGCACGCCTTCGATCGAACGGCCCGAGCCGCGTAGCGTCGCTTCGTCGACGCGCGCGCAGGCCACGGTCGGGCGATGGAACTTCTCCTTCACGCGTGACGCGACCAGGCCGACGACGCCCTGGTGCCAGCCCTCGTTGAACAGCGTGATCGTGCGCCGCTCCATCGACGCGCCGTCCAGTTCCGCCAGCGCATCGAGCTGCATGTCGACCTCGATCGCTCGCCGCTCGCGGTTCAGCTCGTCGAGCTGGCGCGCCAGCGCGAGCGCACGCTCGAAGCCGTCGGCCAGCAGGCACTCGATGCCGGTCGACATGTCCGCCAGCCTCCCTGCGGCGTTGATCCGCGGCGCCAGCGCGAAGCCGAGATCGCTCGGGCGTGCCAGTTGCGCGCTGCGGCCGGCGACCTGGAACAGCGCGGCCAGGCCCGGCTGCAGGCGGCCGGCGTGGATGCATTCGAGCCCGGCCGCAACGAGAATACGGTTGTTGCGGTCGAGCCGCACGACGTCGGCGACAGTGCCGAGCGCGACGAGGTCGAGCAACGCGTCCAGCCGCGGCTGCGAGGCCTCGCTGAAGCGACCGCGCGCACGCAATTCCGCGCGCAGCGCGAGCAGTACGTAGAACATCACGCCGACGCCGGCCAGATGCTTGCTCGGAAAGCCGCAGCCCGACTGGTTTGGATTGACGATTGCCGCCGCCTCCGGCAAGCGCGGCCCGGGCAGGTGGTGGTCGGTGATCAGCACTTCGATGCCGAGCGCGCTGGCGCGCGCCACGCCGTCGACGCTGGCGATGCCGTTGTCGACCGTGATCAGCAGGTCCGGCTGGCGCTGCGCGGCCAGATCGACGATCTGCGGCGTCAGGCCGTAGCCATACTCGAAGCGGTTCGGCACCAGGTAGTCGACCTCGGCCCCGAGCGCCCGCAGTCCGCGCAGCGCGACCGCGCACGCAGTCGCGCCGTCGCAGTCATAGTCGGCGACGATCGTCATTCGCCGGCGCGCGTCGATCGCGTCGGCGAGCAGGCGTGCGGCGTGGTCGATGTGCGCCAGCCGCTGCGGAGCGATCAGATCGCGCGTGACGAGCGTTAGATCGTTCAGCGACGCCACTCCGCGAGCCGCGAGTGCACGCGCCAGCGGGCGCGGCAGCCCGGCGTCGGCCAGCCGCTGCGCGGCGGCAGCGTCGAACGTGCGCGCGACGAACTGCGTTGCGCTCATGCCGACTCCTCGCCGCGGTGAAAGGACTTGTTGAACCACAGAGGCACAGAGGCACAGAGAAGGCGGAAGGACGCAAGACCTGACGCTCGTTCCTCTGTGCCTCTGTGCCTCTGTGGTGAATTCGCCTTGGCGATCATCGGACTCAGCTCCGGCGCTTGCTGTTCGGCTGGATCGAGTCGTGCAGCGGCCCGACCCGGCTCATGCCACCGGCTCCGCGAGCAGTTCGCCGAGGGCGGCGCGGCGCCAGAAGCGCAGCCGATCGCTTCGGCGCAGCGACAGCACGCGCACCGCATGGTGCCCGCACAGCACGAGCTCGATCGATTCGAAGCCGGCCGCGAACGCGCGCGCGCACAGCCGCTCCAGCCGCGCATCCATCGCGGCCAGGCCTTCGAGCCACACGCCCCACGCATCGAATGCGGCCGGCTCGGCCAGGTCGCTCCACAGCGACAGCGCGTCGCCGGCGCGCCGCGGCAGGTCGCCTTCGTCGTGCAGCGCGGCCGGCGGCACGCCGGAGGCGAGCGCCCAGCCGCGCGGCACCGGATCGTCCGACACCACGGCCGCGAAGGGCGCACGCGGCAGCGGCGCCCACGCGCCGCCCCCATGCAGCCACACGCCGTTGACCGGCGGCAGGTCGCGGCTCGCGCGCGCGGCGTTGACCGCGTGCTCATGCCAGCGCATCTGGATCTCGTTCAACACCTTGCGCCAGCGCGCGGCGTCGGCGCCTTGCGGCAGCGACGCGCTCACGGGTCGACCGCGTGCCGCCAGCAACGGTGCCGCATCGAGCTGCCATGGACGCTCGGTCTGCACGAACCACGCATCGTGCCGCAACCGTTTCAGCAGCGCGTCGTGAGCGCGCAGCGCCGCGTCGGCCTCGACGGCGAGCGCATCGGCCTCGGCTTCGGTGAGTTGCGCGTCGGCGCTGCGTCCGACCAGCAGCTCGTCGCGGCCGATGTCGATGTGGATCGGGTCGCAGTGCCACCATTGCGCGCCGTCGTCGGGCAGGATCGCGCTGGCATGGCTCGACGCGCGCCAGGCATAAGGTGCCGTGACCGGACTCCCGCGGCCGCCGAACGCGTGCCACAGCCAGCCGAGATGCGCGGCGCGGCGCGCGGCGCGCGGCACGTCATCGGGCGCGCGGCGCGCACGCGCCAGACGCGCTGCGATCGTGCCGGTCGGCGCGGCGGCGAGGACATCGGGCGCGATGGGCGCGGGAACCAGACTGCCCGGCACGACGACAAACCATTTCATCGCACCGATTCTACGGACCGCTAGAATCGCCGCGCTCTCGAAGCGACCAATTGAACATTCCCTACGAAGTCCGCATCGGCCTGCGCTACACGCGCGCGGGCCGCCGCGCGCGCCGGCGCAACGGCTTCATCTCGTTCATCTCGGCGATCTCGATGAGCGGCATCATGCTCGGCGTGGCGGCGCTGATCGTGGTGCTGTCGGTGATGAACGGCTTCACCAAGGAAGTGCGCGACCGCATGCTGGCGGTGATCTCGGACATCGAGCTGTCGTCGTACAGCGGAGCGCTCGCCGACTGGCGCGCGCTGGCGCAGCGCGCGCAGCAGAATCCGCAAGTGGTGGCGGCCGCGCCGTACGTGAACGCGCAGGCGATGCTGACGCGCGGCGACGTGGTGCGCGGCGCGTTGATCCGCGGCATCGATCCCGCGTTCGAAGGCGGCGTGTCCGACATCGTGAAGAGCCTGCCGGCCGGCCGCATCAGCAATCTGGCGCCGGGCGAGTTCGGCATCGTGCCGGGCATCGAGCTGGCGCGTGCGCTCGGCGTGACCCTCGGCGACAAGGTGACGCTGCTCGCGCCCGAGGGCAACGTGACGCCGGCCGGCGTGATTCCGCGGCTCAAGCAGTTCCGCGTGGTCGGCGTGTTCGAGTCCGGCCACTACGAATTCGACAGCACGCTGGCGCTGATCCACATCGCCGACGCCGAGAAGATGTTCCGCGTCGACGGACCGACCGGCGTGCGGCTGAAGCTGAAGGACGCTCTGGAGGCGCCGCAGGTCGCCGCGCAGCTTGCAAGTGTGCTCGGGCCCGATGCGCTGGTACGCGACTGGTCGCGCCAGAACCGCACCTACTTCGCGGCGGTGAAGACCGAGAAGCGGATGATGTTGATCATCCTGACGCTGATCGTCGCGGTGGCGGCGTTCAACCTCGTGTCGACGCTGGTGATGACGGTCACCGAGAAGCAGTCCGACATCGCGATCCTGCGCACGCTCGGCGCCAGCCCGCGCAGCGTGATGGCGGTGTTCATCGTGCAGGGCGCGCTGATCGGCGTGATTGGCACGCTGGCGGGTGTCGGCCTCGGGCTGCTGCTGGCCAACAACCTCGACGTGATCGTGCCCGCGATCGAGCACGCGTTCGGCGTGCAGTTCCTGCCGAAGGACATCTACTTCCTGAACGAGCTGCCGTCGGATCCGCGCGCCAGCGACATCGTGCCGATCGCGATCATCTCGCTCGTGCTGTCGCTGGTGGCGACGCTGTATCCGAGCTGGCGCGCCGCGCGCACGCGCCCCGCCGAAGCGCTGCGCTATGACTGAGCGCGCCCCGCTACGAATGACTGAGGTCATCGCCGCCCGCGGCATCTTCAAGTCCTACCGCGAGAACCAGCTCGCGGTCGAGGTGCTGAACGGAGCCGATCTCGTCGTGGCGCGCGGCGAGGTGATCGCGATCGTCGGCGCGTCCGGCTCGGGCAAGAGCACGCTGCTGCATTGTCTCGGCGGGCTCGACGCGATCGACCGCGGCGAGGTGAGGATCGGCGGCCGCGACGTCGCTGCGCTCGGCGAGCGCGAGCGCGGGGAACTGCGCAACCGCGAACTGGGCTTCGTCTACCAGTTCCATCACCTGCTGCCGGAGTTCACCGCGCTCGACAACGTGGCGATGCCGCTGTCGATCCGGCGCGCGCCGCTGGCTGAGGCGCGGGCGGAAGCCGCAGAGGCGCTGGCCGCGGTCGGCCTCGGCGAACGCGTGCAGCACCATCCGGCCGAGTTGTCGGGCGGCGAGCGCCAGCGCACCGCGATCGCGCGCGCGATCGTGACGCGGCCGGCCTGCGTGCTGGCCGACGAGCCGACCGGCAACCTCGATCGCGAGACCGCGCGCGGCGTGTTCGACGTGTTCCTGAGGCTGGCGCGTGCCGGCGGCACCGCGATCGTGATCGTCACGCACGATCCGGACCTGGCAGGGCAGTGCGACCGCGTGCTGCGGCTGCGCCACGGTGTGCTCGCGCCTGCATGAGCGTGCACGGCCGCTCCGAAGCGCTCATCCCGCAGCGCATAGCGCGGAGGGCAGTCCAGTAAGCACGCCGCTCAACGCTCGAACACGTAGCCCCACAGCAGGCAGGCCGAGCCCAGCACCGCGAGCATCACCGTGGCGACGCCGAGCAGCTTCGGCAGAAGGAGCGCCGGCTCGGCGCTCGCCATCAGTTCGAGCACCGGCATGCCGTGCAGTGCGGCCAGCACGGCGGCCACGCAGCCGAACGCGATCGCGCCCGCCAGCGCCAGCGCACCGAATGCCGGCGGCACGGGTCGCCGCGCGAGCAGCAGCGCGACGAACGCGCCGAACCCGAGCGCGGCGCCGAAGCCGATCGCATCGATGTCGAACACATAGGCGAGCGCCGCCGCCAGCGCGATCGGCCAGGCGCGCGCGAATCCGCGCATCACGCCCCCCGCACCGCGCGTCGGCGGCGCCGCGACCGCCATGCCGCGTGCACCGGCTCGGCGCTCGGCGTTTGGTGCCTGAAGATCTTCCGCAGCATGCAGCAAGTCTAGTCGGCAGTCGGCAGTCGGCGGTCGGCAGTGACACTGCGCGGCTCGGATATGCTGCCGACTGACCGCTGCCGACTGCCGACCGATGTGGCTCGACACGCATTGCCATCTCGACGTGCCCGAATTCGACGCCGATCGCGACGCGGTCATCGCGCGCGCGCGGGCGGCTGGCGTGTCGACGCTCGTGATCCCGGCGGTAGAGGCCGCAGCCTTCACGCGCGTGCGCGAGTGCGCGCACCGCTACGGCTGCACGTACGCGCTCGGCATCCATCCGCTGTACGTCGATCGCGCCCACGAAGACGACATCGACCGGATGCGCGCCGCGGTGGAGTTGGCGCTGGACGATCCGCGCTTCGTGGCGATCGGCGAGATCGGCCTTGACAACTACGTCGCATCGCCGCCGCGCGAGCGCCAGCAGTGGTTCTACGCCGCGCAACTGAAGATCGCGCGCCGCTTCGACCTGCCGGTGATCCTGCACGTGCGCCGCTCGGCCGACGACCTGCAGAAGTTCCTTGGTCGCACCGAGGTGCGCGGCGGCATCGCGCACGCGTTCAACGGCAGCGAGGATCAGGCCCAGCGGATGCTGGCGCGCGGCTTCAAGCTCGGCTTCTGCGGCGCGATGACCTACGACGGCTCGCTGCGCATCCGCCGCTTCGCCGCTACGGTGCCGGACGACGGCTGGGTGCTCGAGACCGACGCACCCGACATTCC
>JAKORH010000208.1 GCA_029777935.1 Pseudomonadota bacterium
GCCAGCACCACGTACACCAGCAGCACGTTCTTGTGCACGATGGCAAGCAGGAACTTGTCCATCGCGTTGAAGAGGTCGGACCAGTTGATGCCTTCCAATCGACTCTCCTTACCGCGCAGCGGTAAGCGCGAAGCTCCCCTGGCCCTCGGGGAGAGGGGCGGGGGAGAGGGTGGAGATTCCGGCGCGGCCGTTGGAGAATTCACGCGCGGGCACCTGACTGATGATACGCGAGCGACTTCGCGCGGGCCGGCCGGCGACCGCGGGTCACGACCGTGAGCGCCGGACGCGCTTCCCCGGGCGCGCCGCACGCGCTTCCTATAATCAGCGCCGCGATGTCACCCGCTTCCATCCTCGCCGCGAGCGCGCGGCGCGCGATCCGGCCGCTGCCGGATCTGCTCGTCAGCCAGATCGCCGCCGGCGAGGTCATCGAACGTCCGGCTTCCATCGTCAAGGAACTGGTGGAGAACGCGCTCGACGCCGGCGCCACGCGCATCGACGTGCGGCTCGACGGCGGCGGCATCCGCCGCATCGTGGTGTCGGACGACGGCAGCGGCATCCCGCGCGACGAATTGCCGCTCGCGCTGGCGCGGCACGCGACCAGCAAGATCGCGTCGCTGCGCGACCTCGAGGCGGTGGCTTCGCTCGGCTTTCGCGGCGAGGCGCTGGCATCGATCGCGTCGGTGGCGGCGGTGGCGATCACTTCGCGCACAGCCGACGCGCCCGGCGCCTTCCGCATCGATGCCGAGGCCGGCACGATCGAGCCGGCGGCGGGACTGCAGGGAACGCGCGTCGAGGTCGCGGACCTGTTCTTCAAGACGCCGGCGCGGCGCAAGTTCCTGCGCGCGGTGAATACCGAGCTTGCCCACTGCGTGACGCAGGTCGAGCGCATCGCCGCCGCGCATCCGCACGTCGAGTTCAACGTCGTGCACGAGGGACGCACGGTGCTGGCGCTGCCGCCGGCAGAGTTCGAGGAGCGCGCGCGGCGGCTGATGCCGGAGACGTTCGAGGCCGCGCGGCGCGAAGTGCGCGCAGAGGTTCCCGGCATCCGCGTCAGCGGCTGGGCCGCCGCGCCGACCGCATCGCGCACGCGCGCCGACGCGCAGCTCTTCTTCGTCAACGGCCGCTACGTGCGCGACAAGGTGCTCGCGCACTCGGTGCGCGCGGCGTACGCCGACGTGCTGCACGGCCAGATGCAGCCGATGTACGTGCTGTTCCTCGACATCGATCCGCAGCGCGTGGACGTCAACGTACACCCGACCAAGATCGAGGTGCGTTTCCGCGACTCGCAGGCGGTGCACCAGTTCGTGCTGCACGCGGTGCAGGCGGCGCTGGCGGAATCGCGCGCGGTGCATGTGCCGGCGTCATTGACCGAGCTTTCTGCCGTGCGCGAGGCGTCGCTGCGCGCGGCGCACGCGGCGCAGCCCGCGCTGGGCATCGCGCAGCCGATCGCCGAGTACTTTGCGTTCGCCGCACGCGATGTCACGCCGACTTCGCCGCCGCAGCCGTTCGGCACATCAGCGAGCGAGCAGCCGCGCGAAGAAGAGGTCACCGAGCGACCGCTCGGCGAGGCGCTGGCGCAGCTCGCCGGCATCTACGTCCTGGCGCAGAACCGCGCCGGGCTGGTGATCGTCGACATGCACGCTGCGCACGAACGCATCGTGTACGAGAAGCTGAAACGCCAGCTCGACTCGCATTCGATACCGCAGCAGCGGCTGCTGATTCCGCAGGTGTTCGGCGCCGATCCACTCGACGTGGCCACGGTCGAGGAGCACGCCGGCCTGCTGGCGCAGATCGGTATCGATCTCGCACCGGCCGCGCCGACGCAGCTCGCGCTGCGCGCGCTGCCGGCGCTGCTCGCCGGCGCCGACGGTGCGGCGCTCGCGCGCGACCTGCTGCGCGACCTGCGCGAATTCGGCGGCAGCCGCGTGCTGACCGAGCGCCGCAACGAATTGCTCGCCACGCTGGCCTGCCACGGCGCGGTGCGCGCCAACCGCAGGCTCACGCTCGACGAGATGAACGCGTTGCTGCGCGAGATGGAAGCCACCGAGCGCGCCGACCAGTGCAATCACGGCCGGCCGACGTGGGTGCAGTTGTCGATCGGCGACCTCGACAAGCTGTTCCTGCGCGGGCGCTGATCGCGGTGCGCGGCGCACTGGCCACGGCAGCGCATCCGGCGCTCTCCCCCGCGCTGCTGCTGGCGTTCACGGCGGCGTTCATCACGCTGCAGCCGATCTCGACCGACCTGTATCAGGCCGCGCTGCCGTCGATCGGCACCGCGTTCGGCGTGCCGGTCGCTACCGTGCAGCTCACGCTGACCGTGTTCATTGCCGTGTTCGGCACGTGGCAGCTCGTCGCCGGGCCACTGTCGGACCGCTACGGGCGCCATCCCGTCGCGCTGGCCGGCGTCCTGACGTACGTCGCGGCAAGCGCGCTCGCCACGTTCGCCGCGTCGATGCCGTGGCTGATCGCCGGCCGCGCCTTGCAGGCGATCGGCGCCTGCTCGTGCCTGGTCGCTGCGCGCGCCATGGTGCGCGATGAACTGACGCCCGAGCATGGCGCGCGCGTGCTGGCGGCGAGCGGCACGATCCTCGGCGTCTGCGTCGTGATCGCGCCGATCGTGGGCGGCCTGCTGCAGGCCGACTTCGGCTGGCGCGCGACGTTCGGTGCGATGCTGGCAATCTCGTCGGCGGTCGCGCTCGCTTCCGTGCTTTGGCTGAAGGAGACGCACCGCGCGCCGAATCCGCACGCATTGCGCGCGGGCCCGCTGGCGCGCGCCTACGCGCAGGTCGCGCGCGCGCCGAGCTGGCACGCCTACACGTGGCCGGCAGTGGCGAGCTACGCAGGGCTGTTCTCGTTCATCTCCGGCGGCTCGTTCGTGCTGATCCGCGTGCTCGGCGTCGCCCCCGTCTACTACGGCTTCTGCTTCAGCGTCATCGTGTCGGGTTACATCGTCGGCACGCTGATCTGCCGCCGCCGCGTGCCGCGGCCTGGCATGCCGTGGACGATGCGGCGCGGCGCGCTGCTGCAGCTCGGCGCCGGCGGCGCGATCGCGGGGCTCGCGCTCGCCGGCTTGCACCATCCGCTCGCGCTGCTGCTGCCGCAGTTCGTGTTCCTGATCGGCCACGGACTGATCCAGCCGGTCGCGCAGGCCGGCAGCGTGGCGCGCTTCGCGCACAGCGCCGGAGTCGCGACCGCGGCGCTGGGGCTGGTGATGATGGTCGTGGCCGCGCTCGTCGGACAGTGGATCGGCGCCAGCTACAACGGCACGGTCTATCCGCTGACGCTGACGATCGCCGCCTGCGGCGCCGCCTCGGCGCTCGCGACCTTCACGCTGGTGAAGCGCCATGGCCGCGTCGATTGACGCGCTGCTGCTGCTCGGGCCCACTGCGTGCGGCAAGAGCGCGCTGGCGCTCGAACTGGCGCGCACGATTCCGCTGGAAATCGTGTCGGTCGACTCCGCGCAGGTGTATCGCGGCATGGACATCGGCACCGCGAAACCGGGCGCGGAAGAACGCGCTCGCGTGCCGCACCACGTGATCGACATCCGCGATCCGGCGCAGCCCTATTCCGCCGCCGACTTCGCGCGCGACGCAACGCGCGCGATCGGCGCGATCAAGTCGCGCGGTCGGCTGCCGCTGGTGGTCGGCGGCACGATGCTGTACGCGCGCGCCTTGCGTGAAGGATTGTCGAAGCTGCCTTCCGCCGACGCGCAGGTGCGCGCGCGCCTCGAGCAGCGCGCACACGAAATGGGTTGGCCGGCGCTGCACGCGGAGCTGGCGCGAATTGATCCCGCCACCGCCGCGCGGCTGCCGCCGAACGATCGCCAGCGCATCCAGCGCGCGCTGGAGATCTTCGAGCTGACGGGGAGACCGATGTCGGCGCTGCTGGCCGCCGGCGA
Organism: Pseudomonadota bacterium; assembly: GCA_029777935.1. The sequence continues at coordinate 3,899 of JAKORH010000208.1, forward strand.
CGCACCGCCGCTCGCGCTATCGACCATCGCGCTGCTGCCGGGCGACCGCGCAGAACTGCATCGGCGCATCGAAGCGCGCTTCGACGCGATGCTCGCGGCCGGTTTCCTCGACGAGGTACGTACGCTGATGAGGCGCGGCGATCTGCATCCCGACCTGCCGTCGATGCGCAGCGTCGGCTACCGGCAGGCGTGGCGGCATTTGCGCGGCGAAACGACTTTCGCCGAATTCCGCGCCGAGGGCATCGCCGCCACGCGCCAGCTCGCGAAGCGGCAGATCACATGGCTGCGGTCGATGCGCGATGCGACAGTGATCGATCCTTTCGATCAATCCGCATTGCGCGAGATCGAGCAGATTGTTCGCGCCGCCTTGCCCTCACCCTCGATCCCTCTCCCGCAGGGAAAGGGATGCCAAGCCCCTCTCCCCCCGGGAGAGGGGTTGGGGTGAGGGCAACCCCGCTCGCGCCTACTTCAACTGCTTCGCGAGAAACTCCATCGTCCGCTGCCACGCCAGCGCCGCCGCCTTGGCGTCGTGCTTCAGGAACGGCAGGTTCTTCGAATCCGCGGTCTCGTTCGCAAACGCGTGCTTGGCGTCGTAGCGGTGGAACTCGAACTGCACGTTCGCCGCGCGCAGCTTCTTCTCCCGTTCGTCGACGGTGGCGATCGGAAACGCGGTGTCCTGCGTGGCCCAGTGGCCCAGCAGCGGCGCCTTGATCCTGCCGGCATCGACGTATTCGAGCGGCGGATAGCCGTACCAGATCACCGCGGCGTCCGCTTCCGGCACGTTGACGGCGGAGAGCAGCGTCAGCGCGCCGCCCATGCAGAAGCCGGTCACACCGACCTTGCCGCTGCCGGATGACTTCAGGTACTGAACCGCGCCGCGCACGTCCTGCCCGGCCGCGTCGCCGAAATTCAGGCCCTTCATCAGGTGCTCGGCCTCGTTGGCCTCGAGCGCGACCTTGCCGCGATACAGATCGGGCACCAGCGCGCGATAGCCGGCGACGGCGAGCCGGTCCGCCACGCCGCGGATCTGATCGTTCAGTCCCCACCACTCCTGGATGACCACGATGCCCGGCGCGCCGGCCGCGCTGACGGGCTCGGCGAGATAACCGTTGACGCTGCCGCCGTCCGGCCGCTTGAAGCTGATCGAATTGCCCATGGGTTCTTCCTTTCCAGTGACGCCGACTCGACGATACGCCTCGATCGTCGCGGCAAGGCCGCACGCGCATGCCGAATTTCGGCGAGCGACTGTAAGCGTCATTTTCGACCGTGCGATACAGCGACGCGCGTTCGGGTCGCCGCTGGCGATACGGCTCACGATGGGCCGAAGCACCCAGTTACCACGAACCGTGGTGCTCCGGTACGCGAGCCACCAGCCGCAGCGCGGCAACGAACGACAAGGCCACCGCGGCGTAGACCCAGGCCTGGGTGCGGGCGGGGTCATGGGAACTGGCAAGGATCGCGGTGACAATCGAGACCGTGGTGATCGATCCGATCTGCAGCGACGTGGTGCGCAGCGCGGCGAGGACCGAGGCATGCTCGGGTGCCAGTTGCAGTCCGGCATTGCGGCTGGCCGGGTTGAGCGTCCCGCGGCCCGCGCCGACCAGGAACGCGCCACCCGCCAGCCAGGCGTAGGGCGAAATGCCGAAGGCCGGCGCGAGAGCGAGCAGCAGCGTCCCGGCCGCGATGGCAATGCCGCCGGCATACAGCGGCGGCCGGTGGCCGGTGCGCCGCAGCGCCAGCGCGGCCATCACGGACAGCGCGATGGCCGCGGCCCCCTGCGGGATCAGCAGCGTGCCGGATTCGAACGCATCGAAACCGTAGCGATTGGCGGCGTACAGCGGAATAAGCACCATCGCGCCATTGGCGACGCCGCCATAGATCATGTTGATGAGGTTGACCGATGCGAAGCCCGGTCCGTGAATCAGGCGCGGCGCAATGAACGGAGATGGCGTGCGCCCGATGTGACGGAAGAACAGCCACAGCGCGACGATCGCGACAAGCAGCGGCACCACGAACGCGGGTGACCCTGGCTGCGCCTCTCCTTCACCGAGGTAGGCCGCCGCCAGCATGCCAGCGAGCAGGCCGGCGCCGAGCAGCAGCATGCCGACACTGTCCATCTCGAAGTGCGGCGACTTCGCCCGCGGCCGGTCGCACGGCACGTAACGCAACGCCAGCACGATCACCGCGATGCCGATCGGCACATTAACGAAGAACACGCCCCGCCAGGTCCAGTACGTGACGAACAGCCCGCCGAAGACCGGTCCGATCATCGCGCCGATGGGAAAGATGCTGCCGAACAGGCTCACCGCGCGATCGCGCGCGTCGCCGAAATGATCGACGACGATTCCGGTTGCCGACGGGGTGAAGCCCGCCCCGCCGGCCGCCTGCACCGCGCGCAGCGCGATCAGCAGGAATATGTTGTCTGCGAGCCCGCACAGCAGCGACGCGGCAGTGAACGCGACCACCGAGCCGAGGAACACCCGGCGGCGGCCGTACCGCTCGCTGAGCCTGCCGCTGACGGGCAGCATCAACACGAAGCCGAACGAGTAGGCGGTGATGGTCCAGCCGGCCCAGTTGATCGACGTGTGCAACCCGTGCTGCAAGGTGTGCAGCGCCGTGGCCACGATCGTCGAGTCGACCGACATCATCAGCAACGCCATGGCGACGGTCGCGAACACCGGCACCCGGCGCACGGGCAACGCGGGCGAACATTCGCTCAAGGCACTCAAGGCAGGACGTCGACGCCCTTCCAGAACGCCACCCGCCCGCGGATCCGCCTGGCCGCGTCCTTCGGCTCCGCGTAGTACCAGACCGCATCGCGATTGACCTTGCCTTCGACTTCGAGCGAGTAATAGTTCGCGGTGCCCTTCCACGGGCAGACGGTGGTGGTGTCGCTCGGCCGCAGGTACTCGCGCTGCACGCTGGCGAGCGGAAAGTAGTGATTGCCCTCGACGACGACGGTGTCGTCGGATGCGGCGATCACGGCGCCGTTCCAGATCGCTTTCATCGGTGCTCCTTCACGATGCTGAGACGCCGGCGACCCGCGCGCCGTTCCCTCCCGCCGCCGGCGCGACGCACGGACCTTCCGCATCATGGTAGCGGGCCGCGAGGAAGTCGATCAGTTCGCGCACCGCGGGCAGCAGTCCGCGCCGCGACGGGAACACCGCGTGCACGATGCCGCTGCGCGGCCGCCACTGCGGCAGCACGGGGGTCAGTGCGCCGGCCGCGGTGTCTTCGCTCACCATCAGCGTCGGCATCTGCACGATGCCGACTCCGCTCAGCGCGGCTCGCCGCAGCACGATCAGGTCGTCGGTGACCAGCCGCGGCGCATGGTCGATCGCCGCGCTCGCGCCGTCGGGACCGTCGAGCCGCCACACGTGCTCGCGGTCGGGCCGGCCCAGATCGAGGCTCGGCAGACCGGCGAGATCCGCGGGTACCCGCGGCGCGCCGTGCCGCGCTAGAAAGGCGGGACTCGCGACCAGGCATTGGCGGCTTTCGCCGAGCACTTTCATCACCAGTTCGCTGTCCTCGAGCGGAGGAAAGCGCACCCGCAGCGCCAGGTCGAAGCCCTCGGCGATCACGTCGACCCGGCGGTTGGTCGCCTCGAGATGCACCTCGACGCGCGGGCACTGCGCCATGAAGTCCGCCAGCATCTGGCCGACCTGGTAGTGCAGTAGCGCGACCGGACACGACAACCGCACCACGCCCTGCGGCTCGGCGCGGGTCAATTCGATCGACTCCTGCGCCGCGTCGGCCTCGACCAGCATCGCCTTGCAGTGCCGGTAGTAGTCGGCGCCGACGTCGGTCACGGCAAAGCGGCGCGTCGAGCGCTGGATCAGCCGCACGCCGAGCCGCTCTTCCAGCAGCGCGATGCGCCGGCTCAGCTTCGACTTGGGCAGCCCCAGCGCGCGCCCGGCCGCGGCGAAACCCCGGTGATCGACGACCTGCGCGAAAAAGAAGAGATCGTTCAGGTCGTACACGCGCCGGTCTCCGTCGTTCCGACAGTGGAAGGCAGAGGATAGAACGGATGACTTGCTTTGACGGCCGTCACCCCGGCGAAAGCGGGGATCCAGTGACGTGCGTTGAAAGGCGCTGGATTCCCGCTTACACGGGAATGACGCGTGCCTGCATGATCGCCGGATACGTCCGCGTATACATTTTGAATGATGCGCAGGAATCGCCAACCATGAACGCGAACGAACCGGCCTGGCCGCCGCTGCCTTACCGCGAATGGCAGCCATCGAAGGACACGCTGCACCTGTACCTGCAGATCGTCGGCAAGGTGCGCATGCGGCTCGCGCCGCCGGTCAATCACTGGTGGCACGTCACCTTGTACGTCAACGCGCGCGGGCTGACCACCGGCGCGATGCCGCACGGCGCCGGCAACTGCGAGATCGCGTTCGATTTCATCGACCACCAGTTGCGCATCGACACGTCGTGGGGCGGGCGCGAATCGTTTCCCCTGCATGACGGGCTCGCCGTGTGCGATTTCCACGCTGCGCTGATGGCGCGACTGAGCGCGCTCGGCGTGCGTGCCGACATCCGTCCGCATCCGTACGACTGCATGAGCACGATCCCGTTCGCCGAGGATCGCATGCATGCGCACTACGACACCGAGGCCGTGCAGCGCTTCTGGCGCGCACTGGTCGCGATCGGCAACGTGTTCGAGACGTTCCGCGGCCGCTTCAACGGCAAGAGCACGCCGGTGCACCTGTTCTGGCACACATTCGACCTCGTGGTCTCGCGGTTTTCCGGCCGTGCGGCGCCGCCGATGCCGGATGCGAACCGCGTGATGCGCGAAGCGTATTCACACGAAGTCGTGAGCTTCGGCTTCTGGGCCGGTGACGAGAACATTCCCTACCCCGCGTTCTACTCGTACACGTTTCCGGAACCGCCGGCCCTGCGCGAGCGGGCGCTGGAACCGCCCGGCGCGGCATGGACCGAGCGGCCGAACGGCAGTTCGCTGGCTCTCTATCCGTACGAGGACGCGCGCGCGAGCGCCGATCCCGCAGAAGCCGTGCTGCAGTTCCTCGAAAGCGCGTATCGCGCCGGCGCGACAGTGGCCGGCTGGGATATCGCGGGCTTCGCGCATCGCGCGCGCTGAATTCTGCCGCAGAGTTCCGCCGCAGCGTTCCGTCAATGGAACGCTGCAATCGAACCGCGCGTACTACCGGCGCGCGCGCCGCCGCGCTACCTTTTCGCATCCCGACCGCTGTCGGCAACGGCGGCGGCAACGAACCAGGAGCACGCGATGAAACGGATCCTCGGCATCTACGGCAACACGCAGTCGCACTGGGTCGGCGACGGTTTCCCCGTACGCACCCTGTTCTCTTACCAGACGCTCGCCGATCACGTCAGCCCGTTCCTGCTGCTCGACTTTGCGGGCCCGCACAACTTCGCAGCGGCGGCGCGGCCACGCGGCGTGGGCGAGCATCCGCATCGCGGCTTCGAGACGGTGACGATCGTCTACCAGGGCGAAGTCGAGCATCGCGATTCGACGGGCGCCGGCGGCAGCATCGGACCCGGCGACGTGCAGTGGATGACCGCCGGCGCCGGCATCCTGCACGAGGAGTTCCATTCGCGCGAGTTCACGCGCACCGGCGGTCCGTTCCAGATGGTGCAGCTATGGGTCAACCTGCCCGCAAAGGACAAGATGACGCCGCCGCGGTATCAGACGCTGCTGAACGCGGACATTCCGGCGCTGGCGCTGCCGGAGGGCGCGGGCACGCTGCGGGTGATCGCGGGCGAATATCGCGGCCAGCGCGGGCCGGCGCGGACGTTCACGCCGATCGATGTGTGGGACCTGCGCCTGCAGTCGGGCGCCGCGACCGAGCTGACGCTGCACGAAGACCGCAACGTCGGACTGGTCGTCGTGCGCGGCAGCGTGAAGGTCAACGGCGAGCGCGAAGCGCACGAAGCGCAGATGGTGCTGCTGTCGCGCGACGGCGCCGCAGCCCGCATCGAGGCGAGCACCGACGCCACGGTGTTGCTGCTCAGCGGCGCGCCGATCGACGAGCCGATCGTCGGCCACGGTCCGTTCGTGATGAACAGCGCCGCCGAGATCCAGCAGGCGATCCGCGACTTCAACAGCGGCCGCTTCGGCGCGATTGCACCGACCACGCGCGTGCCCGAGCACGAATCGGCCTGAGCGAGCACGGCCGCTCCGAAGCGCTCCGCCCGAAGCGCGCAGCGCGGAGCCCGATGAGCGCGCACGGCCGCTCCGAAGCGCTCAGCCCGGAGCGCGCAGCGCGGGTAGCCCGATGAGCGCGCACGACCCGCGCCGGAAGGCGCGGGACGCGCCCGCGCCCCGGTCAGGCGTCCAGCGCTAGGAACACGTTGTTCAGCCCTTCGGCCAGCGTCGGGTGCGCGAAGATCGCCTCCTTTAACAGCGGGTACGGCAGCTTGCCCATCATCGCGATCTGCAGCATGGACATGATCTCGCCGCCCTCGATGCCGAACACGGTGCAGCCGAGGATCTGCTCGGTCTTGGCGTCGACGATCACCTTCAGGAACCCGCGCGCTTCGCCCGTCTCGAGCGCGCGCGCGATGCCGGACATGGGGATCTTCGCCACGCGGATGTCGAGTCCGCGCCTGCGTGCCTCGGTCTCGTTCAGCCCCACCTGGCCGAGCTGCGGGTCGGTGAACACCACGCTCGGCACCAAGCGATCGCCGAGCTTCGCGTCGATTCCGTTCAGCCAGCGGTCGCGCAGGATGCGAAAGTCGTCGTACGAGATGTGCGTGAACTGCGGCCCGCCCTTGACGTCGCCCGCCGCGTAGATGCCGGGCGCGGTCGTCTGCAGCGTGGCATCGACCGTCACGTAGCCGCGCTCGGTCGCAACTGCCGCCGCGTTCAAGTCCAGGTCCTCCGTGTTCGGCTTGCGGCCGACAGCGACCAGCAGGTGCGAGCCGCGCACGGACTTCATCTCGTCGCTCTGCCGATAGTGCACGCCGATGTCGCCCGCGCGGCCGTCGATGCGCTCGGCGAGCGCGTTGCACTCGATGCGAAGGCCGTCTTCCTGCAGCACCTTCTGCAGCGCCGCGCTCACGTCCTCGTCGTCGCGCGCCGCGAGCCGCGGCAGGCCTTCGAGCACCGTGACCTCGGCGCCGAAACGCCGGAACATCTGCGCGAACTCCAGCCCGATGAAGCCGCCGCCGAGCACGATCAGGTGGCGCGGCAGTTCCTCGAGTTCCATCACGGAGGACGAATCGAGCGCCGGCACGTCGGCGAGCCCCGGAATCGGCGGCATCGATGGGCGCGCGCCGGTGTTGATCACGATCTTCGGCGCACCGAACGCGCGCGTGCCGCCGCCGCGCAGCGCGACTTCGACCGTCTTCGCATCAACGAAGCGCGCGCCGCCGAACACCAGTTCGACGTTCGCGGTCTTCTGCAACCGCTGCGTGCCCCCGTTGCGGAAGCGCTCGACGATCGCGCGCTTGCGCGCGACCACGCGCGCCATGTCGACGTGCACGTCGCCGGTCGCCACGCCGTAGTCGGCGGCGCGGCGCGCCAGGTACGCGACGCGCGCGGACGCGATCATCGTCTTGGTCGGCGTGCAGCCGACGTTGATGCAGGTGCCGCCCACGAATTCGCGCTCGACGATCACGGTCTTCCAGCCGGCGTTGGCGAGCGCGAGCGCCAGCGGCTTGCCGGCCTGGCCGCTGCCCAGGATCAGTGCGTCGACGCGTTCGATTGCGGCCATGGGTCCTCCGATCGCTGCGCATTAGTCTGCGCGCGCGGCCGAACCTTTCAATCGCCTGCTTCGCGGTCACGTTCGCCCGTGATCGGCGCAATCGCGCGGGGTCCAACGTCATTCCCGCGCAAGCGGGAATCCCGCGACTTCATCGCAAAGACACTGGGTCCCCGTTGGAGCCCGCCCTCGACTCCGATCGGGGGCGGGGACGACGTACTGCGGATCAGATGCGCGCGAACGTCAGGCGCGCACGTGCAACTCGTCGCCGCCGAACCTAAGCTGCAGCGGCTCGATCACGACCTGCCTGGCACCTTCTTCGACGCGGCCGGCGACAAAGGCGCGTACGTCGCATTGCGCGGCGATCTCGACCGCACGCGGCGCGTCGCCCGCAGCCACGAACAGCGCGAAGCCCGCGCCCATGTTCAGGTTGCCGTAGGCTTCGCGCGCATCAGCGCCGGTCTCGCGCCGGATGAAGTCGAGCACCGCCGGCACCGGAGGAAGCTGCGTGATCCGATAGGTGAATGCGCCCGGATGCCGCATCAACTTGCGCCAGCCGTGGCCCGTGAGGTTGGCGCAGTAATGCGGCACCACGCCCGCAGCGGCGAGCGCCTCGGTCACCGGCGAGTACAGGATCGTCGGCGCGAGCAGCGCCTCGCCGAACGTCTCGCCGTCGGCGAGATGCGTCGCGTAGCCCTGCGGCAGCCGCTCGGCGAGCTTGCGCGCGAGCGAGATGCCGTTGGCATGGATGCCGCTCGATTCGAGCAGCACGATGGCGTCGCCCGCGGCGAGCCTCTCACCGAGCGTCAGCCGCGACTTCGGCCGCACGAGGCCGACGCACGATGCGGCCAGATCGATCCGGCCCGGCGCAATCACGCCCGCCAGCGCCGGCGTCTCGCCGCCGCCCCACGCCACGCCGCAGCGATCGCAGGCGGCGCGCCAGCCGTCGACGAGATCGCGCGCGCGCGCCGCATCGTCGAACCAGTCGCTGCCGCCCGCGGCCCAGTACGCGTGCACCGACACCGGCGTGGCGCCGACGGTGACGAGGTCGTTGATCGCCATCGCCAGCGTGTCCTGCGCGATCCGGTCGTAGTAGGTCTTGCCCGTCAGCGCGCGCATCGCGTCGGCCACCAGCGCCTTGGTGCCGAGGCATTCGGTGATCGAAGCGAGATAGAAGTCGCCGCAGTCGATCACGTACGCGGATTCGCCGCGCGAGGCCGCGATTTCGGCCAGGCCGTGCCGCGCGAGATTGCCCGCGGTCGCCGCCGCCGCGCGTTGCGCGAGCAGCTTCAGCGGATCGATCTTCGCGTAGTCGACGCCGGCCTGCTGATAGTTGAGCACGGGGGAAGTCGGCGGTCGGCAGTAGGCAGTCGGCAGCAAGCGCGGCCAGGCGAGATTGTCTCACGCCGCATCCGCCTGCCTTCGACTTCCGACTGAAGACTGCCTACTGCCGACCGCCTACTGCCGACTACACTCCCCGCATGGACGCGTCCGCACCGCCGCAATTGGCGCTGGACCTGCTGCAGCCGCTCGAGCCTTCACTCGACAATTTCGTCCCCGGCCGCAATCGCGAAGCGCTCGCAGCGCTGCAACACGTAGCGCGCGGCGCACCGGTGGAGCGGATCATCTACCTGTGGGGAGAACCAGGAAGCGGACGCACGCACCTGCTGACCGCGCTCGGCAGCGCGCCGCGCGCGCACGCCTGGTCGCCGGCCGACGCGCCCGAGCGACCGGGGCTGGCGCTGGTCGACGACGTCGACCGGCTCGACGCCGCCGCGCAGATCGCACTGTTCAACCGCCTGAACGCCGTGCGCGCGCACGCCGATGCGGCGTGCGTGGTCGCCGGTTCGCAGCCGCCCGCGCAACTGGCGCTGCGCGAGGACCTGCGCACGAGGCTCGGGTGGGGACTGGTGTTCCAGTTGCACGCACTCGCCGACGCGGAAAAAGCCGATGCGCTCGCGACGCACGCCGCCTCGCGCGGGCTAGCGCTGTCGCAGGAGGTGATCGCATGGCTGCTGACGCACCTGCCGCGCGACATGCGCACGCTGGTCGCGGCGCTCGACGCGCTCGACGCCTGGGCGCTGGCGCGCAAGAAGCCGCTGACGCTGGCGCTGGCGAAGGAAGCGCTTGCCGCGCAGCCGCGCTGAAGTCCGCACGTAGAATCCGGGCACGATGAAGCTCGCGCTGTTCGATCTCGACCGCACGCTGCTGCCGATCGACAGCGCAGACACGTGGTCGCATTTCGTGGTGCGTGAAGGCGGCCTCGACGCTGACGGATACGGCGCGCGCATCCGCGCGTTCGCGGAAAGTTACAAGGCGAACTGCTTCGACGTCGACGCCTACCAGGATTTCCAGATGGAGCTGCTGGCGCGCTTTGCGCGGCCGCAGCTCGAGCACTGGCGCGCGCGGTTCGTGCGCGAGGTCGTGGCGCCGCACGTGCGGCCCGAGGCGCAGGCGCTGATCGACGGCCACCGGCACGACGGCTTCGTGGCCGTGATGGTGACCGGCACCAACGCGTTCGTCAGCCGTCCGATCGCCGCCGCGTTCGGCCTCGAGCACCTGCTGGCGGTCGAGCCGGAGGAGATCGACGGCCGCTTCACCGGCCGCTATGTCGGCACCCACACGCACCAGCACGGCAAGGTGCGCGCGGTCGAAGCGTTCGTGGCCGCGCGCGGCCTGACGCTCGACGCCTGCGACGACAGCGTGTTCTACAGCGATTCGATCAATGACCTGCCGCTGCTCGAGCGCGTGCGGCGCCCGGTGGCGACCAATCCCGATTTCCGACTACGCGCGGTCGCGGCCGAGCGCGGCTGGCCGACGCTGGATCTGTTCGAGCGGGTCACCGCATGATCAAGCGCTTCGTCGAGAAGGTGCAGACGCTGTTCACGCGGGTCGGTCGCAAGACCGCGCGCGTGAAGAAGGAGCCGAAGCGCTATCCGGTCGCCGAGCACCGGATCGACCGCAACCTCGCCCCGCGTGCGGCGCTGCGCGTGTGCGAGACGCTGCAGAAGGCAGGCTTCGACGCCTACATCGTCGGCGGCGCGGTGCGCGACCTGCTGCTCGGCGTGGCGCCGAAGGACTTCGACGTCGCCACCAACGCCACGCCGGAGCAGGTGAAGTCGCACTTCCGGCGCGCGATCATCATCGGCCGCCGGTTCCGCCTGGTGCACGTGATGATGGGTCCGGAGACGATCGAGGTCTCGACCTACCGTGCGCCGGTCGGCGAAGAGGTCGCCACCGACGAGCACGGCCGCGTGCTCGCGGACAACGTGTTCGGCCAACGCCACGAGGACGCCGCGCGGCGCGACTTCACGATCAACGCGATGTACTACGACCCGACGACCGAGACGCTGCTCGACTACCACGACGGGCTGAAAGACCTGCGGCGCAAGCGGCTGCGGATGATCGGCGAGGCCGAGGCGCGCTACCGCGAGGACCCGGTGCGGATGCTGCGCGCGGTGCGCTTCGCGGCCAAGCTCGGCTTCGAGATCGACGAAGCCACGCGCGCGCCGATCGCGCGCCTGGCCGGCCTGATCGAAAACGTTCCGGCAGCGCGCGTGTTCGACGAGATGCTGAAGCTCCTGACCAGCGGGCACTCGGTCGCGTGCATCACGCGGCTGCGTGCCGAGGGGCTGCACCACGGCCTGCTGCCGCTGCTGGACATGATCCTGGAGCAGCCCGAAGGCGAGCGCTTCGTGATGCTGGCGCTGTCGCGCACCGATGAGCGGGTGCGCTCGGGCAAGCACATCGCGCCGGGCTTCCTGTTTGCCACGCTGCTGTGGCACGAGGCGCTGAAGCGTTGGAAAGAGCGCGAGGCGCGCGGCGAGCACCGCGTCCCGGCGCTGGACGCGGCGATCGACGACGTGCTCGAGGCGCAGACCGAGAAGCTCGCGATCCAGCGCCGCTACACCGCCGACATGCGCGAGATCTGGATGCTGCAGCCCCGCTTCGAGCGGCGCGCGGGCGGCGCGCCGTACAAGCTGCTCGAGCATCTGCGGCTGCGCGCCGGGTATGATTTTCTGCTGCTGCGTTGCGCGGCGCAGGAGGCGCCGCCCGAACTCGGCGAATGGTGGACGCACTTCCTGCACGCGACTGCCGAGGAACGCGAGCAACTGGTGGCAGCGGCGCGCGCGGCGCAGCCGGCCGGGCCGCGGCGGCGCCGGAGACGACGGCGCGGACAGGCCGCCGCGGCCGCCGTGCCGCCTGCGGCGTAGCGGATCGTGGCGTAGTGGATCGTGAACGGCGAGGACGATTTGAAGCGACGCGCATACATCGGCCTGGGCGCCAACCAGGGCGACGTGCTGGAAACCGCGCAGGCCGCGATCGAGGCGATCCGCTCGATCGAGCGCTGCGACTTCGTCGCCGCGTCGCCCTTCTACCGATCGGCACCGGTCGACGCCGAAGGACCGGACTACATCAACGCCGTCGTCGCCGTGGACACGCTGCACGACCCGTACGGCCTGCTGCTGCACCTGCTCGAACTCGAGATCATGCTCGGCCGCAAACGGCGCCTGCCGAATGCGCCGCGCAACGCGCCGCGCAAGGTCGATCTCGATCTGCTGCTGATGGGCGACCTGATCCTGCTGTCCACTCCACTGACGCTGCCGCACCCGCGCCTGCACCAGCGCGCATTCGCGCTGCGGCCACTGGTTGATCTGGCGCCCGACGTCGATATTCCCGGCCTCGGGCCGGCCGCGAAATTCCTGCGCGCCGCCGCGGACCAGCGCGTCGCGCTCTGGCCGGCGCGCTGAGCGCCGCCGGTCGACCCCGGTTCTCGATCCGCCCGCCGTGCTGCCCGCGCGCTATCGCCACATCGTGATCGAAGGGCCGATCGGCGCCGGCAAGACCTCGCTCGCGCGCCGGCTCGCGGACAGGGCTGACGCGCGAACGATGCTGGAGCAGCCCGAGGGCAATCCGTTCCTCGAACGCTTCTACCGCGACCGCGCGCGCTACGCGCTGCCGACGCAGCTCTTCTTCCTGTTCCAGCGCGCGCGGCAACTGGCGGAGCTCGCGCAGCTCGACCTGTTCCACGCGCACGTGATCGGCGACTTCCTGCTCGACAAGGATCGCCTGTTCGCGCGGCTGACGCTGGCCGACGACGAGCTCGCGCTGTACGAGCAGATCCACGCGCAACTGGCGCCGCAGGCGCCGGCACCGGACCTCGTGATCTACCTGCAGGCCGCGCCCGACACGCTCGCCGAGCGCGTGACCCGGCGCGGCAATCCGATCGAAGCCGGCATCACGGAGAGCTATCTGCAGGCGCTGGCCGAAAGCTACACGCGCTTCTTCCACCAGTACGAGGCGGCGCCGGTGCTGGTCGTGAACACCGAGCACCTGAATCCGGCCGAAAATGACGACGACTTCGCGTTGCTGCTGGCTCGCATCGCCGGGATGCGCGGGCGGCGCGAGTATTTCAACGTGGGAGCTTCTCTGGCATGAAACGAGACCCATCCCCTTCCCTTCCCCTGACGAGCCGCGCGCTCGCAGGCGCGCGTGGCAGCGGCGGCGCCGAGCGCTGCTCGGCGAATTCCCGCCTCCGCCCCCTTGAAGGGGAGGGGCAGCGAACAGCGCTGCGCGGAGGTATGTAATGAGCACGCACCCGACCGAGCCGGCCGCCGCCGCGCGCAAACCGATGACGCTGCCGCGCCTGCGCGAGATGCACGAGCGCGGCGAACCGATCGCGATGCTGACCTGCTACGACGCCAGCTTCGCCGCGCTGCTGGACGCGTGCGGCGTGGACTGCGTGCTGGTCGGCGATTCGCTCGGCATGGTGATGCAGGGTGAGCGTTCCACGCTGCCTGTGACGCTCGAGCACGTGGCGTACCACACGCGCTGCGTGGCCAGCGCGGTGCGCAGCGCGTGGCTGATCGCCGACATGCCTTTCGGCAGCTACCAGGGATCGATGCAGTCGGCGTTCGATTCGGCGGTCGCGCTGATGCGGGCCGGCGCGCAGATGGTCAAGCTCGAAGGCGGCGCGTGGCTGGCGCCGACGATCGCCTTCCTCGTCGAGCGCGGCGTACCGGTGTGCGCGCATCTGGGGCTGACGCCGCAGTCGGTGCATGCCCTCGGCGGCTATCGGCTGCAGGGCAGGAGCGAAGGGGACGCCGCGCAACTGAAGCGCGACGCGCTGGCGGTACAGAACGCGGGCGCGGCGCTGGTGGTGCTGGAGATGATCCCGGCGCTGCTCGCCACCGAACTGACGCGCATGCTTTCGATTCCCACCATCGGCATCGGCGCCGGCAACCTGTGCGCGGGCCAGGTGCTGGTGCTTCACGACATGCTCGACGTCTACCCAGGCAAAAAGCCGCGCTTCGTGCGCAATTTCATGGAAGGCAGCCCCAGCATCCGCGCCGCGATCGAGACCTACGTGAAAGCGGTCAAGGAACGCGCATTTCCGGCGCCGGAGCACGCGTACTGAGGACAGCCGTCACCCCGGCGAAGGCCGGGGCCCAAGTTGAATGTCGGGAATTGAGTCCCGGCCCCGGCTTGAGACTTGCCGGGGCAGGCTCTGCGCCGGGACGACGCTATTGCATCGCGTCCAGGTGGCTACAATCCGCCGCGCGCGCAGCGGTAGCTCACCCGCGCGGAGGCGCTCATGAAAGTCGTCCACACCGTCGAGGAACTGCGCGACCAGCTGCGCGGCCAACTGCGCGTCGCCTTCGTGCCGACGATGGGCAACCTGCACGACGCGCATCTGGCGCTGATGGCGATGGCGCACCGGCACGGCGATCCGGTGGTGGCGTCGATCTTCGTCAACCGGCTGCAGTTCGGCCCCAACGAGGACTTCGACAAGTACCCGCGCACGCTCGCGGACGACATCGACAAGCTGCAGAAGCAGAACCACGTGTACGCGCTGTTCGCGCCGAACGAGCAGGAGATGTACCCCGAGCCGCAGGAATACCGTGTGCAGCCGCCGCACGACCTCGGTGACATCCTCGAGGGCCACTTCCGCCCGGGCTTCTTCGTCGGCGTGACCACTGTAGTGCTGAAGCTCTTTTCGTGCGTGCAGCCGCGGGTCGCGGTATTCGGCAAGAAGGACTATCAGCAGCTGATGATCGTGCGGCAGATGTGCCGCCAGTTCGCGCTGCCGACCGAGATCGTGCCGCACGAGACGGTGCGCGATCCCGACGGCCTGGCGATGTCGTCGCGTAACCGGTTTCTGAACCCGTCCGAGCGCAAGGAAGCGCCGCGCATGTATCGCGCGCTCAACCAGGTGCGCGACCGCTTGCGCGCCGGTGAGCGCGACGTGCCGTCGATCGAAGCCGACGCGCAGCGCGAACTCGCCGCGCACGGCTGGAAGATCGATTACGTGTCGGTGCGGCGCCAGCGCGATCTGAAGCCGCCGCTGGCGCCGGAAGTCGAAGCGGGCGAGCCGCTGGTGGTGCTATCGGCCGCGAAGCTCGGCACAACGCGGCTGATCGACAACCTCGAGATCTGAGAAGGTGCAAGGCTGCGCTTACATCGACGGCAGGTTCGTCGCCCCCGAGGACGCGAAGATCTCGATCTTCGACTGGGGCTTCCTGCACTCCGACGCCACCTACGACGTTGCGCACGTGTGGTGCGGGCGGTTCTTCCGCCTGGACGACCACCTCGACCGTTTCGAGAGAAGTCTGGCCGCGCTGCGGCTCGACCCCGGCGTGTCGCGCGAGACGATGCGCGCGGTGATGCACGAATGCGTGGCGCGCGCCGGCCTGCGCGATGCCTATGTCGAAGTGCTGTGCACGCGCGGACTGCCGGCGCCGGGCTCGCGCGATCCGCGCACCTGCACCAACCGCTTCATCGCGTTCGCGATCCCGTTCGTGTGGATCGCCGATCCGGACAAGCAGAAGCGCGGCGTGAACCTGATCGTCAGCGGCCGGCAACGGATCTCCCCGCACAGCGTGGATCCGCGCGTGAAGAACTACCACTGGCTCGACTTCGTGATGGGACTGTTCGATGCCTACCAGCGCGGCGGCGAAACCGTGGTGCTGGTCGATGCGGACGGCAACGTCGCCGAGGGGCCGGGATTCAACGTGTTCGCCGTGTTCGGTCGCAGCAACGCGGCCCGGCTCGTAACGCCTGCCAGCGGCGTGCTCGAAGGCGTGTCCCGCCGCACTGTGATCGAGCTGGCACAGCGCGCCGGCTTCGACGTGCATCAGGGCGCACTGTCGGTCGAGCAGCTCAGGCATGCCGACGAGATCTTCCTATCGAGCACCGGCGGCGGCGTGATCGCCGTCAGTGCGCTCGACGGCGTGCCGATCGGCGGGCGCCCGACCGGCGAGTTCGCACCCGTCACCGCGCAACTGCAGGCGGCGTACTGGGCGCTGCACGACGATCCGCGCTACGTCGAGGCAGTGCGGTATCCGGCGTGAGGTCACGGCGGAAACTCCCGCCGATCTCAGAGGTACCTCGTCGCCTTGAAGAGAATGCTCCCCGCCGGCGGCAGGCTTCCGAAGTTCGAGCGTCGGCCGCCCGTGGTCGCCGTGGCGAGCACGCCAAGGCTCCACTGGTCGGTGCGGGCGTAGTCGGCCGCGAGCTGCACGAGCATCGAGCCGTCGCCCGCGTCTGCAAGTGCGAAGCCGGTGAGCTCGAGCTTCGGCACGAGGAAGTCCACCCAGTCGAGCCTGAGGAACACCGCGTTCTTCTGCAGCGGCTCCTGCCGGTCCGACGCATAGGCGCGGATGAACCACAACTGGCGCGTGATCGGTGACGATGCCGGGCGTCCTCCGCCGCCGGTGAACCAGCGGTCCCAGTCCGCGCCCGAGAATCCGGCGCCGTTGTAGTGGTACTCGAGGTTCCACGTGATCTTCGATTCCGATGTGTACGAAGCACCGACGGCGAGCTGGCTGCGGAAACGCTCGTCTCCGCCCTGCGTGATCACGTCCGGCGCGCCGGGCGGGATCGTTCCCACCTTGCGGCCGAAGGCGAGCGCCTCGTCGATGAGGCCGAGCCGCCGCCCTCCGGCCCATTCGAGATACACCACCGTGCTCTGTCCGATCGTCTGCGTGAGGTTCAGCCCCGCCTTCACGCGGCCCTTCTCGAGAAACAGCAGGCCCTCGGGATTGAGGCCATCGCCCCACCGAGCGCTCCCCTTGACGAGCACGCGATCTGACCCGTTGGTGCGATCGAACAGCGGATCGAAGAAGCGATCCGGGTTGATCGCAACCGGGGCGGGATCGGCGACACGCGGCGCGTAGGCGACGCTCAACGATCCCGCCTCGCCGAGACGCTGGCCGCGAACCATCAGCGTGCCCAGCCGGTCCTCACGCAGCACGCGCGGATCGGCGGTGAGCGGGTCCACCACCGCACGCGCCTTGAAGAAGTCCGTGGGATTGAAGCCGAGCGCCACGCCGCTCTTCACGTTGACGCGGCCCGCGTCGAGGTATTCGTGCGGCCACGGCTCGAAGCTCGCATACGCTTCGCGCAGGTCGTGCGTGACGGTGCCGCGTTGTGCGAATCCGAGGCCCTCCTCGGCGCGCAGGCCGAGGCGGCCGCTGTAGACGAAGAGCGCCGTCGAGCTTGGCGCCCATTCGACGTGCGCGTCCATGAAGAGCCGGTTCGCCCGGCGGGACGGGAGCGGAGGCGGCGCCGGAACCAGCAGGTCGTCGCGCCGCGCGGCGAACGCAAGGGCGTCTTCCGCGTAGATGCGGGCCCTCAAGTCGCTCGGCGATGCTGCGGAGGTCTCGGCCCTAGTGGGCCGCTGGACCTCGGGAATGAGGTCGAGATCCTTGTCCTCGTCCGCCGCGAAAGCCGTCGCGGCGAACGCGAGACCTAGCAGCGCGACGGCCCGCCTCATTGGATCTTCAGCCGCGGCAGGTAGTCGCGCTGGAACCAGGCGTCGGGAACATCCTGCAAGCGCGAATCGCCGAAGGTGGCGATGGTCGCGAGCGAGCTGTCGACCGCGTCGATGATCACCGCCTCCGCAGGCCGCACCGCCCCCAGGCGCTCGGTGAAGTTGCGGTAATAGATGATCTTCAGCAGTCGGCCGCTGTCCGAATAGAACTTGCCCTTGATCGGACGGAACGTTCCCTGCTCGACCCAGAATTAGACGCGGTTGTAGACGGCACTCTCGGTGGCGGCCTTCAGTTCAAGCCGCCAGCACGCGCGCTTCTGCCGTGCCGCGTCGTCGATGGTCTCCGTGCCCGCGAGCGTCGCCGTGTAGTCGGCGCCAAAGTTCACGGTGAGCACGTCACCGATCGCGGCCTGGCCCACGAGACGCTGCTGCGGCGAAATGCGCACGCTGGCCTGCGAGGCCGGGTCATAGAACCAGAACGAGCGGCCGTCGAGCAGGACGCGCTTGCCGGCGTCGCGCGCGGGCTCGACGTACTCGAGGAGATTGCGGAAGCGGTGCTCCGCGTCCTCCTTGGAGAAGAGCACGAGGGCACTGCGCGAGCGTTCCTTTCCCGACACGTATTCGGTGAGCGTGAGCGTCGCGCGGAACGGCTGATCGGCGTTGCGAACCTTGTCGGTCGCCGCGACGATCTGCTGGGCGGTCTGCGCCGATGCCGGCGCAGCGACGGTGGCGAGCCACGCCGCGAGCGCGGCGGACAGTGCGCGCATTGCGGTTCGTTCAAACATGGCGAAGTGCATCCACGACGGAGAGGCGGGCCGCCCGGTTGGCGGGGATCAAGGCCGCGAGCATCGCGACCGCGGTGAGCGCGAGCCAGGTGCCCAGGAAGAGCGACGGATGCCCGAGCAGGTCGACCTTGAACGGCGTCGGGCTCGAGTTGCCCGGCGGCACCCAGGACCAGCCCGCGTGGTTCACCAGCGCGCCGAGGGCAAAGGCGAGGATTGCCCCGAGCGTTGCGCCGATCGCGCCGATCAGCGCGCCTTCGACGATGAACTGCATCCGCACGCCCCGCCGCCGCACGCCGAGCGCGCGGATCGTGCCGATCTCGTTGGTGCGTTCCATCACGTTCATCGTCATGGTGTTGACGACCGCGAACAGCACGATCACGCCCATCACCAGCGCGATGAAGCCGAAGATCGCGCTGAACATCGCCACGACCTGAACGTAGAACGGAGACAGATCGCGGAAGTCGCGGATCTCGAGATCGAGGTGGTTCGCGTCGATGATCTGCTGCAGGCGCGAACGCACGACCGGCAGGTCCTCGGTGCGATGAAGCTGCAGAACGATGCCGGTCGCCTTGTGCTCGCCGCGGCCATAGACGAGCTGCTGCGCGACCGCGAGCGGCATCGCGATGAAGTTGTCGTCGAGCTCGCGCGCGCCTTGCGATTCGGCGCCGGCCACTGCGAGGCTCACGACGTTCGGCGCGCCGCCGGCGGTCGCTGCGAGGAGGTCGAGATGGGGAGCGCGGTCTTTCCCGCCGGCGGAGGGATTCGCGTCGAGCTGTGCGAGCGCCACCACGTCGTCGCGCGGCGCCGTTGCTTCCTTGGGTTGCGTCGGCTTCGGCGCGGCCGGACATTGGGGAAGATCGAGCGGTCCACACAATTCCAGGATCCGCGCGAGGCCGACGCCCACCAGGCCGCGCGACGCGTCGGCGTCCGACAGGCGCGCATCAGGCGCGTGGATCTGCCCGGTGCGGTGCTCGTCCCATTGGCGCATCCGGTCGCGCGCCGAAGGAACGAGGCCGACGCCGAAGAACGTCTTGGATGCTTCGTTGCCGTCAGAGAAGTTGCCCGCGATGCCCGCCAGCGACTGCGTCGGCGTCACCACGTTGAGCAACGGACGGAGCGTCGGGTCCTGCGACACGAGGTCGATCACGCGTTGGTACTGCCCGATGCCGTAGGCGGCCGGATTGCCGCTGCCGAAGAGGAAGTAGCCGGTGCGGAAGATGCTCAGGTGACCCACGCGCTGCACGCTGTTGGTCTCGAGGCCAGAGAAGATGTAGTTGGCGAAGCCGCCGAAGAGCAGCATCGCCAGGGCGCCCGCAGCCACGGCCGAGCCGGTCATTAGCGAGCGGCGCGCGTTGCGCAGGATGTTGCGGGCGGCGGTCTTGACGAGCAGGTTCATGCGTTGCTCCTTCCGTGGCGCTGCTCGACGAGGGTTCCGTCGCGGATCGCGAAGATCTCGTCGGCCTGCGACATGAGCTGCGGATCGTGGGTCGCGAAGACGAAGGTCGTGCGCGATTCGGCCTGCACCTGGCGCATCAGCTCGATGATCGCGGCACCCGTCCTGGAATCGAGGTTCGCGGTGGGCTCGTCCGCCAGCACGATCTGCGGCGATTTCACGAGGGCGCGCGCGATCGCGATCCGCTGCCGCTGCCCGCCGGAAAGCTCGTTCGGCCGGCGGTCGGCGTAGGCCGCGAGCCCGACCGCATCCAGCACGGCGCGCGTCCTGCGGCGGCGTTCGGCCTCCGGCATGCCCACGAGCACGAGCGGATACTCGACGTTCTCGTACGCCGAGAGCACCGGCACCAGGCTGAAGGTCTGGAAGATGAAGCCGATGTTGCGCGCGCGGAAGTCGGCGAGCGCATCGTCGTCGAGCGCGCCGATCGCCTCGCCGCACACCTCGACCGTGCCGCGCGTGGGCGCATCGATGCAGCCGATGAGGTTCAGCAGCGTGGATTTCCCGCTGCCCGAGGCGCCGATCACCATGGAGAATCGGTGGTAGGGAATGTCGATGCTGATGCCGCTCAAGGCGGGGACCTCGACCTCGCCTGCTCGGTACGTCTTGGCCGCGTCCCGCAGTCGGACCGCAGGGTTTGCCTGGGATGGATTCATCTGGTCGTCTCCGGTACCATTGGGTACCAATGAACGCATGGTATGGTACTAACTGGTACCACGTCAAGGGGGGAAGCGATGGCGTCAAAACGGGATCGGCCCGCGAAAGAGGAAACCGACGGCTCCGTCCGCGACCGGATCCTGTCGGCCGCGATGCAGGCCTTCATGGAGCACGGCTTCGCCGCCGCGACGACGCTCGACATCGCGACGCGGGCGAAAGTCTCGAAGCGCGAGCTCTACGCGCTCGTGGGCAACAAGGAGCAGATGCTCGCGGCGTGCGTGGCGACGCGCGGCCGGCGGATGCGCCTGCCCGAGGACTTCCCGGAAGCCACCGATGTGGCGAGCCTGCGCTCAGCGTTGTGCCGGTTCGGCGAGACGCTGCTGCGGGAGATCATGGACCCTGCCGTGCTCGCGGTCTTCCGGCTCGGCATCTCCGAGGCCAAGCGGTCACCCGCCGTCGCCGCGTCCATCCAGGAGCGTGGCCGCAAGCCCGCGCGCGCGGCGCTCGAAGCATTGCTGCGATCGGCGCGCGCCGCGAAGCTCCTCGTCGACGAGGATCTCTCTTCGATGATCGCGCGCTACCAAGCCCTGCTTTGGGGCGACCTGCTAGTGTGGATCCTGCTGGGCACGGCCGCGCCGCCGGGCGTGAAGGAGATCCGCCAAAGGGCCGAGGAGGCGGCGCAGCTCTTCCTGCGCCTCTACGGGCGGCAATGAGGTGGCGAGCGGGTCAGGTGCAGGAGTTGGTGACGGCCGGGACCGGCTCTTTCAGCTCAGTTGCCGGATCGGCACGAGAGCGGTCACTGGTTGACCACGACGCGCCGTGGCCGGGCGATGTCCCGAGCGCTGTTGAACGAGCTGGCAGTGGCGGCTCGGGATGAACATCCTACGCGGCTTTGCGGTTGGCGGTCGTGATGGCGCCTTCGGCGCGTACTGCAAGCGCGGTCAGCAAACGCTTCATGTCGCGATAGCCGCGCACGGCGCGAAACCGGTGACTCGCATCAGTCAACGCCGCGCCGATCCAACGCAGC
>JAKORH010000209.1 GCA_029777935.1 Pseudomonadota bacterium
GCCACCGCGGCGAAGCTGTTGGGCACCTCGAGGTCGACCGGCACGCCGAGCGACTTCTGCACGTCGGTCGACGTGATCTCGCCGCCCTTCTCCCAGCGGTTGACGATGATGTGCAGCTTGTCGCGCTCGTAGCCGAGCGTCGCGAGCAGGGCGAGCAGCCGCTTCGCGTCGTGCAGGAACGGCAGCGTCAACTGCAGCGTGATGTACAACACCTCGGCCTGGTCGAGCGCGCGCACCGACGGCGCGTCGAGGATGCGGCCCATGTCGAGCAGCACGAAGTCGAAGCGCGTGCGCGCGAACGACACGATGCTGCCCACCGCATCGGGGGTCACGTCCATCGGGCCTTCCGGCGTGTCGGGCGCCGGCAGCACCCAGAGGTTCTCGCTCACCTGCATCATGCCCGACTCGACGAACGTCGGGTCGAGCCGGGCCGACTCGCGCGCGAGATCGGTGATGGTCCGCGTCGGCTTGCCTTCGGTCAGGAACAGCACCGCGTCGCCGGAGTGCAGGTTCATGTCGATCAGCGCGACGCGCTTGCCGCGCATCGCGAGCGCATGAGCCAGGTTGGTCGCCACGAAGGTCGAGCCGCTGCCCCCCTTGGCGGGCAGGAAAGCCAGCACGCGCGCCTTGCGCTCGATGCCGCGAGCCGTCATCGCGCGCTCGAGCTGGCGTCCGTACGCGGCCTTCAGCTCGTCGCCCGCTACGGGAACCGGGACGATCTCGCGCACGCCGGCGCGCATCGCGCGCAGCAGGTACTCGGGCGAGCGATCGGCGGTAAGCAGAACCATTGCCGTCGCCGGCGAGCGCGTCAGCGCGGTCTCCACCCGGGCGAGTTCGGTCACTCCGAGGGCTGGCATCTCGACCACGAGCAGGTCGGGGTGGTCGTTCTCGATCTCGCCCGCCAGGTCTTCGACGCCGCCGAAGGCCAGCGACGCCGTGACGTTGTCGTCGGCCGGCGGCAGCCGGTGCGCGATGTCGTCCGCACCCTTGTGCGTGGGTCCGAACAGCGTGAGCTTGAGGGTCATGGCGATCGCGATGAGGGCCGAGGAAACCGCGCCGGTTATGGCGCTACCGAGCTGCCGCCGATGCCGAGAATGTTGAAGGTGCGCGGCGGCTCCTTGAAGCCCTTCTCGTAGAGAAGGATGGCGTTCTGCGCCGCCACGCCGTCGATGCCGGCCACCGGGTCGGTGTTGCGGGCATCCGGATTCAGTGCCTGCTGTGCGCGCGCCTGGCGCACCGCTTCGCCGAAGCGCGCGTCGACCGCGCCCGGCCCGTTCGGGCCGGACGAAGCGGAGGTCGGCGTCGCGCATCCAGCGACGACGAAGCCGGCCA
>JAKORH010000210.1 GCA_029777935.1 Pseudomonadota bacterium
CCGGCGACGATCGAGATCAGCGTGGTCTTGCCGGCGCCGTTGGGGCCGAGCAGGCCGAAGAACTCGCCCTCCTCGATGCGCAGGCTGACGCCGTCGAGCGCGATCACGCCGGCGCCGCGGGTCGGGTAGCGCTTGGCGACGTCGATGGCTTCGATCGCGGGCAGCGGCATGAAACGGCGCCGCCCCGGTTGTCGGGGCGGCGGACAAGGAATTTTACGGGAGTCGCGTCAGGCGCCGCCGTTGACCAGCGCCTCGACGCCGTAAAGCTGCGCGAGGCTGCCGAGATTGGCGGGCACGCCTGTCAGCTGCAGCCTGACACCGCGTGCCTGCGCCTCGCGCTGCCACGCGAGCAGCATCGCCACCGAGGCGGTGTTGCATTCGTTGACCGACGACAGATCGACCGCCACGTCGCCCGCGCGAATCGCCGCCAGCCCCTGCTCGAGGAGGCCGACCACGTTGTCGTTGGCAATGCGGGAAACCTCGAGCTTCAAGATTTCCTGCCTTCGGCGAGCTGGCGGTTGCGGTCGGCGAGCGCCTTGATCAGGCCGTCGACACCGCTTTGCTGCACCTCGGAGGCGAACTGGCTCTTGTAGTTCTCGACCAGCCACACGCCGAGCACGCTGACGTCGTAGATCTTCCAGCCGCCGTCGATCTTCTCCAGCCGGTAGTCGAGCTGGATCGCATCGCCGCGCGACGGCACGACCTGCGTTCGCACCACGACGTCGGTGTCGCCCGGCTGCGCGCGGAATGGCCTCATCTGCACCTTGTGATCGGTGACGGCGGACACCGCGCCGCTGTAGGTGCGCACCAGCAGCGTGCGGAATTCCTTCACCAGCGTCTGCCGTTGCTCGGGCGTTGCCTGACGCCAGCCACGGCCGACCGCCAGCCGGGTCATCTTCTCGAAGTCCACGTATGGCAGGATCTTCTGGTCGACCAGCGCATTCAGCTTCGTCAGATCGCCCGCCTTCAGCGACGGATCCTTCTTGATCGCGTCGAGCACGTCATTGGACAGGTTCAGCACGAGCGCATCGGGGGTCTGCCCGGCGGCACTCGCCGGCACGCTGGCGGCGGCCGCGCCCTGAGCCTGCGCCCATCCCAGCGGCAGCAACGAGCACGCGGCGAGCGCGAGCAGACGCCGCATCGGGTTGACGCTTTCCTTCGTCATGATCTTCATCGTCGAGACCTCATCGCGGCCGGACAGTTCCGGAACCTGCATTCAACGCGCCGGCTCCGGTGCCGGTTGATCCGGCGGCGGCGCGGGTTTCGCTTCCGTGTCGTCGTCGGGTTCGGCCGGCGGCGGCGGATTGCCGTCGTAGACCTGGTTGCGGCGCCGCTGCAGGTAGGCGTCGCGGATCGCCTGATAGCGGTCGATCGCCGTCTCCAGCAGCTTGTCGGCAGGCAGCAGGCGCGCGCGCGTATCGACGAAGCGCGTGGCCCACAGCGAATTGCGCCAGTCGACCGCCTGCACGTATATGAGCGGGTCGGTATAGAAGCCGGCCACGCGCCCGAACGAATCGCGTACCGTGCTGGGCCCGAGGAACGGCCACACGAAGTACGGCCCCTGCCCGACGCCCCAGCGGCCGAGCGTCTGGCCGAAGTCCTCGCCGCTCTTCTCCAGTCCCGCCTTGCTTGCGACATCGAAGCAGCCGAGCACGCCGACCGTGGTGTTGATGACCACGCGGCAGACGTCGCTCGCCGCCTCGCGCGGCTTGCCCTGCAGCAGGTTGTTCAGCGCGCTGGGCACGTCGCCGATGTTGCTGAAGATGTTGCCGACGCAGTCGCGCACCGGTGCCGGCATGTAGTCGGCGTATGTCTGCGCGACCGGCTTGAGGATCGCGCGATCGACCCGGTCATTGAACTCGGTCATCTCGCGGTTGTACTTCTCCCAGGGATCGGACGGGTTGCTGCCCGCGTTGGGCGGAATCGTGGTCGCGCAGGCGCCGAGCAATGCGGCCAGCGCCGGCAGCACCACCAGTCGCAACATTCGCGCCCGCCAGCCGCGCATCATCGCCTCACTTCTTCGCCGGCTCGGCCGCGCCTTCGGCCGCCTTGTTGTAGAGGAACTGGCCGATCAGGTTCTCGAGCACGACCGCCGACTGCGTCATCTTGATGGTGTCGCCGTTGGCGAGGTCCTTGTCGTCACCGCCGGGCTCCAGCCCGATGTACTGGTCGCCCAGCAGTCCGGCGGTCAGGATTTTCGCCGACGTGTCCTTGGGGAACTGGTACCGTTGCTCGATCTGCATCGTCACCACCCCCTGATACGTCTTGGTGTCGAACGTGATCGCCGCGACGCGCCCGACGGTGACGCCCGCGCTGCGCACCGGCGCGCGTGCTTTCAGCCCACCGATGTTGTCGAACCTGGCGGTGATGGTGTAGGTGTCGCCGATCGTGAAGCTGGCGAGATTGGCCGCCTTCAGCGCCAGATACCCGATTGCAACGAACCCGGCCAGCACGAACAGCCCGACCAGGGTTTCAATGCCTTTGCGTCCCATCTTTCACTCCGTCAACGCGGGGTCGAGAACATGATCGCCGTCAGCACGAAGTCGAGCAGCAGCACCGACAGCGACGAGATCACCACCGTGCGCGTGGTGGCGCGCGCCACGCCGTCGGGCGTGGCCTCGGCCTCGTAGCCCTGGTACAGCGCGACGAAGGTGCACACCAGGCCGAACACCACGCTCTTGATCATGCCGTTGCCCACATCGTCGAACACGTCGACGCCGCTCTGCATCTGCGACCAGAACTGGCCCGAGTCGATGCCGATCATCTGCACGCCGACCACGTAGCCGCCGAAGATGCCGATCGCCGAGAACATGGCCGCCAGCAGCGGCATCGAAACGATGCCGCCGATGAAGCGCGGCGCGAGCACGCGCTGCTTGGGATCGATTGCCATCATCTCCATCGCCGCGAGCTGCTCGCCCGCCTTCATCAGGCCGATCTCGGCCGTCAGCGACGTGCCGGCGCGGCCAGCGTACAGCAGCGCGGTGACCACCGGCGACAGCTCGCGCACCAGCGTCAGCGCGACCAGCAGCCCGAGCGATTCGGCCGAGCCATAGCGGGACAGCGTGTAGTAGCCCTGCAGGCCGAGCACGAATCCGACCGCCAGCCCGGAAGCCACGATGATGATCAGCGAGTAGTTGCCGATCGCGTGGATCTGCGCGACCACGAGGTAGAGGCGGCGCAGCGCTGCGGGCATGTTGCCGATCAGCTCGGCGAAGAAGAACGCGCTGTGACCGAGTCCGCGCAGCCATTTCAGCGTGCGCACGCCGAGTTGCGGCAGCAGGTCCCCGATGTTCATGGCCTCAACCCGAAATCGGCCGCGATCGGCGGCGCCGGGTAGTGGAACGGCACCGGCCCGTCGGGCTCGCCGCGAATGAACTGGCGCACCTCCGGATCGCTCGAGGCCTGCAGTTCGTCCGGCGTGCCGGCGGCCACGATGCGGCCGGCCGAGATCAGGCAGGCGTAATCGCAGATCAGGAAGCACTCGTGCACATCGTGCGACACGATCAGCGAGGTGGCGCCGGTGGCGTCGTTCAGGCGCCGGATCAAGTTCGCGGTCACGCCCATCGAGATCGGATCGAGTCCCGCGAACGGCTCGTCGTACATGATCAGCTCGGGATCGAGCGCGATGGCGCGCGCCAGCGCGATCCGGCGCGCCATGCCGCCGGAGACCTCGGCGATGCGCAGGTGCGCGGCACCGCGCAGCCCGACCGCGTGCAGCTTCATCAGCACGATGTCGCGGATCATCGGCTCGGGCAGGTTGGTGTGCTCGCGGATCGGAAAGGCGACGTTCTCAAACACCGTCAGATCGGTGAAGAGGGCCCCGAACTGGAACAGCATCCCCAGGCGCCGGCGCAGCGCGTACAGCCGCTCGCGGTTGTGCGGGTCGACCTCCTCGCCGTCGAACGTGATGCGGCCCTGCCGTGGCCGGATCACGCCGCCGATCAGTCGCAGCAGCGTGGTCTTGCCGCAGCCCGAGCCGCCCATGATCGCCACCACCTTCCCGCGCGGGAACGTCAGCGACACGTCGCTCAGGATCACGCGCTGGTCATAGCCGAACGTGACGTGATCGATGGCGATGAAGGCGTCGGATTTCACGGCGGACGGTCGCCCGGAACGGTGTGCTTTGTTGATTGATCGGGACAGATCGCGCGGCAGCTTGCCGGCGCTGCGGTCCGCGCCCGCCGGATCGATCGGCGCCGGCACGGTAAAGCGGCGCGCGGATTGTCGCATAGCATTCCCGAGGCGCCGCCCGCGCGTGCCGCCGGGCGGGATTACGCGTTTGCGCTTCGGGTCGCCGGCCGGCGGCGCAGCGCCGCTTCCAGTGCGGCGAGCAACGGCTCGAACCGCACGGGTTTGGTCAGGTAGTCGTCGAATCCCGCCCGCCGCCCACGCTCAAAATCCGCAGGCATCGCATCGGCCGACAGCGCCACGACCGGAATCGCGCATGTCGCCGGATCGGCTCGCAACGCGGACAGAACTGCGTAACCGTCCAGCCCGGGCAGATGGACGTCGAGCAGGATCACGTCCGGAGACTCGCGCCGCGCGACTCGCAGCCCTTCTTCACCGTGCGTTGCCGAAAGCACGCGCAGCCCCGGCCGCATTCCGAGCATGGCCTCGACCACCTGCAGGTTGGCGAAGTTGTCCTCGACGTAGAGCAGCGTCACTTCGTCCGCGCCCTCGGAACGCAGGCGCCCCGGCCCCGCGGGTGTCGGTTGTGCGGCTTGCGCCTCGGGCAGATCGATCCAAAAGGTCGAGCCGACGCCGACCGTCGATTCCACGCCGAGGTCTGCGCCCATCAGATGTGCGAGCTGCTTCGACAGCGCCAGACCGATGCCCGTGCCCTCGACAGCCGTCGCCTCGGCACCGAGGCGCTCGAACGGCTCGAACAACTGCGGCAGCCGGTGCGCGGCGATCCCCCGGCCGGTATCGGTGACCAGCAGACGAACGCGACGCACGCCGCCGGGCCGGCAACCGAGCTCGATGCTGCCGCCGTCGCTGTTGTACTTGACCGCATTGGACAGCAGGTTCACCAGAATCTGGCGCAAGCGGTCCGGATCGGCCATCACGTACTGATCGTCGCTCGCATCGCACAGCTCGCGCAGGGTGATGTTCCGCCCGGCCAGCATCGGCCGCACGATCTGCAGCGCCTCGGCGACGACCTTGCGCAGGCCGGTCGGCTGCACCGCCACCGAGACCTTGCCGACCTCGATGCGGGAAATGTCGAGCAGGTCGTCGATCAGGCGCAGCAGATGGTCGCCGGCGCGGTATATCTCATCGACGAATCGCCGCTGCCGCGCATCGAGCGGTTGCAACTGCAGCACCTGCGCGAAGCCGAGGATGGCGTTCATCGGCGTGCGCAGCTCGTGGCTCATCCGCGACAGGAATTCGCTCTTCGCCTTGTTGGCCCGCTCGGCCTCGTTCTTGGCGAGCTGAAGATGCTGCGTGCGCTGCTGCACCAGTTCCTCCAGCCGTTCACGGTGGCGTTCCAGCTCTTCTTCGGCGCGCCGCCGATCGTCGATATCGGCCCGGTAGCCGATGATCTCGGCCGGTTCGCCGCCCACATCTCGGAGCAGCCGCAGCTCGTCGTGGATCCAGCGATAACTGCCATCGGGAAGCCGGAGGCGGTACTCGTGCTGGTGCCGGTTGTCGCGGAACAAGTGCTGCTCCAGGTCCGCCAGCACGCGCGGCGCGTCGTCCGCATGGATGTTCGATGTCCAGAACCCGGGCTGAGACAGCCACGCGCCCGGCGCATACCCGAACAGTTCCTCGACGTTCGGGCTGACGTATGTGGCAGGAAAGCCGTCACGCGGCGCGCAGGTGTAGATCACCACCGGGCTCGATCCGAGGAGGAAGCTCAGCCGCGCCTCGCTCGAGCGCAGCGCCTCCTGCGCCCGCGCCCGCTCGGTCACGTCGTTGGCCAGCACCAGTTCGGAGCGCCGACCCCGGAAGTCGACGGCGTGGGTCCGGATCTCGACCAGAATGGTCTGGCCGTTGCGCCTGCGATGACGCCAGATGCCGGCCTCGTTGACACCTTCTGCGGCACGCGCGACGTTGCCCATCAAGCGCGCAACGTCTTCCGGCGGACGAATGTCCCGGATCGTCATGGCCAGGAATTCGTCGCGGCTGTAGCCGTAGTGCAGGACGGCCGCGTCGTTGACCTCGAGGAACGACAGCGTGTCGACGTCGTAGACCCACATCGGGTGCGGGTTGGACGCGAACAGATCGCGATAGCGTGCTTCCGATGCGCGCAAGGCACTTTCGGCCTGCCGGTGCTCGGTGACATCTCGCGTGACGCCGAGCAGCGCCGTGACGACGCGCCGCCCTTCGTCCCACAGCGGAACCGAGTGCGTCTCCAGATGCCGTCGGACTCCCTTCAGGCTGGTGAGCCCGAAACTCAGCTTGCGCGATTCGCCGCGAAAGACCGCCGCGAGCATCGCGTCGAACTCGCGGCGGTCCGGCGGCGACACCAGCGAACGAACGCCGCGGCCGCGTACCTGCTCGAGCGATTCGGCTCCGATCATCGCCAAGCCGGCCGGGTTCATGTCGAGCAGGTTGCCGTCGCGGTCGAGCAGCTTCACGCACTCCGGCTCGTTCTCGACGATCGCACGCAGGTACGCGCGGCTGGCTTCCAGTTCGCGCTCCACGTCGACCCGATCGGTCACGTCGCGCTGATACGAGAAGACGCCGACGACGCGCCCGTCCGCGTCCTTCAGCGGACCCTTGTAGGCGTCGAAGATGCGAACGCTGCCGTCGCCGAGCGTGGCCACGTCGCCGGGGTTGTGCAGCGTCTCGCCGGCGAATGCGCGCCGGTCGTCGTTGTGGAATCCGCGAAGGCCAGCGACGGCGTCGCCCTCGCACACGGCGCGCGGCCAGAATTCCGTGTCGGCGCGGCCGATCATCTGCTCCGGTGCCAATCCCTGGGCGCCGGCAAAGGCGCGGTTGACCATCACGAAGCGATGGTTCAGATCCTTGGCGAAGATCCAGTCGGGACAGGCGTCGATGATGAACTGCAGCAGTCCATGCATGCGGCTCGACTCCTTCTCGGCCAGCACCTGCTGCGTCACGTCCTGCACCGTGCCCACCGATCGCACGGCCCGACCGCCGTCGCCGGGCAGAGTCTCGCCGCGCTCGCGGATCCATTTCACGCGTCCGTCGGCCATTCGCAGCCGATGCAGCACTTCGTACGACGCGTGGTCCGCGACCGATCGCGTGCGCGCCGCGATGACGCGCTCGCGGTCGTCCGGATGAATCGCCGCCAGGAATGCCTCGTAGGAGGCGCCGAAGCTCGCCCGTTCGATTTCGAAGAGCTTGTACACCTCGTCCGAGCACATCAGCCGCTGGCTGCCAAGGTCCAGTTCCCAACTGCCGATTCCGGCCACGCGCTGCGCTTCGCCGAGCCGCGTGGCGCTTTCAGCCAGGGCGATCTCGTCGTGCTTGCGCGCGGTGATGTCGCGGCCAACCGATTGGAATCCGATCAAGGCTCCCGTTGCGTCCAGCAGCGGAACGTGATTCCATGAAAACCAGCGTCGGGAGCCGTCGGCAGCCGTCGCGACATCATCGCGAGTGACCGGGCGCGGATTGCGCAACAGGTCGTCGGTCAAGCGCGCAAGCGCTGGTCGCTCCGTCGGCGCAACGAAGTCGAGCCACGTATGGGCGCCGCAGTTCTCGTTGCGGACACCGAATATCTCGCGGTAGCGGGCGTTGCAGTAGGTCAGCGTTCCGTCGGGTAGCCAGCGGCACACCGGATCGTCGAGCGACTCGATGATGGCGCGGTAGAGCGACAGCGGCGGCTCGTCCTTCGCGGACGCGGCCGCCAAGCCCGCGCCAAGAGGCCCTGAGTCTCGAGCGTCCAATATCCGATCCGTTCTGCCGCGTTCCGTCTCGCCCTGTCCGGCCCCGGGAACATGGGGTTTTCCCGGTCCCGGAAGTACGAAGCGCGATCATAGCGGCCGCGGCGGTCACCGAACCGCAAATTTGGTCACCGTTGGCGCCGCACTTCCGGATATCCTCGCGCCGCAGCCGGTCAGCCGCACGAGGCCGACCATTCCGCCGCGCGCGGCTGAATCGCCCCGCGCGGGTAACAAGGCGGCGTGCCTATCTGACAGTCTGCAGCGAGTAGATGTAATCGATCAGCGACAGGATGCGAACCCGGATATAGACCTCGGGATCGTATGGAACATCTATGTAGTACTTGGCCGCCTGCAAGCTGTAGTCCTGCCCCCAGATGGGCATCTCGCGCGTGCCATGCGATTTCAGCGTCTCACGGCCGTCGATGACCTGGTACATCCGCTCGGCCGGGAACACACCCTTGTTGCGCTCGGTGATCGTCGTGATATCGGGTATCCGCGTCTTGAGCAGTTCGAAATACGAACCGTCACCCTTGCCCTTCTCGCCGTGGCAGACCGCGCAGTTGGACTGGTATTCGCGCTTGCCCAGTTCGGTGCGCAACTGCCCGAAAGCCGGTCCCGCGACCGCCAGCGCGACCAGCGCCGTCACTGCCAGCATCATTCGATTGCGTTTCATCTAGGCCTCGGCTTTCATTCGACTCGATTGAATGCTGCCCCGACGGCCGCGCGTCGCATTGACCCGTCGCAGTTCGTGCGCCGGATGGTCAGCCCGTAGAATTCCTGCATGAGCGCCGAGCGCATCCACGTGACCTACCGGCTGCACGTAGCCGCTGCTGAAGCGTTGCCGCGGGCCCGGCTGCTGGCGATCGAGCAGAGCATCGAGACGCCGCCCGAGGCGGTACAGGAAGCGCGCGTGCTGGATGAAGTGGCGGCGCGCGTCGAACACGTCGAGGCGCAGCCGGACGATACGGCGGTCGCGGTCGTATCGCTGAGCGCGGAGAGCGTCGGTGACGACGCCGGCCAACTGCTGAACATGATGTTCGGCAACAGCTCGCTGCAGCCGGATGTCGAATTGATCGACTTCGATCTGCCGCCGCGGCTCGCCGCGACTTTCGGCGGACCGAACCTCGGCATCGACGGGCTGCGCCGCATCCTCGGCCTCCGCGAGCGCACGCTGACCAGCAGTGCGCTGAAACCGATCGGCTCGAGCCTGACGCATCTCGCGACGCTGGCAGGCACGTTCGCGCGCGCGGGCATCGACGTGATCAAGGACGACCACGGCTGGGCCGACCAGTCGAGTGCACCGTTTTCGCAGCGCGTGGCGGCGTGCCAGCGTGCGATCGCGGAGGCCAATGGCACATCGGGGAAGAACGCGCTGTACGCGCCGAGCCTGTTCGGCTCGCACGACGACATGCGGCGGCAGGTCGAACTGGCGCGTGCGCTCGGCGTGCGCATCGCGCTGATCGCGCCGATGGTATGCGGCGTGTCCACGCTGAACGCACTGAAGCGCGAGCACCCGGACCTTGCGTTCCTCGCGCATCCGGCGCTCGGCGGCAGTATGCGCATCGCGCCGCCCGCTTTGCTGGGCAAACTGTTTCGCTTGCTCGGGGCCGACGCGGTGATCTTCCCGAACCACGGCGGCCGCTTCACCTACGCGCGCGCGGTGTGCGACGCGATCGCAGCCAACAGTCGCCGCGACTGGCACGGCCTGAAGCGCACGCTGCCGACGCCCGCGGGCGGCATGAGCGTGGAGCGCTGCGCGGAGATCGTCGCCGAGTATGGCCGCGATGCGATGCTGCTGATCGGCGGTTCGCTGCTGATCGCGCGCGAGCGGCTGGAAGAGCGCGCGCGCTCCTTCGTCGCCGCGGTGCATGCGGCGTCGGCCCCGGTCGCAGCATGAGCCCGCCGGGCCGCCCCAAGGGCGAATCCCCGAGCGCGCAGCGCGAGGGTCGTCCAGTGAGCGCGATCCGCCGCTTCGCCGTCGGCGCCGCCGGCGACTACCGCTGGCAGGCAGTCGATCTGTTGCGCTACAAGGAAGAGGGTTCGGCGCCGTTCCGCGACATCACGCGCCAGGTGCTGTTTTCGCAGTCCGATCAGGCGTGCGAGCTGCGCTACTTCGAGATTTCACCCGGCGGTTACTCGACGCTCGAGCGGCACGAGCACACGCACGCGGTGCTGATCCTGCGCGGCCGCGGCACGGTGCGCATCGGCGATGCGGCACACGCCATCGCCGAGCGCGACCTGGTGTCGATCGATCCGCTGACCTGGCACCAGTTCCGCGCCGATGCCGGCGAAGCGCTCGGCTTCCTGTGCCTGGTCAGCAAGGAGCGCGACCGGCCACAGTTGCCGGGCGATGCCACTGAAAGGTGCTGAATTCTGTTGTCCACAGAGAACACAGAGAGCGCAGAAAGGAAAAGTGCCGTTCTCTGTGCCCTGTGTGGTGAGAACGCCTTCCTGCCGCGGCAGGCTCGAGGATTCCATCAGGTACTCGTCGACCGCGCGTGCGCACTGGCGACCCTCGCGCAATGCGCGCGGCCGCGCGCGTTGCGCAGCTTGCCCATGTGCTCGCGCAGCGGGCGCCGGGCGCTTCGCGAGGTTCACCGCGGAAGGGTCGTAGTCCCCATCAGGTATTCGTCGACTGCCCGCGCGCACTGCCGGCCTTCGCCGACGCGCGCGGTCGCGCGCGTTCCGCACCTTGCCCATGCGCTCGCGCAGCGGGCGCCGGGCGATTCGCGAGGTTCACCGCGGGAGGGTTGAAGTCCCCATCAGGTATTCGTCGACTGCCCGCGCGCACTGCCGGCCCTCGCGAATCGCCCACACCACCAGCGACTGCCCGCGCCGCATGTCGCCGGCAGCGAAGACCTGGTCGACGCTCGTCCGGTAGCAGCCGTTGCCGTCGGTCGGCGCGCGCGCGTTGCCGCGCGGGTCCTTGTCGACGCCGAACGCGTCGAGCACGGACGCGACCGGCGACACGAATCCCATGGCGAACAACACGAGATCGGCCGGTATCTCGAGCTCGGAGCCCGGGACTTCGACCATCTTCGTCTGGCCGGTCGTCTCGTCCTTCTGCCACTCGACGCGCGTGGCGGTCAGCGACTTGACGTTGCCCTTGGCGTCGCCGTTGAAGCGCTTGGTCGTGATCGACCAGTCGCGCTCCACACCTTCCTCGTGCGAGCTCGACGTGCGCAGCTTCAGCGGCCAGTACGGCCACGTCAGTTCCTTGTTCTCCTGCCTCGGCGGCTGCGGCAGCAGCTCCCACTGCGTGACGCTCTTGGCGCCGTGCCGGTTGCTGGTGCCTACGCAGTCCGAGCCGGTGTCGCCGCCGCCGATCACCACCACGCGCTTGCCGGTGGCGACGATCTGGTCCTTGACCTTGTCGCCTGCGACGACCTTGTTCTGCTGCGGCAGGAACTCCATTGCGAAATGAATGCCCTTCAGTTCCCGCCCCGGCACCGGCAGATCGCGCGGCTGCTCGGCACCGCCCGCGAGCACGATGGCATCGAAGTCCTTCAGCAACTGTGCGGGGTCAACCGCCTGCTTCGACCAGTCGACCACGCCGCCGTTGAGCTTGCCCTTGCCGATCAGCACGCCGGTGCGGAAGGTCACGCCCTCGGCCTGCATCTGCGCGATGCGGCGGTCGACGTGCGACTTCTCCAGCTTGAAGTCCGGGATGCCGTAGCGCAGCAGCCCGCCGATACGGTCGTTCTTCTCGAACACCGTCACGTCGTGACCCGCGCGCGCGAGCTGCTGCGCGGCCGCCAGGCCCGCCGGCCCGCTGCCGACGATCGCGACCTTCCTGCCGGTCTTGCGCGCCGGCGGTTGCGGCACGACCCAGCCCTCTTCCCAGCCCTTGTCGATGATCTTGTGCTCGATCGACTTGATGCCGACCGCCTCGGCGTTGATGTTCAGCGTGCAGGCGGCTTCGCACGGCGCGGGACAGATGCGGCCGGTGAACTCGGGAAAGTTGTTCGTGCTGTGAAGCACGTTGAGCGCATTCCGGAAGTCCCGCTTGTAGACGAGATCGTTGAAGTCGGGGATGACGTTGTTGACTGGGCAGCCGTTGCTGCAGAACGGGATGCCGCAGTCCATGCAGCGTGCGCCCTGGATCGACGCCTGCTCGTCGGTCAGATGCGTGATGAACTCGCGCCAGTGTTTCTTGCGCGCAGAAGGCGCCTCGGCCGCTTCTTCCAGCCGCGCGTATTCGAGGAATCCGGTGATCTTGCCCATCACGACCTCACGCCGCCAGCTTCTGCGGTTCGACCTGTCGCAGCGCCTCGGCGAGCTGCTTGAGCGCGCGCCGGTACTCGTGCGGAAACACCTTGACGAACCTGGCGCGCATCGCCGCCCAGTTGTGCAGGATCTCCTTCGCGCGGAAGCTGCCGGTGTAGCGGAAGTGCTTCTCCAGCAGCTCGTGCAGGATGAATTCGTCGGTCTCGCCGAGGTGCCAGATCGCCTCGTCGATCCTTTCCTGCTGCTCCTGCGTGGTCAGCACGGGCTCCAACGCGACCATCGCCGCGTTGCACTTCTTCGCGAAATCGTCGTGTTCGTCATATACGTACGCGATGCCGCCCGACATGCCCGCCGCGAAATTGCGGCCGGTGCCGCCGAGCACCACCACGGTGCCCTTCGTCATGTACTCGCAGCCGTGGTCGCCGGTGCCCTCGACGACGGCGCTCGCGCCCGAATTGCGCACCGCGAAGCGTTCGCCCGCCACGCCGTTGAAG
>JAKORH010000211.1 GCA_029777935.1 Pseudomonadota bacterium
CTGCACCGGCGGGGCCCGCGCACCCAGCGGCAGTTCTGTCTGATGCCGATCCGACGCCGCCTTCTCCAGGTGCGCCAGAATCTTCGCGACGACCGCCGGCTCTTCGGATAACGACGCGAAATTCCCGCCGCCGAACCCGCACAGGATCGCGATCGCGACGAATTGCCAGTACGGGGTGGCCGGATCCTGCACGGCAAAGCCGAGCCAGACGGCAGGCAGCAGCAGCAGCGCCGTCGAGACCGCGGTCCAGCGCCGTCCACCGAAGATCGGCACCATGAACGAATAGAAAATGCGCAGCGTTGCGCCGGAAAGCGCCGGCAGCGCGGTCAGCCAGAACAGCTGGTCGGTCGTGAAGGCGAAGCCGGCCTGGTTGAGCTTGACCGCGACGACCGAGAACAGCATCCATACGGCGAATGCCAGCAGCAGCGCGGGAATCGAGATCCACAGGTTGCGCGTCGCAATGCGGCGCCCGGTCGAGGACCAGAATGCCGGGTCCTCGATTTCCCAATGTGCAATCTCGGCCTGTCTTGCCATGCGGACGCTCGAGTCCAAGCCCACGTTTCGTTGCGGAAAGTCTAGGCGGTGCAGTGCATCACGACCTTGCCGTGGATCAAGACCGGCGTCGCGCTACGTACTTGACGCACGCCGGTTCGGCGTTGCGCCACGCACTCCTATACTGCCACGGTCAGGAGGATTTTGATGGCCCCGACCACGCCTCCACCCGTAGATTCCCCTTCCGGTTGCCCGAGCGCCGTATTGCGGTTGCGGCCGCGCGCGCTCAGAAGCGGCGGAACACGAGCGAAGCGTTCGTGCCGCCGAACCCGAAGCTGTTCGACATCACGGTATCCGCCCGCACCGCCCGCGTCTCGCGCAGGATCGGGTAATCGGCGCAGGCAGGGTCGAGCTCGTCGATGTTGGCGGAGCCGGCGAGGAAGCCGTCGCGCAGCATCAGCAGTGAATAAATGGCTTCCTGCACGCCCGCAGCGCCGAGCGAATGGCCCGACAGCGACTTGGTGGACGACACCAGCGGCAGGTCGAAGCCGAACACTTCGCGCACGGAGTTCAGCTCGATGATGTCGCCGAGCGGCGTCGAGGTGCCGTGGGCGTTCACGTAATCGATCGGCGCGGCGACCCCGGCGAGCGCTTGGCGCATGCAGCGCACGGCGCCTTCGCCCGAGGGCTGCACCATGTCCGCGCCGTCCGCGGTGACGCCGAACCCGACGAGTTCGGCGACGATCGGCGCGCCGCGCGCCTGCGCGTGCTCGAGTGCCTCGAGCACGAGCATGCCGCCGCCGCTCGCGATCACGAAGCCGTCGCGCGTCGTGTCATAGGCGCGCGAGGCGCGCTCGGGCGTTTCATTGCGCGCCGTCGAGAGCGCCCCCATCGCGTCGAACAGCGCGGTGAGGGACCAGTGCTCTTCCTCGCCGCCGCCGCAGAACATCACGTCCTGGTTGCCCCAGCGGATCTGCTCGGCCGCGGCGCCGATGCAGTGTGCGCTCGTCGCACAGGCCGAGGTCAGCGAATAGCTGACGCCCTTGACGTGGTAGGTGGTCGCGAGACAGGCCGCGATCGTGCTGCACATGGTCCGCGGGACGCGCGTCGCGCCCACCTTGCGCAGGCCGCGCTCGCGCAGTGCGTCCGCGGCTTCGACGATGTTCGCCGGCGAGCCGCCGCCGGTGCCGGCGATCAGCCCCGTGCGCGGATGGCTCACGACGCTCGCATCGAGGCCGCTCGCCTCGATGGCGCGCGCCATCGCGATCGCGGCGAAGGCCGCGGCATCGCCCATGAAGCGCAGGTCGCGCCGGTCGAGGTGCTCGGCGACGACGATCTGCGGGATGCCCGCGACGTGGCTGCGCAGGCCCGCGTCGCGATACCCGGGCATCGCGCGGATGCCGGAGCGCCCTTCCGCCAGCGCACGACTGACTGTGCCGAGGTCATTGCCGAGGCACGACACGATTCCCATACCGGTGACGACGACGCGACGCATCAGCTTGTGCCATCCTGGTTGAAAAGCCCGACGCGCAGGCCCTTTGCAGTGTAGATGTGTTCGCCGTCCGCGAGGAGGGCCGCGTCGCTGACGACCATCACGAGCTTGCGGTCGATCACCCGCTTGATGTCGATGCGGTAGTCGACGCGTTTGACCTTGGGCAGGACCTGGCCCGTGAAGCGCACTTCGTCGACGCCGAGTGCGCGGCCGCGGCCATCGTGGCCACGCCAGGCAAGGAAAAAGCCGGTCAGCTGCCACATGGCGTCGAGGCCGAGGCAGCCCGGCATCACCGGGTCGCCGATGAAATGGCAGGCGAAGAACCACAGCGCGGGGTCGATATCGAGTTCGGCGCGGATTTCGCCGGCGCCGTAGGCGCCACCCTCGTCCGAGATCCAGCTGACCCGGTCGACCATGCCCATCGGACCGACCGGCAGGCGCGGGGAGTGCGGCCCGAACAGCCGTCCTTCGCCGCAGGCGATCAGGTCTTCCTTGGTAAAGCTGTTCTGGCGCGTCATCGTGGAATGATTACAGTCCCGCGAGGGCGCGTCCATATTGATGGCTGTCAACGGAGCTGCTCCCACATCGCGTCGGTGCGTCGCAGCACCTCGGGGGTCATTGCGAGGGGGCGTCCCCAGCGCCGCCGGGTCTCCCCCGGCCATTTGTTCGTGGCGTCGATGCCCATCTTCGAGCCGAGCCCCGCGATCGGGCTCGCGAAGTCGAGGTAGTCGATCGGGCTGCGCCGCACGAGTTGCGTGTCGCGCGCCGGATCGACGCGCGTCGCGATCGCCCAGACGACCTCCTGCCAGTTGCGGACATCGATGTCGTCGTCGGTGACGATCACGAACTTCGTGTAGAGGAACTGCCGCAGGCTCGACCACACGGCCTGCATCACCTGCCGCGCATGCCCGGGGTAGGCCTTGCGGATGCTCACCACCGCGACGCGATACGAGCACGCCTCGGGCGGCAGGTGAAAATCGACGATTTCGGGGTGGCTTCTCTGCAGCATCGGCACGAACATTTCGTTGAGCGACATCGCGAGCACCGAGGGCTCGTCCCACGGCGAGCGCCCCATGTAGCCGCCGTGGTAGAAGGCGCCGCGCCGCATCGAGAGGCGCTCCACCGTCAGCACCGGGAACTGCGCCTGGCTGTTGTAGTAGCCCGTGTGATCGCCGAACGGCCCTTCGAGGGCCGTGTCGCCGGGCATCACATGGCCCTCGAGGACGATTTCGGCGCTCGCGCAGCAGTCGAGGCCGACTGCGCTGCGAAAGACTTCGCTGCGTCGGCGCCGCAGCAACCCCGCGAACTGGAATTCGGAGACGGTGTCCGGGATGGGCGTGGTCGCCGCAATGAGGATCGCGGGATCGGCGCCGATCATCACGACGACCGGAAAAGGCTCGCCGGGCCGGTCGCGCTGCCAGTCGCGGAAATCGAGCGCGCCACCCCGGTGCGACAGCCAGCGCAGGATCACGCGATTGCGCCCGATCACCTGCTGGCGATAGGGCGCGATGTTCTGCCGCGCCTTGCGGGTGCCGCGCGTGACGACGAGTCCCCAGGTGATCAGCGGTCCGGCGTCCTCCGGCCAGCAGGTCCACACGGGCAGCTGCGACAGATCGACTTCGCTGCCGGTTTGCACGCTCTCGTACTCGGGCGGGCGCGACACGACGCGCGGCGAGGCGCGCAGCAGCGGCAGGAACGCCGGCAATCGTCCGAGCGCCTCGCGCGGCCGGTCCGGCCAGTGGGGTTCGCGCAGGAAGGCGAGCGTCTCGCCGATTTCCCGAAAGCGCGAGACATCCTCGTAACCGAGCGCGGCGGCAACGCGCCGCTGCGTGCCGAAGAGGTTGCCGAGCACCGGGATCGACGATCCGCGCGGCTGCTCGAACCAGAGCGCGGGACCACCGGCCTTGAGGCTGCGCTGGCACAGGTCGGTCATCTCGAGCACCGGGTCGACCGGGAACGGCACGCGCTTCAGTTCGCCGCGGCTTTCGAGCGCGTGCACGAAGTCCCGCAGGCTCGGGTACGTCATCGCGGGGCTCCGTGAACGGTGGCCGGCTTGATGATCGTCAACAGCGCACGGCGCGACTCGTGGCATGAAGGGGATTCCCCGTCGTCCCGGAGACTGCCGTGCCCGACCCGATGTCCATTGCCCAACGCCTGCTGCGCCTCGCGCCCGCACCGCTGCAGGCCGAACTGCTCGCGCGCGCCATCACGCAGCTGCTGCGCGGCCAGGGCCTTGCCGGGCAGCTGGCGGATCTGGCCGGCAAGTGCTTCTGCCTGCGGGCGGATGATGTGCCGCTCGCGCTCACTTTCGAGATCGTGGCAGGCGGCCTGCGCCGCTCGACGCGTGCGCCGCACGTGACGATACGCGGCAACCTGCAGGACTTCGTCGATCTGGCGCGCCGGCGCGAGGATCCCGACACACTCTTCTTCCAGCGCCGCCTCGCCGTCGAAGGCGAGACGGAAACCGGCCTGCACCTCAAGAACCTGCTCGACGGCTGGGAGTACGACCTGCCGGCGCATCTGTCCGCGGTGCTGCCCGCGCCGCTCGCGCGACTCAGCCTGCATGGCTTATCCCGGCTTCGCCCCGCAGGTAACCGTCGCAGTAGCCGCCCGGCAGCGCAGCGGCCGGGAGTGTCGCCACTGCGGCATTAGAGTCGAGCGCGGCACGATAGGCGGCGACCACCGCGGCGAAGCCCTGTGACTGCGGCGAGAGCCGGAGGATGTCGACGCCGGCGGCGCGCAGGGCCTCGAGGTCGGTGGCGGCCTGGACGGCCGCCGACTGGGTCTGGATGCCGTTCAGGGTCAGGAACGGCTGGTCCTCGCGCGAGTAGAGCGTGATGCCGTCCGGAAAATCGCCGCAGATGAAGCCGCATTCATCCTTCGGGCGGTTGTGGGCGCGGGCCGTGAAACAACGTGCCGAGAACGCGAGCGGCAACCGTCCATAGGCGAATACCTCGATCTCGAGGCCGTCCGGTCGCGCTGCGCCGAGTTCGGCGAGCGTCGCGAGCGGCAGTTCCACCGGCGCCGCCCAGCGCCGCGCGCCCTGCGCCGCCATCCAGTGCAATGTCGCGGCGTTGTAGATGTTGAGATGCGGGCCCGCGACGAACGCGCGACCGGCGGCGTGCTGCACGGCGGCCATGTCGTTCGCCTCGAAGAGCGCCGGCGCGCGGTCGATGATCCGCGCCATCGTCGCAAGTTCCGATTCGGCCTCGATCAGCGCGAGCGTCGAATACACGACTTCCTTGCCCGCCGCCGCGAGCGCGCCCGCGACCGTCGCCCAGTCTTCTTTATGCAACAAGCGCCGCTTGCTGCAGACGACCTCGCCGAGATACACGATGTCGACCGGCGCCTCGCACAGTGCCGCGTAGAAATCGAGCGCGACGCGGCGATCCCACAGGTAGAGGACCGGGCCGACCGCGAGCTTCATCGGGCGCGTGCTCATTGCCAGGGCCGGTGCAGGGCGCCGAGCGTGTGCGTGCGGCCTTCCGCGAGCGCATCGAGTGCCGCGAGGAGATCGGGGGGCGGCGTCCAGTCGCCGGTCGCGCCGCGGCGCGAGTCCGCGCACAGGTCGAGCGCGCGTCGCAGCAGGCGCGTGACCTCACCGACATACGCCGGCGAACGCTGGCGCCCTTCGACCTTGATCGCCTTGACGCCGCAGGCGGCGAGCGAGGGCAGCACGTCGAGCGCATTGAGGCTGGTCGGTTCCTCGAGCGCGTGGAACACGGCGTCGTTGACGCGAAAGCGTCCCTTGCAGAGCGTCGGATAGCCGGCCGCTTCGCCCGGCGCGTAGCGATCGATCAGGATGCCGTTCAGGCGCGACTGCCGGCCGTCCGGCGTTTCCTCCCAGCGCACCGCGTGCGCGGGCGAACAGACTCCCTGCGAGTTCGGGGAGTGGCCCGTGGCGTAGGACGACAGCGCGCAGCGCCCTTCGACCATCACGCAGAGGCTGCCGAAGCCGAACACTTCGATCTCGACGGCGGTGCGGCCGATGAGGCGGGAGACCTGGGCGACCGAAAGCACGCGCGGCAGCACGGCGCGCTGGATGCCGAACTCGCGGCGGTAGAGCTCGAGCGCGCGCCAGTTCGTGGCCGATCCCTGCACGCTGAGATGCAGCCGCAGCGTCGGGTGGTGATCCGCCGCATAACGCAACAGGCCTGGGTCGGCGAGGATCAGCGCGTCGGCGCCGAGGCGTGCCGCGCAGTCGATCGTCGCGGTCGCGAGCGGCCAGTTGGCGGGCGAGGGATATACATTGAGCGCGACGAACACCCGCGCCCCGCGTTCGTGCGCATAGGCGATGCCCGCTTCCGCCTCCGCCGCGCCGAAATTGAGGCCGGGGAAATTGCGCGCGTTGGTTGCGCCGCGAAAGCCGATGTACACCGCATCCGCGCCGTGATCGACGGCGGCGCGCAGCGCCGGCAGCGTGCCGGCCGGGCAAACGAGTTCCAGGCTCATGCGCGCATGGTCGCGTCCCGCGCGCGCGCGCGCATTGACGACCGTCAACCCGTCGGCTTGAGCGACAGCAAAGTGACCTGCTGGCCGGTGATCTCGATCGCCCGCTCGCGATGCAGCTTCTGGATCATGCGGCTCACGGTCTCGATGCGCGTGTCGAGCAGGCTCGCGATCTCCTGGCGGGTCATGCCGAGCGAGAAACGGCGGCCGTCGAGGCCGCGCTGCTCGAAGCGCCGTGCGAGTTCGAGGAGGAGCCCCGCCACGCGCTCGCGGATCGACCCGCGGGCGAGCGCCGCGCGTGGCGCCGACGCGCGGCTCAGGAGATTGATCAACGCCGCGGCGAGTTCGCGCACGCGCGAATACTGCTCGCTGAGCAGCGACAGCGGCAGTTCGCAGCACACGACCGGCTGCAATGCGACGACGTCGTGCGAGTACATGCGCCGGCCGAAGGCTTCCGTGCCGAGCACGTCACCGGGCGTGTTGACGGTGATGATGCGCTCCTCGCCGTCGGTGCCGACTTCCACGGTCTTCAGCATGCCCTGGCGCACGGCGAAGAGTGAGTGGGCCGGCTCCCCGGCCCGGTAGAGGCGCGTACCCGCACGCAGCGTGCGCAGCGCTCCGGTGCGATGCGTACCGTTTCGGTCGCCGAGGGCGATCAGGCCGCCCAGGCGGCAGACTTCATGCAGGTCGCAGGCGCGGCAGGCGATGGGCCCGGTCGATGGCGTCGTCATGGCGTGTCCGTCTGGTTGAGATCGGTCAAACCATTCTCTGCCTGTCACCACCCCGGATCATTGATCCAGGTCAAGCGTACCGAGCCGCAGTGCATTGGCGACGACCGAGACCGAGGACAGGCTCATCGCGAGCGCCGCGATCATCGGGCTGAGCAGCAACCCCGTCAGCGGGTAGAGCACCCCGGCGGCGATCGGCACGCCGAGCGCGTTGTAGAGGAATGCGAAGCCGAGGTTCTGTCGCATGTTCCGGACCGTCGCGTGCGAGATCGCCCGCGCCCGGACGATGCCGCGCAGGTCGCCCCGGACGAGGGTCACCTGGGCGCTCGACATCGCGACATCGGTGCCGGTGCCCATCGCGATACCGACGTCGGCGCCCGCGAGCGCCGGCGCGTCGTTGATCCCGTCGCCCGCCATGGCGACGCCGCGGCCCTCGGCCTTCAGGCGCTGCACGAGTTCGATCTTCTCCTTCGGGCGCATTTCGCCGTGCACCTCGTCGATCCGCAGGCGTTGCGCGACGGCATTCGCCGTGGCGACGCCATCGCCGGTGGCCATCACGATGCGCAGGCCCGCGGCGTGCAGCGCATCGATGGCCGCGGGCGTCGTCGCCTTGAGGGGATCCGCGACCGCGAGCAGGCCCGCGAGCGCGCCGTCGAGTGCCACGAACATCACGCTCGCGGCCTCGCGCCGCAGCGCCTCGGCCTGCGGCACGAGCGCCGAGACGTCGATGCCGAGCTGCTGCACCAGCGCGGTGTTGCCGATGGCGATGCTTCGGCCCGCAACCTGTCCGCGGACGCCCATGCCGGTCGAGGACTCGAAGCTCTCGTGCTTGTCGAGCGACAGGCCCCGGCGCCGCGCCTCGGCAACGATCGCATCGGCGAGGGGGTGTTCGCTCGCCTGGTCGAGGCTCGCGGCGATGCGCAGCAACTCATCCGCATTCGTGCCAGGCGCGGGGATCGCCGCGCGAAACGCGGGCCGACCTTCCGTGAGCGTGCCCGTCTTGTCGACGATCAGCGTGTCGACGCGTCGCAGCCGCTCGATCGCCTCGGCATCGCGGAACAGCACGCCCACGTGCGCGGCGCGCCCGGTGGCCACCATGATCGACATCGGCGTTGCGAGCCCGAGGGCGCAGGGGCAGGCGATGATCAGCACTGACACGGCATTCAGCACCGCGAAAGTCCAGGCCGGGTCGGGGCCGATGAGACCCCAGGTCACGAACGTCGCGATCGCGACCGCGAACACCGCGAGCACGAACCAGAACGACACCTTGTCCGCGAGGCGTTGCATCGGCGCGCGCGAACGCTGCGCCTGCGCGACGAGCTGCACGATCTGCGCGAGAACCGTGGCCGAGCCGACCTTGGCCGCGCGCATCACGAGGCTGCCGCTGCCGTTCAGCGTCGCGCCGATCACCTCTGCGCCCACGGTCTTCTCGACCGGCACGGGCTCACCCGTCAGCATCGATTCATCGACGTTCGAGCGGCCCTCGAGCACGATGCCGTCGACCGGCACCTTCTCGCCCGGCCGCACGCGCAGCCGGTCACCGACGTGCACGTGCGAGAGATCGATGTCTTCCTCGGTGCCGTCATCGCGCAGCCGCCGCGCGGTCTTCGGCGCGAGGCGCAGCAGCGCCTTGATGGCGGCCGATGTCTTCGAGCGCGCCCGCAGTTCGAGCAGTTGTCCGAGCAGCGTCAGCGAGACGATGACGGCCGCGGCTTCGAAGTACACGCCGACCCGGCCGTGTTCGTGAAAGGTCGGCGGAAAGAGCGCGGGCGCCACGGTCGCGACGAGGCTGTAACCCCATGCCGCCGCGACGCCGACGCCGATCAGCGTCCACATGTTCGGGCTGCGGTTCGCGATCGACTGCACGCAGCGTTCGAGGATCGGCCAGCCGGCCCACAGCACGACGGGCGCGCTGAGCGCGAGTTCGAGCCAGGTGCGGGCATCGGCCGGGAGCCAGCCGAAACGATGGCCGAACATCGCGAGGACGAACACGACGAGCGTGAGCGGAAGCGTGAAGGCGAAGCGGCGCGTGAAATCGCGCAGTTCCGGATTCTCCTCGTCGTCGAGGCCCGGAATTTCCGGCTCGAGCGCCATGCCGCATTTCGGACAGGTGCCGGGACCGGCCTGCCGGACCTCCGGGTGCATCGGGCAGGTGTAGGTCGTTCCGGCAGGCACGGCTTCGGCTGGCTTGTCCGCCGGGGAGAGGTATTTCTGCGGATCGGCGATGAAGCGCTCGCGGCAGCGCGCGCCGCAGAAATGCCAGGTCGTGCCGGCATGCTCCGCGTGGTGCGGAGTCTTCTGCGGGTCGACCTTCATGCCGCAGACGGGATCGGTGTGTTGCTGGCAGCAATGATTCATGATTCCTCACCGGAGAGGGCAGCCAGGATCGGGCACTGCGCCAGATCGCCGTGGCCGGGACAGGCGTCGACCAGCGCGCGCAGGCCGTCCCGCACGCGTACGAGATCGGCGAGCTTGTGCTCGACGTCCGCGAGTTTCCCGCTCGCGGCCCGTTTCACGCCCGCCATGTTCCGGCCGCGG
Organism: Pseudomonadota bacterium; assembly: GCA_029777935.1. Next base: position 9,700 of record JAKORH010000211.1, read on the forward strand.
CGCGCGGTGAGCGCGAGCAGGTCGCGGATCTCCTCGAGCGTGAAACCGAGCGCCTTGGCGCGGCGGATGAACCGCAGTCGCGCGCGATCGCCTTCGTCGTAGCTCCGGTAGCCGGAGGGCCGGCGCCGCGGCGTGGGCAGGATGCCGTGGCGCTCGTAATAGCGCACCGTGTCGATCGGCACGCCGGTCGATTTCGCGAGTTCACCGATTTTCATGGCGCCAGTATGCACTCTGGAGTCAAGTCCAGAGTCAAGCCGTGGTGCCGGGGTTCCGGTTGTTCGGTTATTGGGGCATTCGCCCGCCAATAACCGAACACCCGAAACCCCGGCACCCGCTATACTCCGGGCGTAACCATGGTCGGCTTCCTGCTCTGGCTGCTGCTGCTCGTCCTGTGCTGGCCGCTGGCACTCGCGGCGCTCATTCTATATCCGCTCGTCTGGATCATCCTGCTGCCGTTTCGGCTGCTCGGCATCGCGGTGTCCGGAATATTCGAGCTGCTGAAGTCGCTCATCCTGCTGCCCGCGCGCGTGCTGCGCGGCCGGCCGGTGTGAGCGGCGGAAGGTCAGGGCGGCGGGGCCGGGGTCGTGGGCGGCTTCTTTCCGTCCTTGTCGTCCGGAGGCTGCGCCGGTGTCGAGGCGGGGCGTACGACCACATTGCCGCCCGGCTCGGGCAGGTAGAGCGGCCCTTTCTGGCCGCAGGCGGACAGCAGCAGGAGTGCCGCGATCAGCGCGCCGCGCATCACGTGTACATCGTCCGCCGGTCGCGAAGGGCGATCCAGCCGCGAGCGATCCGGTAGACGACCCAGACGGCGACGACCAGCGCCGCGAGGAAGAACGTCAGGATGCCGAGGCCGAGCGCCAGCACGAGTGGCGCCGACACGATACCCGCCACGACGATCCACAGGAGCGCAAACCAGAAAGTGCGTATTTGCCAGCGGAAGTGGGATTCGAGCCAGGTGCCGCGCGCATCGGACTGGCGCAGGTAGTTCATGATCACCGCGATGATCGAAGGCAGCCCGAACACGAAGCTGCCGACCACGGTCGCGGGGCCCGTGACGCCGATCAGCACTGACAGGGTGTGCAGGGCGTAGATGATGTTCGTGTAGGTGACGAGGCCGGGGTCGACACCGGTCGTCGGCTGGGTTGTCTCGTTCATCGGCGCTCCTCGACGAGGCATGGTGCCGGGCTTTCGGTTGTTCGGTTATTGGGGCTTCGCCC
>JAKORH010000212.1 GCA_029777935.1 Pseudomonadota bacterium
CGGGCAGTTCGAGCGCACGCTGATCATCGCCGAGGCCGGCGCCGAGGTCAGCTATCTCGAGGGCTGCACCGCGCCACGGCGCGACGAGCACCAGTTGCACGCCGCGGTCGTCGAGCTGGTCGCGCACGACGACGCGCACATCAAGTACTCGACAGTGCAGAACTGGTATCCCGGCGACGAACAGGGCCGCGGCGGGATCTACAACTTCGTCACCAAGCGCGGACTGGCGGCGGGCCGGCGCTCGCGCATCACCTGGACGCAGGTCGAGACCGGCTCGGCGATCACGTGGAAATACCCGAGCGTGATCCTGCGCGGCGACGAGTCGAACGGCGAGTTCCACTCGATCGCGGTCGCCAACCATTTCCAGCAGGCCGACACCGGGACCAAGATGATCCATCTCGGCCGCAACACGACGAGCCGCATCGTTTCGAAAGGCATCAGCGCCGGCCGCGCGCAGAACAGTTACCGCGGGCTGGTGAAGATCACGCCGGCGGCCGCCGGCGCGCGCAACCACACGCAGTGCGATTCGCTGCTGATCGGGCCGGACTGCGGCGCGCACACCTTCCCGTACGTCGAGGCGACGCGCGACGACGCCGTGGTCGAGCACGAGGCGACGACGACGCGGATCTCCGAGGAACGCCTGTTCTACTGCCAGCAGCGCGGACTCGAGCCGCAGGAGGCGACCGCGCTGATCGTCGGCGGCTTCTGCCAGTCCGTGCTCGAGGAGCTGCCGATGGAATTCGCCCTCGAAGCGAAACAGTTGCTGGCAGTGTCGCTCGAAGGAGCGGTCGGATGACTCACCCCGCATCGGACCGCGCTGCGGCGCGCGCGAAAGGAGATTCGATGAACACCGGAGAACCGCTGCTGCAGTTGCGCGACCTGCGGGTCGACGTGGGCGAACGCAACGTGCTGGCGTCGGCCTCGCTCGACGTGCCCGCCGGCGCGCTCGCCGTGCTGATGGGTGCCAATGGCAGCGGCAAGAGCACGCTCGGCCTCACGCTGGCCGGGCACCCGCGCTATCGCGTCAGCGGCGGGACGGCGCGCTTCGCCGGACAGGACCTGCTGGCGCTGTCGCCGCAGGCGCGCGCGCGCGCGGGCCTGTTCGTGTCGTTCCAGGCGCCGCCGGACATTCCCGGCGTGAAGAACGCGCTGTTCATCCGCAGCGCGATCAACGCGGTGCGCGAATCGAAGGGCGAGACTCCGATCGATTCGTTCGACTTCCTCGCCGCGGCGCGCCGGACTGCCTCCAGGCTCGGACTGCCGGAGACGCTGCTGAGCCGGCCGGTCAACGACGGCTTTTCCGGCGGCGAACGCAAGCGCAACGAACTGCTGCAACTGGCGCTGCTGCAGCCGCGGCTCGCCATACTCGACGAGATCGATTCGGGTCTGGACGTCGACGGCGTGCGCGCGGTCGTCGCGCTGGTGCAGGCGCTGCGCGCCGAAGGCACGGCGTTCATCGTCGTGTCGCACTACCTGCAGATGATCGAGTCGCTCGCGCCGGACGCCGTATACCGGCTCGACCAGGGACGCATCGGCGACAACGGCGGGCTGGAACTGGCGCGCGACATCGCACGCCTGGGCTTCGCCAGCGCAGCGGCACCCGTGGAGGCATGACGTGCCTGTCCTCGCGCGAACCGAAGCGCTGACCGCACGCGAGCGGCTGGCCGCGATGGGATGGATCCCGGCGCGGTCCGAGTATTTCCGTCATCTGCCGCCGCCGGCCGCCGATGTCTGGCTCGGCAGCGACGCGGCGCTTGCGCTCGCCGGCGATGGCGGCTGGACGGTGCACTGTTCGCCGCTCGATCCGGATCGCGTCAAGGCGCAGTGGCTCGACGCCGGTATGCCGGAACAGCGCCGGGAACTGCTCGGCGAGCTGTCGCAGCCAGGCGAGCGTGACGTCGACCGCTTCGCGTGGGCGCATCGCGCGGTCTGTCGCGATGGCTTGCGGCTGCGGATCGGCGGACCGGGCACCGCCGCGAAGAACGATGAAACGATCGCACTGGTGCTGCGACACACGCCGCGCGCGGCGGTCGAAGCGCCGCTACTCGCCATCGAGGTCGAACCGGGCGCGCGCTGCGAGCTGGTCGAATTCCACGAGCGCGGTGCGAGCGACGCCGCGATCGTGCAGAACCTCGACCTGCGCATACGCGTGGCCCGCGGCGCCACGCTGCGGCACGTGCGAGTGGCGCTGCCTGCCGCCGGCGACCACGTCGCGCAGCGCGCCCGCGTGCGCCTCGACGAAGGCGCGAGGTATCGGCAGGCGCTGATCGCCGCCGGCAGCCGCTATCACCTGCAGCGCACCGAGTTCGAGCTGCCGTCGCCCAACGCGCAGGCAAGCGTCGGCGCCGCGCTGTTCGCGGCCGGCACGGCGATGGAGCAGCAGGTCGAAACCAGTCATGCGGCCGCGCACACGGAGAGCGCGGTCGAATCGCTGCTGCTCGCCGCGGGCGCGGCGCATGGAGTCGTCAATGCCTACAGCCGCATTGCGCCGGGCAGCGACGAGGCCGCGGTGCTGCAGCGCCTGTCGGGCATCCCGACCGGGGGCCGGCCGAAGCTGGTGCTGCGGCCGCATCTGGAGATTCACCACGACAAGGTGCAGGCGGCGCACGGCGCGACGTGGGGCGCGTTGCCCGAGGATGCGTTGTTCTATGCCTGCCAGCGCGGGCTCGACGAGCGCACGGCGCGCGCGCTGATCCTCGAAGGCATGGCGCACGCGCTGCTCGAACGTGCGCTCGGCGCGGCCGACCGGCTGGAGTCGCTGGGACTCGACGCGGTGCTCGCGCGCGCGGTCGCGAACCATCTGCGCGGCAATCAGGAGGCGAGCGATGGGTGAGATGCTGGCGCTGCTGCGCGCCGGAACGCTGGCGGACGAAATCGGCGCCCAATTCCCGCTGCTGGTGCAGACGATTCACGGCCATCGGCTCGCGTATCTCGACAACGCGGCGACCACGCAGGTACCGCTCGCGGTGCTCGACGCGATCGGCGCGTTCGAACGGCGCGACCGCGCCAACATCCATCGCGGCGTGCACGAGTTGAGCCAGCGTGCCACCGACGCGTTCGAGAGCGCGCGCAGCGGGCTGAAGCGCTTCGTCGGCGCCGGCGACGCGCACGAACTGGTGTTCACCTCCGGCACGACCGATGCGCTGAACCTGGTCGCGAACGGGCTGTCGGCGGGCGGCGCCGGACCCGACGGCGACCAGCCGCCCGCGATCGGGCGCGGCGACGAGGTCATCGTCAGCGGGCTGGAACACCACGCGAACCTCGTGCCCTGGCAGCAGGTCGCGCGCCGCGCCGGCGCAGTGCTGCACGTGCTGCGTCCCGATGCGCAGGGCCGATTGCACATCGACGACCTGGCGCAACTGCTGTCGCCGCGCACGCGCGTGTTCGCGCTGACCGCCTGCTCCAACGCGATCGGCTATCGCCCGCCGTTCGAGGAACTGCTCGCGCTGGCGGCCGAAGCCGGCGCGCTGACCGTGCTCGACGCCGCGCAGGCGATCGGCCACGAAGCGCTGCACCTGTCGGCGCTGGCGTGCGACTTCATGGCGTTCTCGGGCCACAAGATGTACGGGCCGATGGGCACCGGCGCGCTGGCCGGCCGCCGCAAGTCGCTCGAGCTGCTCGCGCCGCTGCGCTTCGGCGGCGACATGGTGCAGTGGGTGCGCTACGACGGCGCGCGTTTCGCCGACCTGCCGGCGCGGCTGGAGGGCGGCACGCCGAACGTCGCCGGCGCGGTCGGCATGGCGGCGGCCGCGGACTTCATCGCATCGATCGGCCACGCGCGGATCGAGGCACACCTCGGCGACCTGCGCGCACGCGCGGTCGACGGCTTGTCGCGCCTGCCCGGCGTGCGCGTGCTCGCGGCCGATACGATGCCGTCGGCCATCGTCTCCTTCGTCGCCGACGGCGTGCATCCGCACGACATCGGCACGCTGCTCGACGAGGCCGGCATCGCGGTACGCACCGGGCACCACTGCGCGCAGCCGCTGCTCGACCACCTCGGCGTCGGCGCGACCACGCGCGCCTCGTTCGCCGTCTACAACACGCGCGATGACGTCGATCGTCTGGTCGCGGCGGTGGCTCGCGCGCTGGAACTGTTGCGATGAATTCGCAACGGGCTATCTTCACCGCAGAGAACACGGAGAACTTCCTCTGTGATCTCCGTGGTTGAAACGGACCTTTCAGCACGCCGGCCGGAGAAAGTCCAGTGAGCGCCGAAACGGATCTGTACCAGGAAGTCGTCGTCGAGCACAAGCGCGCGCCGCGGCACTTCGGCACGCTGGCGCAGCCGACGCACCAGGCGCGCGGCACCAACCCGCTGTGCGGCGACGACGTCGCGGTCCAGGTTGAGCTCGATGGCGACACGATCCGAGATATCCGCTTCAGCGGCCACGGCTGTGCGATCTGCATCGCGTCGGCCTCGATGATGACCGAAGCGGTGCGCGGCGTGCGCGTGGCCGAGGCGCGCGACCTGCAGCAGCGCTTCCGCGCCGTGCTGACCGGACAGCAGGACCCCGACGGCGCGCACCTTGGCAAGCTGATCAGCCTGGCCGCCGTGCGCCGGTACCCGAGCCGCATCAAGTGCGCGCTGCTCGGCTGGCACGCGCTCGCGCACGCGCTCGATGCACCGAACCATGCGCCGGACGACACGGCCGCGGTGAGCACGGAGGCGGACGATCTGTTCGCGCGATCCGGGACGACATGAGACGCCACCGCGAAACCGTCATCGTGCGCCGTCCGGTCACGGTCGAGGTGGTGCCGAGCGGCGATCTCGTCGAACTGCCGGCCGACACGCTGGCACAGGTGACACAGGCGCTCGGTTCGTCGTTCTCGCTGCTGGTCGAAGGCCAGCTCGTGCGGCTGCGCGGCGCCGACGCCGATGCGATCGGCAAGGAGCCGCCGCCCGCCCCGACGCTGCCCGCGGGCGCGACGGTCGACGATGTCCGCAGCCTGGTCTGGCAGACGCTGAAGACCTGCTACGACCCGGAGATCCCGATCGACATCGTCGAGCTCGGCCTGATCTACGAGTGCGACGTCGTGCCGCTCGACGACCAGCGAGTGTCGGTGTCGATCCGGATGACGGTGACCGCGCCCGGTTGCGGCATGGGCGAAAGCATCGCCAGCGAAGTGCGCGAAAAGCTCGAAGCGCTGCCGCGCGTGGCAGCCGTGGACGTCGAAGTCGTGTTCGACCCGCCGTGGGACCGCTCGCGGATGTCGGAGTCGGCGGCGCTTGCGCTGGGCCTGTAGGCGACATGCGCGCGGCCATCGCGCATCCAACGCGCTGGCTCAATCGATGGAGGTGACGCAATGGAACATCCGATGTACCCCGAAGTCTCGCAGCAACTCGCTCAGCAGCGCCGCGACCTGGCGCCCGAAACCTATGCCGCATTCCGCGCCTTCGGCCACCGCGCCTTCGCCGACGGTGCGCTGCCAGCGAAGACCAAGGAACTGATCGCGATCGCGGTCGCGCACGTCACCCAGTGCCCGTACTGCATCCGCGGCCACACCGAAGCCGCGCTGAACAAGGGCGCGACCGAGACCGAGATCATGGAAGCGATCTGGGTCGCCGCGGAGATGCGCGCCGGCGCCGCATACGCGCACTCGCTGGTCGCGATCGACGCGATGAACGAGGTGCGGGCCAGGGCGAGAACCGGCGCCTGAGGCGCCGCTCGAGGCGCGCGCCTCCGGATCGCGCGATCTTGATAAAGGTTCATCTACAGTATTTCTTATATGGACCGGCGCGGGGAGAATCGACGCATCGGCTTCGCACGTCCGCTCTGCCGCCCCGGCGAGTGAACGGCGGACGGCGCGTGCAGGAGGGAAATGAGCATGGAAACGGTGGACCGTCTGCGCAGGGAACACGGCGTGATGCTGCGGTTGGCCGACGCACTGGCAGGCGAGGCGCGAACGCTGGACAGCGGCGCCGGCGGCGATCTCGCGCTGATACGCGACGCGCTGCGCTACCTGACCGAGCACCCTGACCGTCGCCACCATCCGCTGGAGGATCTGGCGCTGTGGCGACTGGCCGATCGCGACCTGCTCGAGCGGCCGCAGGCCGAGGAACTGGACTTCGAGCATCGCGCGCTGCGCTATCACGGCGCCCGCGTGCTGCAGATGGTCGACGCCGCCTTCGTCGACGTTCCTCTGACACGTGCCGACATCGCCACGGCCACGCAGAGCTACGCGGCGAGCCTGCGCGCCCACGTGGTGCACGAGGAACGCGTGCTGTTTCCGTTGCTCGAGTCGCATCTCGCACCGGCCGACTGGGCCCAGATCCATGCAGCCTCGACCGCGCTGGTCGAACCCGAGCGGGCGGCGCTGATCGAAGAGCACCTGCGGCGGCTGCTGGCGTCGATCGCGGAGCGCACCGCCTGCGATTGCGCGACCGCCGGCGCCGTATAGCAGCGCGCGGATTCTGCCCCGACGCCGATCGCGGTCGTTCGCCGCTTCTCAGCGATACACCAGATCCCGCAGCGCGAGCGTCAGCGGCGGAGAGGTCGGGAACAAGGGGGCGCTGCCCCCTTGTTGATCCCCCGCAATCCTGCGCCGACGCCGATCGCGGTCGTTCGCCGCTTCTCAGCGATACACCAGATCCCGCAGCGCGAGCGTCAGCGGCGGGAAATAGGTGATCACCAGCAGGCACGCGAGCACCACGCCCACGAACGGCAGCAGGCGCGTGACGATCTGGTCGAGCGAGATCTTCGCCACCGTGCAGGCGGCGAACAGATTCACCCCGAACGGCGGCGTGATCATGCCGAGCGCGAGGTTGACGACCATGATCGTGCCGAAGTGCACCGGGTCGACGCCGAAATGCGCGGCCACCGGCGCCAGGATCGGCGCCAGCACGATGATGGAGGCCGAGGTCTCGATGAACATGCCGATCACGAACAGTGCGGCGTTGACGCCGAGCAGGAACCACTCGCGCGTCCGCAGCGATGCCTTCAGGAATTCGCCGATCTGCTCGGGAATGCCGGCGCGGGTGATCAGGTACGCGAACAGCCCCGCGTTGGCGATGATGAACATGATCACCGCGGCCGAGATCACCGACTTCTTCAGCGCCGCCCACAGCTCGCGCAGCCGCACCTCGCGGTAGACGAACACGCCGACGATCACCGCGTAGAACACCGCGACCACCGACGCCTCGGTCGGCGTGAACACGCCGCCGTAGATGCCGCCGAGGATGATCACCGGCATCATCAGCGCGAACGTCGCGCGCCGGATCAGCGCCTCGCGCACTTTCGGCATCGCCGTCAGCGCGATGAAGTAGGCGGCGCCGCACAGGAGTCCGACGAGGTCGGCGATGCGATCGGCCGCCTGCGCATCGCCGGCGAAGAGCGGCCCGAGCACGCGGTTGCCGAACGAGAAGGCGATCAGCGCGCCGGCCAGCGCCGTCACGTCGATCGCCGCCGACGCGAGCGGCAGGCGGTTGTCACGGTCGCTCCGGCCCCAACCCTGCCGCTTGCAGTAGAAGAACACGAACAGCATCAGCGCGCCGCCGATCAGGACGCCGGGACCGAAACCGGCGATGAACAGTTCCCCGATCGATACCTCGGCCGCCACGCCGTACAGGATCATCGGAATCGACGGCGGGATGATCACGCCGAGTTCCGCGCTCGACGCCTGCAGCGCCGCGGCCCAGTTGCGCGGATAGCCGTGCCGGATCAGCGCCGGGATCAGGATCGCGCCGATCGCGAACGTGGTGGCGACCGACGAGCCCGATACCGCGGCGAAGATCATGCAGGTCAGCACACAGGTCATCGGCAGCCCGCCCTGCACGCCGCCGACGATGCTCTTGGCGAAGTCGACCAGCCGGCGCGAGATGCCGCCGGTTTCCATCAGGTTGCCGGCGAGGATGAAGAACGGAACCGCCGCCAGCGGAAACTTGTCGATCGCGGTGAACATCTCCTTGGGCATTGCCAGCCACGGCAGGTCGGTGAACCCGACACCGACCCACGCCGCGAAGCCGATCGACACGGCAACCGACACGCTGAACGCGAAGGCGAGCAGCATCGTGACGAGCAGCGCGATCGACATGGCGGCAGCGCTACTGCTGCAGCTCCAGCTCGCGATGCAGCGGATCGAGGTGATGCGCGAGCACCGCCAGCAGCGAGAACGCCGCGCCAACCGGGATCGCCAGGTACGCCCAGCTGATCGACAGCGGCAGGCTGGCGAAGGTCTGGAAGCGGATGCGCCAGGCGAGATCGAACCCGACCACTGCCAGCATCGCCAGGAACGCCAGCGTGACGCCGAGGATGATCCATCGCACGATCCGGCGCCACGCGCCGCGAGCGCTGCGAAGCATCAGGTCGACCGACACCAGCGCGCCCTGCCGGAACGCGGCCACGGTGCCGAGCATCACGCACCAGATCAGCAGCCGGCCGATCAGCTCCTCGGTCCACGGGCTCGGCTCGTTGAACACGAAGCGCACCAGCACCTGGTACAGACCCATGCACGCGATCAGCGCCAGCAGTGCCGCCGCGATCGCCCATACGCCGTTCGTCACGCGCCGATCAAGCCAGAGTATTGCGCGCACCATCGCCCCGTTCTCCCGACAGGCTGCCGGCGCGCATCGTAGCCCGACGCGGCGCCGGCGCAACGCCGGCGCGGTGGCGCAGGCACAATACGCGGCGACGATGATCGCCCTGTTCGCAGACATCCACGCCAACCGTGAGGCGTTCGAGGCCTGTTACGAGCACGCACAGCGGCGCGGCGCCGAGCGTTTCGCGCTGCTCGGCGACTTCGTCGGCTACGGGGCCGACCCGGCGTGGGTGATCGACCGCGCGATCGAACTCGTCGCCGGCGGGGCGCTTGCCGTGATCGGCAACCACGACGCGGCGGTGGCGCACGGACCGCACGACCACCTGAACCCGGACGCGCGCCACGCCGTGGCGTGGACGCGCGCGCGCCTGAGCGACGCACAGCTGCGCTTCCTGGCCGCGCTGCCGCCGAGCTGCGACGACGACCCGTGCCTGTTCGTGCACGCCAACGCGTGGGCGCCGCTCGCGTTCGAGTATGTGCTGCACCCGATGGAAGCGGCGCGCAGCATGAACGCGACCGCGAGGCGCATCACGTTCTGCGGCCACGTGCACGAGCCGCGCCTGTACCACATGGGCAGCGGCGGGCGCGTCGAGGAGTTCGAACCGCATCCCGGCAGCGCGATTCCGCTGGCGGCGGCGCGCCGCTGGCTCGCGTTGCCGGGTTCGGTGGGCCAGCCGCGCGACGGCAATCCGGCCGCCTGCTACGCGCTGTTCGACGAGCTGACGAACCTGCTGACGTACTGGCGCGTGCCGTACGACTTCGAAACGGCTGCGCGCAAGATCCGTGCGGCCGGGCTGCCGCAGCGCCTCGCCACGCGCCTGCAGGGCGGCGTCTGATGCAGCCGGCGCGCCTGCAGGCCGGCCAGAAGATCGACGAATTCCGGCTGGAAGCCGAACTGCATCGCGGCTCCATGGCCACGCTGTGGCGCGTCTCGCGCGACGACCTTCCGGGGCCCGCGGTGATGAAGATCCCGCGGATGCCGGACGAGGCCGACCCGACCTCGATCGTCAGCTTCGAAGTCGAGCAGATGATCCTGCCGCTTCTCGACGGCCCGCACGTGCCGCGCCTGTATGCCGCCGCCGGATTCGAGCGCACGCCATACATCGTGATGGAGCTGATCGAAGGGGCCTCGTTGCGCGCGCGGCTGGACGATGCGCCGCTGCCGCCCGAAGAGGTCGCCTCGATCGGCGCGCGCATCGCCACCGCGCTGCACAGCCTGCACCGGCAGCACGTGATCCATCTGGACATGAAGCCGAGCAACGTGATGTTCCGCGCCGGCGGCGAAGCGGTGCTGATCGACTTCGGCCTGGCGCGCCACGACCGCCTGCCCGATCTGCTGGCCGAGCAGATTCGCGTGCCGATGGGCACCGCCCCTTACATCTCGCCCGAACAGGTGCGCGGCCTGCGCAGCGATCCCCGCAGCGACCTGTTCGCGCTCGGCGCGCTGCTGTATCTGCTGGCGACGAACCGCCGTCCGTTCGGCAATCCGACCGGCGTGCGCGGCCTGCGGCGCCGCCGGTACCAGGTGCCGCCGCCGCCGCGCGCGCAGAACGACCGCGTACCCCCCGGGTTGCAGGAGGTGATCCTGCGCGGCCTCGAGGTCGATCCCGAGCGGCGCTAAATCAGCGCGGCGCAGATCTCGTTCGACC
>JAKORH010000213.1 GCA_029777935.1 Pseudomonadota bacterium
CAATCGCGTGCAGCCGGGCAAGCGGCCGCGCTCGTCGATGGCGCCCACGCTGGTGTTCGACCGCGCGACCCACCAGCTCGTCGCGACCGTCGGCTCGCCCGGCGGCTCGCTGATCATCAACTACGTGGCCAAGACGCTGGTCGGCCTGCTCGACTGGCAGCTCGACATCCAGCAGGCGATCGCGCTGCCCAACTTCGGCAGCCGCAACGGTCCGACGGAAATGGAGCGCGGGTGCTTCGGCCGCGACGTGATCGAGGCGCTGCAGGCGCGTGGCCACGAGGTGCGCGAGATCGAGATGACGAGCGGCTTGCAGGGCATCGTGCGCGTGCGCCTTCCCGACGGGCGTCCCGGCTGGGCGGGAGGCGCCGACCCGCGCCGCGAGGGCGTGGCGCTCGGCGATTGACTAGACTGCCGTCCCCACGCACACATCGGAGCAGAACATGACGATCAAGGTCGGCGACCGCCTGCCGGAAGGCACGCTGCAGGAATTCATCGAGGTCGAGACGGCCGGCTGCTCGCTCGGCCCCAACACGTTCAAAGTGCAGGATCTCGCCAGGGGCAGGAAGATCGTCGTGTTCGGCCTGCCCGGCGCGTACACGCCGACCTGCTCGGCGCAGCACGTGCCGAGCTACCTCAAGCACTACGACGCGCTGAAAGCGAAGGGCGTGGACGAGATCTGGTGCCTGTCGGTCAACGACGCGTTCGTGATGGGTGCGTGGGGCCGCGACCAGAAGGCGACCGGCAAGGTGCGGATGATGGCCGACGGCTCGGCCGATTATGCGAAGAAGCTCGGCCTCGAGCTGGATCTGACGGCGCGCGGCATGGGCGTGCGCTGCCAGCGCTTCTCGATGCTGGCGGTCGACGGCGTGGTCAAGGCGCTGAACGTCGAGGCGCCCGGCAAGTACGAGGTCAGCAGCGCGGAGAAGATGCTGACGCTGCTGTAGCGCTGTCGGTTCAGCTTTGCGCGCCCGTCAGGCCCGCAGCGAAAAATCGCGCAGCCGGAAGCCGAGCAACCACAGCACGCCGAAGTAGAGCACCATCGCACCGCCGATCACGGCGGCGAGCACGAGCGCGCGCGTCGGCCAGTGCGCCTGCATGCCGACCCAGTCGATCCGGTGCGCCGCGAACCACAGCGGCGCGGCGAGCGCCGCCAGCGCGACCGCGAGCCGCAGCGAGAATCCGCGCCAGCCCGGTAGCGGAACGTAGGCGTTGCGGCGCCTCAGCCCGGTGTACAGCAACCCCGCGTTGACCAGCGCACCGATGCCGACCGACAGCGCCAGCCCGGCGTGCGCGTACAGCGGAACCAGCACGAGGTTCGACGCCTGCGTAGCGAGCAGCGCGATCACCGCGATCTTCACCGGCGTCCTGACGTTCTGCTGCGCGTAAAAACCGGGCGCGAGTATCTTCACCGCGATCAGGCCGAGCAGCCCGACCGCATAGCCGCTGAGCGCGAGCGCGGTCTGCGCCACGTCGTGCGCGCTGAACCGGCCGCCCTGGAACAGCACCGCGATCAGCCCTTGCGCCAGCAAGCCGAGCCCGAGCGCAGCCGGAAGAGCGATCAGGCAGGTGAGGCGCAGCCCCCAGTCGAGCAGGCGGCTGTAGTCGTCGGCGCGGCCTTCGGCACCCGCCTTCGAGAGCGTGGGCAGCAGCACGGTGCCGAGCGCCACCCCCAGCAGCGCGGTCGGAAACTCCATCAGCCGGTCGGCGAACGCGAGCCAGGTCACGCTGCCGCTCGCCAGGTGCGACGCGATGTTGGTGTTGATGATGATCGAAAGCTGCGCCACCGACACCGCGAACAGCGCCGGCAGCATCAGCTGCAGGATCCTGCGCACGCCGGGATTGGCGAACGCCGCGCGCAGGCCGCCGATCCGCGGCAGCACGCCCAGACGATGCAGCGCCACCGCCTGCAGCCCGAGCTGCAGCACGCCGCCGGCGACGACCGCGAAGGCGAGCGACATGATCGGGCGCTCGAGGTGCGGCGCCAGCGCGAGCGCACAGGCGATGAACGACAGGTTCAGCAGCACCGGCGTGAACGCCGGGATGCCGAACCGGTGCAGCGTGTTCAGCACGCCCGCCGACAGCGCCACCAGCGACATGAACAGGATGTACGGGAACATCCAGCGCGTCATCACGGTGGCCAGTTCGAACGCCGGCGCTTCGCCGGCCAGGCCGGAGGCGATCATCCAAACCAGCGCGGGAGCGAACGCCACTCCGAGCGCCGACACCGCGAGCAGCGTCCAGAACAGCGCCGAGGCGACGTGATCGACCAGCGCGAGCATGCCCGCGTCGCCGCGGTTGCGGCGCGCGTCGGCCAGCATCGGCACGAACGCCTGCTGGAACGCCCCTTCCGCAAACAGCCGCCGCAGCAGGTTCGGCAGGCGAAAGGCGACGTTGAAGGCGTCGGTCTCGGACGAGACGCCGAAGATGCGCGAGATCAGCAGATCGCGCACCAGCCCGGTGATGCGCGACAGCAGCGTCAAGCCGGAGATCGCGGAAGCGGCGCGGAGAAGATTCAAGGACGTTCGAGGCTCGACGGTGGGGCAAGCGGCGCGCTTTGTTCGTGGTCTGTCCCTCTGATATAGTTTAGGGCTTCTCCGGCGCCGGGCGCGCGTTTTGAGCCGCGCACCGCCTCGATCCAGGACGCGATATGGCCAATATCAAGCAGGCGCGCAAGCGCGCCCGACAGAACACGGTGCGCAATGCGCACAACACCGCGCAGCGCTCGCGCGTTCGCACCGCGGTGAAGTCCGTGCGCAGGGCGATCGCCGCCGGCGACAAGAACGCGGCGCTGGAGGTCTTCCGCCAGGCCACCAGCGTGATCGATTCGATCGCCGACAAGAAGATCGTTCACAAGAACACTGCCGCGCGCAACAAGAGCCGGCTCGCGGCGGCGTTGAAGGCGATGGGCTGAGCTGCTCAGCGCTTGCCGCGGGGGCGCGCCGCTGGATGCAAGGCGCGCCCTTCGCTTTTTCGCGCCCTCATCGGCCGGGCGGCTCCGGCAGCGAGCAGCCCTCGAAGACCTGCAACTCGTTGTCGCGCGCGAAGTTCATCACGAAGTCGAACGCCATGCGCTCGATGTCCCGCAGGCGCTCGTCGACGATCACGCACTTGACGCCGCCGACGCTCGTCGGACGGCAATACGGCGAATAGCCGATGCGGGCGTCGCGTCCCGCGCCGACGCCGCCTGGCCGGAAGCCCGACATCACGCCGCACAGCCGCTCGGCCCAGTCGCTGGGGCGGAAGGTCTTGCCGTGGATGGTCACGCCGTGGATGAAGTATTCGCGCGGGGCAGGCGCCGGATTGCTGGGCGCGGCGGACAAGGCGGCGCGTTCCGGGAGCGGCAGATCGGTCAGGCGGGACATGATGCAGGCGGCGCGAATTGTATCTTCCGTGAAACGCGCTCGCCTCGACGCCTGTCAAAGCGGGGCGCGGCCTGACGCCGGTCAACGCAGTCGGACGCCGCGCGTTCGAAGTGGCTTTCCGCTCTTGCGTTCACCCGGCATTTCGCGCATAAAGCGTCCCGATCCGGGGACCCCTCACCGCAGACTGGCATGGCGCCTGGCCCGATATCCAAAGTGCTCGTCATCAACGACGAGCCGCTGATCCTCAGGGAACTGCTGAAGGGCCTGAACGCGGCGGCGCGCTCGCTCGACAACCCGTTCGGCATCACCTTCATCGGCGCGCTGACCGCGAAGGAAGCGCTGCACCTGATCGAGCAGGACGGCGACATCCAGGTCGTCATCGTCGACGACAAGCTGTACGCGGTGCAGGAGGGCGGACGGCGTGCGGCCGCTCGCACCGGCGGCCGCAACGGCAACGGCAGGGAGCCCGCGCGCAGCCTGCAGGTGAGCGCGCTGAAGCTGGTGCAGAAGATCACCGCGCTGCGGCCCGAGCTGGACCTGTACATCCTGATCGAAAAGGAGAAGGAGGATCAGGTCGTCGACGCGCTGTTCGCGGAGGCGGTCGACGGTTACTTCTACCGCGAGGAGCGCGACCACCGCGGCATGTACCGGATCCTGAACGCCCAGATCGCCGAGCGCGCGCGCACGCCGTTCTACGACGCGCTGAAGGCCTACGTGCTGGCCGCCAAAGACGCCTGGCATACGCCGGGGCACTCGAGCGGCGACTCGCTGCGCGGCAGCCCATGGGTCAACGAGTACTACGAGTTCATGGGTGAGCACGTGTTCGACGCGGATCTCTCGGTGTCGGTCAAGGCGCTCGACTCGCTGATGGAACCCACCGGCGTGATCGCCGAGGCGCAGCAGATGGCGGCCAAGGCGTTCGGCGCGCGCAAGACCTTCTTCGCCACCAACGGCACC
>JAKORH010000021.1 GCA_029777935.1 Pseudomonadota bacterium
AGCTGCGCGCCGTGTCGGCGGCACGCGCCACGCCGTACGCCCGCTTGACGTGGTACCAGAGCGCAGTCGTGTACAGCACGAAACCGGAACGCGGCATGATGTCCGCCCAGTCGCTCGCCTCGTTCTGCTGCAGCAGGAAGAAGCGCTGGTGCTCCTGCGCGGCAAGCCACGCCAGCGCGCGCTCCACGTTGCCGTGCCAGCGCGCGACCGGCGCGCCGCGGCGGCGCAGGTGATCGAACGCGATCAGCCACCACAGCGTGGCGTCGATGCAGCCCAGGTACCAGAAGTCGGCGTCGCGGCCGTCGGGATCGACGTACTTCGGAATCTGGCCGTTGTCCGCCTGCGCGGAAGCGAGCGCGTCGAGGCTCGCCGCTGCGCCCTCCTCCAGCGCTGCCACGCCGCTGCCGGCCATCGCCAGCATGCACACGCCGGCATCGCGCGCGAAGATGCGTGTGTACGCGCGCTGCTCGGCTGCTTCGGTGCGGCGCGCGGCGAGGATGCCGCGCGGCGTCAGGTTCGCTTCGAGCAGGCGCAGCGATTCGCGCGCGCAGACCTCGACGAGTTCGCTCACGCGAGCTTGTAGCCGAACCTGCGCAGCAGCTCCTTGCGGGCCGCGATGTCGCCGTCGGTCTCCACGCCCTTGCTCTTCACGCCGTCGATCACGCCGAGGATGCCGCGCCCGGCGTCGGTCTCGGCGACGATGACCTCGACCGGATTGGCGGTCGCGCAGTAGATGCCGCACACCTCCGGCACCGCCTTGATCGTGTTCAGCACGTTGACCGGGAAGCCGCCGCTCAGGAACACGATGAAGCTGTGGCCGCACGAAAGCGCCAGCGCGTTCTTCTTCGCCAGCTCGAGCAGCGATTCGTCGTTGCCGCTGAAGCGCACCAGCGCCGGGCCGCTCGCCTCGCAGAACGCGATGCCGAACTTCATCCGCGGCACCGTCTGCACGATCGCCTCGTGCAGGTCCTCGACGGTCTTGATGAAATGCGACTGGCCGAGGATGAAGTTCAGGTCCTCGGGCTTGTCGATGCGAACGGTGGTCAGTTGCATGCTGCCCTCCTGTGGTTCAGGAGGGCAGCATAGGACGACCGTTACGGCCGCGCCACGTGCCAGACCATGTTGAAGTTGTCGCCCATCTTGTCGTCGGGCTTCGTGTCCTTCGACCAGAAGTACAGCGGCTTGCCCTTGTAGGCCCACTGCCTGCTGCCGTCATCACGCGTGATCACGCTGAATTCGCCCGACGCCTTCGCGTATGAATCGGCCGCGAGCGGCGGCCAGTTGGCCGCGCACGGGCCATTGCAGGCGCTCTTGCCGCTGCCGGCGGCGTCCTTGTCGAACGTGTACAGCGTCATGCCGTTCGAGCCCACCAGCATGCCTTCGTACACCTTGGCGGGCACGGGTTCGCCATAGGCGTAGGAGGCGCAGCCGGCGAAGGTGAACGCGGTGAGGACCGCGACAGCAGCGAAGATCTTCATCGAGGATTCCTCTTTCGGGTGGAAGGCACGCGCGATAAACGGCGCGCGCGGTCGAGTTATTCCGTCGACGCCGCAACTTTGCGCACACCCGCCAGGACGACCAGCCCCTCGGGCAGCACCTCGCCGCCGAACGCTGCATCGACGCTCGCGTCGACGCCCGCCTCGCGCAGGATGCGCAGCGCGTCATCGGCGTCGTAAATGACATTGCGGTGGTGCTCGTCGCTGCGCCGCCATTGCCTGCCGTGACGGCGGAAGACGGTGATGTGCCGGTCGAAGCGATCCTGGGCCGGCCGCGAGAAGCGCGTGACGATCGCCCAGTCGTCCTCGACCTTCGCGTGCACGGCGTTGGCATCGCGCGCCTGCGCGAAGCGCTCCGTCATCAGATCGATCGCGAGCAGCCCGCCCGGCCGCACCGCGCGGGCGATCTGCGCCAGCGCCTGCGCGATGTCGGCCGGCGAGTCGAGGTAGTTCATCACGTGGCCGGTGGACACGACCCCATCCGCCGCGGGCAGCGCGTCGCTCGGCAGGCGCAGCACGTCGAAGCGTGCCTGCGGCGCCTGCTCGCGCGCGAGCGCGATCATCGCCGGCGATGCATCGACCCCGTGCACCGCGAAGCCCGCGTCGAGCAGGCGGCGCGCGAGCAGCCCGCTGCCGCATCCGACATCGAGCACCGTCGCACCGTCGCCAAGTCCAGCCGCGCGCAGCCGCCGGAGGATGCCGGGCCACGTCATCTGCACGTGCTGCGAGTAGCCCGCGTGATGCACCCAGGCGAGATCGGGCCGGTAGTACACGTCGCCGCTCATCGTCGCTGTTCCGCGTAGATCGCGCGCACGCGGTCGATCGTGTCAGCCTCGTCGGCGCGCTTGTCGGCACGATAGCCTTTCACGCGCGCGAAGCGCAGCGCCAGGCCGCCCGACCGCGGGCTGGCCTGCAGGTCGTTGAACGCGATCTCGACCACCAGTTCGGGCCGCACGTACACGGCGGAGTCGTCGCGGCCGAGCTAGCGCGCCAGCAGTTCGCGCGTCTGCCACGCCAGCAGTTGGTCGGTCAGTCCCTTGAAGGTCTTGCCGAGCATCACGAAGCCGCCCGGCTTCGGATCGCGCGCGCCGAGGTGCAGGTTCGAAAGAAATCCGCGCCGGCGGCCGCGGCCCCATTCGGCCGCGAGCACCACGAGGTCGAGCGTGCGCGTGCGCTTGACCTTCAGCCAGCTCGCTCCCCGGCTGCCGGCCTCGTACGGCGCATCGAGCGCCTTGGCCACCACCCCCTCGTGGCCGCGCGCGAACGCATCGTCGAAGAAGGCGCGCGCCGCCGGGCACAGCGCCGCCGCGATCTCGTTCCGTCTCCCGAGCCGGATCGTGGTCTGGGCGGCGCGGCGCGAGCTCAAACGAGTGCGGCGAACTGCATCACTCGGCGGCAGCCGGCACGACGTTGGCGAATTGCCGCGCCAGCAGCGCCTCGCCATGCTCGAGCACGAAGTAGCGCAGCGCCTCGGAGGCGGGCGACAGCGGCTTGCCGCGCAGGTTGACGATGTGCCAGCGGCGCACCAGCGGCAACCCGGCCACGTCGAGCGCGACGAGTTGCCCGGTCGCAAGCTCCAGCCCGCAGGTGTGCAGCGACAGGAACGCAAGCCCCATGTTGGCGATCACGGCCTGCTTGATCGTCTCGTTGCTCGCCATCTCCATCACGTGCACCGGCGACACGTGGTGCTCGCGGAAGAATTGCTCCATCGCCGCGCGCGTGCCCGAGCCGGGCTCGCGCACGATGAATTCCTCGTCCGCGAGCATCGACACCGGGATATCGCGCCGGCGCGCGAGCCGGTGCTCGGGCGCGGCGACGATCGCGTGCGGGTGCGCGGCAAAGGGTTCGGCGCGCGTGTCGAGTTCCTTTGGCGGCCGGCCCATCACGGCCAGATCGACCTCGCCATCGTGCAGCTGCCTGACGAGCTGCTCGCGGTTGCCGACCGACAGCGCCATCTCCACTCCCCTGTGCTGCGCGCGGAACTGCGCCAGCAGGCGCGGCAGGAAGTATTTCGCGGTGCTGACCATGCCGATCGTGACGCGCCCCGTCTGCGCGCCTTTCAGCCGCGCCAGCGCGTCTTCGGCTTCCTTCAGCGTCGCGAGCACGCGGCGCACGTAGACCAGCAGGTACTCGCCCGTGGTCGTCAGCGCGACCGTGCGCGCGCCGCGGTCGAACAGCGGCAGCCCGACGGCGGTCTCCAGCTCCTTGACCTGCATCGTCACCGCGGGAGGCGTCAGGTGCAGCTCCGCGGCGGCCTTGGCGAAGCTCAGGTGCCGGGCGGTCGCGGCGAAGGCCCGGAGCTGCTTCAGCGTAGCGCCTCGCATAAGGATTTCTTAACCGAACGTTTCGAAGAAATGAATTTACCTTAATCATCGCGCTGCCTACAGTACCGTCACGACACAGCGAGGACGGCAATGAACAAACCCGCAGAAACCGGCGTGATCAAGGACGCCAAGCAGCGCTACGCGGCCGGCGTGCTCAAGTACAAGCAGATGGGCTACTGGGATGCCGATTACGAGCCCAAGGACACCGACGTGATCTGCCTGTTCCGCGTCACGCCGCAGGAAGGCGTCGACCCGGAAGAAGCCGCCGCCGCGGTGGCCGGCGAATCGTCGACCGCGACGTGGACCGTGGTCTGGACCGACCGCCTGACGGCCTGCGATTCGTACCGCGCCAAGGCCTACCGCGTCGACCCGGTGCCGAACCAGCCGGGCACCTACTTCTGCTACGTCGCGTACGACCTGATCCTGTTCGAGGAGGGTTCGATCGCCAACATGACGGCGAGCCTGATCGGCAACGTGTTCAGCTTCAAGCCGCTGAAGGCCTGCCGGCTGGAGGACATCCGCATTCCGGTCGCGTACGTGAAGACCTTCAAGGGCCCGCCGACCGGCATCGTGGTCGAGCGCGAACGACTGAACCTGTACGGCCGCGCGCTGCTGGGCGCGACGATGAAACCGAAGTTGGGGCTGTCGGGCCGCAACTACGGCCGCGTCGTCTACGAGGCGCTCAAGGGCGGGCTCGACTTCACCAAGGACGACGAGAACATCAACTCGCAGCCATTCATGCACTGGCGCGACCGGTTCCTGTACTGCATGGAGGCGGTCAACAAGGCCTCCGCCGCCAGCGGCGAGGTCAAGGGGCACTACCTCAATGTCACCGCCGCGACGATGGAGGACATGTACGAGCGCGCCGAGTTCGCCCAGGAACTCGGCTCCAGCATCGTGATGATCGACCTCGTGATCGGCTGGACCG
>JAKORH010000214.1 GCA_029777935.1 Pseudomonadota bacterium
GATGAGCCTGTGGGGCAGCAACAACTGCGACCACCAGGCGCGCATCTGCCACTCGACCACGGTCGCCGGCGTGGCCAACACGTGGGGCTACGGCGCGATGACCAACTCCTACAACGACATGCAGAACTCGAAGGCGGCGATGTACATCGGCTCCAACGCCGCCGAGGCGCACCCGGTGTCGCTGCTGCACATGCTGCATGCGAAGGAGAACGGCTGCAAGATGATCGTGGTCGATCCGCGCTTCACGCGCACGGCGGCGAAGGCCGACATGTACGTGCGCTTTCGCTCGGGCACCGACGTCGCGTTCCTGTTCGGCCTGCTGCACCACATCTTCAAGAACGGCTGGGAGGACAAGAAGTTCATCCACGACCGCGTCTACGGCATGGACAAGGTGCGCGAGGACGTGATGGCGAACTGGACACCGGACAAGGTGCAGGACGTGTGCGGCGTCGACGAGGCCACGATGTTCAACGTGGCGAAGATCATGGCCGAGAACCGGCCGAGCACGGTCGTGTGGTGCATGGGGCAGACCCAGCACAGCATCGGCAACGCGATGGTGCGCGCCTCGTGCATCCTGCAGCTCGCACTCGGCAACATCGGCGTGTCTGGCGGCGGCGCCAACATCTTCCGCGGCCACGACAACGTGCAGGGCGCCACCGACGTCGGCCCCAACCCCGACTCGCTACCCGGCTACTACGGACTCGCCGAGGGCGCGTTCAAGCATTACGCGGCGGTGTGGGGAGTGGACTTCGAGTGGATCAAGAAACAGTACGCGCCCGGCATGATGACCAAGCCGGGCATGACGGTGTCGCGCTGGACCGACGGCGTGCTGGAGAAGAACGACCTGATCGACCAGGACAGCAACCTGCGCGGACTGGTCTTCTGGGGCCATGCGCCGAACTCGCAATCGCGCGGCCTCGAGATGAAGCGGGCGATGGACAAGCTCGATCTGCTGGTCGTGATCGACCCCTACCCGTCGGCCACCGCGGCGATGGCGGCGATGCCCGGCAATTCACAGGACCTGAACCCGAACCGCGCCGTCTATCTGTTGCCGGCGTGCACGCAGTTCGAGACCTCGGGCTCGGTCACGGCGTCGAACCGCTCGCTGCAGTGGCGGGAGAAGGTGATCGACCCGCTGTTCGAAAGCCGCTCGGACCACATGATCATGTACCAGCTCGCGGGCAAGCTGGGCTTCGGCAACGAGCTGGTCAAGAACTTCAAGATGCAGAAGGTCAAGGGCCTGGACGAGCCGCTGCCCGAGGACATCCTGCGCGAGATCAACCGCAGCAACTGGACGATCGGATACACGGGCCAGAGCCCGGAGCGGCTGAAGGCGCACATGCGCAACATGAACGTCTTCGACGTCAAGACGCTGCGCGCCAGGGGCGGCATCGACAAGGAAACCGGCTATTCGCTCGACGGCGACTTCTTCGGTCTGCCCTGGCCCTGCTACGGCACGCCGGAGATCAAGCACCCCGGCACGCACGTGCTGTACAACACCTCGCTGCGCATGATGGAGGGCGGCGGCAACTTCCGCGCCAACTTCGGCGTCGAGCGCGACGGCGTCAACCTGCTGGCGGAGGACGGGTCGCATTCGAAGGGTGCCGAGCTCACGACCGGCTATCCCGAGTTCGATCACGTATTCCTGAAGAAGCTCGGCTGGTGGGGCGACCTCACCGAGGCCGAACAGAAGGCGGCCGAGGGCAAGAACTGGAAGACCGACCTGTCGGGCGGCATCCAGCGCGTCGCGATGGCGCATGGCTGCCATCCCTGGGGCAACGCCAAGGCGCGCGCGCTGGTGTGGAACTTTCCCGATGGCGTTCCGAAGCACCGCGAGCCGCTTTACTCGACGCGTCCGGACCTGATCGACAAATATCCCACGCACGACGACAAGAAGGCGTTCTGGCGCCTGCCGACGCTGTTCAAGACCGTGCAGGAGAAGAACCGCGACATCGTGAAGACCTTCCCGTTGATCATGACGTCGGGCCGCATGGTCGAGTACGAAGGCGGCGGCGAGGAGACGCGCTCGAACCGCTACCTCGCGGAACTGCAGCAGCACATGTACGTCGAGATCAATCCGAAGACGGCCAACGACCGCGGCATTCGCGACAGCGACGACGTGTGGGTGCGCACGCCGCCGATGGCGGCGGTCCCCGGCTTCAAGGGCCTGCGCGTGCGCGCGCGCGTGACCGAGCGCGTCGGCCCCGACACGGTGTTCCTGCCGTTCCACTTCTCGGGACGCTGGGGCGGTGCGGACCTGCTGCAGTACTACCCGGAGGGCGCGCATCCGGTCGTGCGCGGCGAGGCGGTCAACACCGCCACGACCTACGGCTACGACGCGGTGACGATGATGCAGGAGACCAAGACGACCGTCTGCCAGATCGAGCGGGCGGCGTGAGGAGGCACCGACAATGGCACGCATGAAATTCATCTGCGACGCCGAGCGTTGCATCAACTGCAACGGTTGCGTCACCGCGTGCAAGGCCGAGCACGACATCCCGTGGGGTGTGAATCGCCGCCGCGTCGTCACGATGAACGAGGGCGTCCCCGGTGAGCGCTCGATCTCGGTGGCGTGCATGCACTGCTCCGATGCGCCGTGCATCGCGGTGTGCCCGGTCGAGTGCATGTACCACACCGAAGACGGCGTGGTGCTGCACGACAAGGACGTGTGCATCGGCTGCGGCTACTGCAGCTACGCGTGTCCGTTCGGCGCGCCGCAGTTTCCGGGCAACGGCGCATTCGGCATGCGCGGCAAGATGGACAAGTGCACGTTCTGCGCCGGCGGCCCCGAGGCGCACGGCTCGCAGGCCGAGTACGAGAAGTACGGGCGCAACCGGCTCGCCGAAGGCAAGCTGCCGCTGTGCGCCGAGGTGTGCTCGACCAAGGCGCTGCTCGGCGGCGACGGCGACGCGATCGCCGACATCTTCCGCGCGCGGGTGCTGGTGCGCGGCAAGGGCAGCGAAGTGTGGGGCTGGGGCACCGCGTACGGCCGGCCGTCGAGCGGCGCCGGGACTGGCAACCAGAAGGCAACCAAGTCATGAAACCGATCGTGATCGCAATCGTGATGACGGCGGCGCTGGCCGCCTGCGGCGAAAGACCGCAGACCCTCGAGCGTGGGCGCGTGAGCGACGTGCCGGCGTGGCAGGGCGCGCAGGATCCGTTCGTGGCCGCGGGCTGGAAGCCGGGTGACAAGGCGAGCTGGGAGGCGGAACTGCAGCGACGCGCCCAGGGCCAGAACGAATACGTGCGCATGGGCGCGCAACGGTAGGCGGCAGGAGCGTCGCGCGATGAATCGCAGTCTTCATGGTCGCGTGTCATTCTCGCGCAAGCGGGAATCCAGCGCGGCACGTCAACCTGGATGCCCGCTTGCGCGGGCATGACACCTATGCGAATTTGTTCCGGATCGCGCGGACGACGATTGTTGCTCGGCCTCGTTTGCGGCATCGCGCTTGCGTTCGCCGCGCTGGCGACCGCGCAGGCCCAGCAGCCGCCCGCAGCGGCCGACGCGGCGAAAGGTCCGCCGGCGGGTTTCGTCGCGCCGTCGCTGCCGAAGCCTGACGAAAGCAACGGCGAGCGGGCGAAGTCGCAGCCCGGCAACAACGCGCCGTTGTGGCGCGAGGTGCGCAAGTCGGGCGAGCAGAAGGGAATGACTTCGCTGCCGGGCGCCGAGATGGGCACGCTGATCCAGCGCTTCGTGCAGTACCCCGGCACGCGCTACACGACCGCGGGCGAGGCCTGGCGTGAGGTGCGCAACCGCCTGATCGTTCCGTACGGCGGCGCGCTGATCGTGGTGGTGCTGGTCGTGATCGCGCTGTTTCACTGGCGCAAGGGGCCGCTCGGCGGCAAGCATCCGGACACCGGCGGCCGCGTCGAGCGCTTCACGCCGTTCGAGCGCACCGCGCACGGGATCAATGCGATCGCGTTCTCGATCCTTGCCATCTCCGGACTGGTGATGGCGTTCGGCAAGTTCCTGCTGCTGCCGGTTCTGGGCCTGACACTGAACGGCTGGCTGACCTACGCGCTGAAGACGCTGCACAACGTCTTCGGCCCGCTGTTCGCGATCTCGCTCCTCGTCGTGATCGTGACCTACGTGCGCGACGAACTGCCGCGCCCGGGCGATGCCGAATGGTTGCGCAAGGGCGGCGGCATGCTGAGCGGCGCGGAGGTGCCGTCGCACCGCTTCAACGCCGGGGAGAAGGTGCTGTTCTGGATCGCGATGGTGGCGCTCGGCGTCGTCGCCGTGGCGTCGGGGCTGTACCTCGACAAGATCTTCCCCGGTTTCGATTACCTGCGCGGCGACATGCAGGTCTGGCACATGGTGCATTCGGCCGCGGCGGTGCTGATGATGGCGCTGCTGCTCGGCCACATCTACCTCGGAACGATCGGCATGAAGGGCGCGTATCACGGCATGCGCAGCGGCTGGGTCGACGAGGCGTGGGCACAGGAGCATCACGCGCTGTGGTACGACGACATCAAGGCCGGCCGCATTCCGGCGCAGCGTTCGGCAACCGCGCCAGAGGCGCGCCCGGCGCGGGCCAATCCCTGACATCAACGCAACGGACCCGACATGAAGAACCGGATCGCCGCAGTCGTCACGATTGCTGCCGCATTGGTGTTCGCGGCTGGCGCCGCTGCCAAACTGCCGCCGCCGACCGAGGCCGACAAGGCCAAGGCACCCGAAGCCGCCGCGAAGAACGCGTGGGCAGACAAGGTCGCGGCCTACAAGTTGTGCCAGGTCGAGAACAAGGTTGCGGCTGGATACTTCGCTGACGCGAAGAAGGCCGGCAAGGCGGTGAAGCCGCCGCTGGCCACGCCCGCCTGCGTCGATCCCGGCCCGTTCGCCTACAAGCCGGCCGAGCAGGCGGCGGCCGCGCCGGCGAAGAAGTAGCTGGCGCTGATGGTGCCTTCCAGCGAAGCGCTGCAGCCGGCGGCACCGGCCACCGGGTGGCAGGTCGTCGCGGGCGCGCCTCTTCTGACCCAGGCGAAGGGCGAGCTGCTGCGCGAAGTCTCGATCCTCGACGAATACGGCGAGCGGCGCACGATCCTGATTCCGCTCGAGCGCCCGCTGACGGTGTTCGTCGACAAGCGTGAACTGGTCACGCTGATGACGCTGGGGCAGATGCCCGAACTGCTGGTGCTCGGATACCTGCGCAACCAGCGGCTGATCGAGCGCGCCGACGAGATCGAATCGATCACCGTCGACTGGGAAGTCGATGCCGCCGCGGTGCGCACGCGCGGCGGCGTGCATGACCTCGAAGCCCGCACCGCGCGCCGCGTGGTGACGACCGGTTGCGGGCAGGGCACCGTGTACGGCGACCTGATGGAGCAGATCGACCACATCCGGCTGCCCGATCCGTCGGTCGCGCGCATCAGCCAGAGCACGCTCAGGCGGATGCTCGAAGCGGTGCGGCAGCCGGACACGATCCACCGCCGCGCGGGCTCCGTGCACGGCTGCGCGCTGTTCTGCGGCGCGCAGATGCTGATGTTCGTCGAGGACGTGGGCCGCCACAACGCGATCGACACCATCGCCGGCTGGATGGCGCTGCACGGCATCGACGGCGCCGACAAGGTCTTCTTCACGACCGGGCGGCTGACGAGCGAGATGGTGATGAAATCGGCGCAGATCGGCGTGCCGATCATCGTGTCGCGCAACGGCGTGACCGCGATGGGCCACGAACTGGCGAGCCGCCTCGGCATCACGCTGTTCGGCCGCGCGGCCAACCGCCACTTCCTGTGCTACACGGGGCTGGAGCGCTTCGACTCCGAGCCCGAACCGCAGCGCGCGCCGGTGCGGGTCGTGTCGGGCTAAAAACCTATTCGCAGATAGGTTCTAGACCAAGCCGTCAAACAGCCACACGTCGACCGGGTCGCCTGCAGCGACCGATCCCTGCTCGTGATTCAGCACCAGCAGGCAGTTGGCTTCGCTCATGCTGTGCAGGATGCCCGCGCCCTGCGCACCGGCCGGCTTCACCTGCCACGCGCCGTCCGGTGTGCGTTCGACGCGTCCACGCTGAAACTCGGTACGCCCCGGCCGCTTGCGGATCGCCTGCGCGCTCTTCGCCTGCAGCACCGGCAGCGGCTCGGGCTGCGCGCCGGCCAGCCGCAGCAGCGCCTCGCGCGCGAAGACATAGAACGTGACGAGCGCGGCCACCGGATTGCCCGGCAGCGCGAACAGCCATGACGTGCGTCCCGAGTGCGCGCGCAAGGGGCCGAATGCGAATGGCCGTCCGGGCCGCATCGCGACCTTCCAGAATGCGACCGCGCCCAGGCGGCCGAGCACGTCGCGCGTGTAGTCGGCGTCGCCGGCGCTGACCCCGCCGCTGGTCAGCACCGCATCGGCCTGCTCGATCGCAGCGGCCAGCGTCTGCGCGAGTGCCTGCGGATCGTCGCGCACGACGCCCAGATCGATGACGTCCATGCCGAGCCGCGCCAGCGCGCCGCGCAGGCTGAAGCGGTTGCTGTCGTAGACGCAGCCGGGGTCGAGCGGCTGTCCGAGCGTGCGCAGCTCGTTGCCGGTCGAGAACAGCGCCACGCGCAGCCGCCGCATCGCGGTCACGTGCTCGATGCCGAGCGACGCGATCAGACCGAGGTCGGCCGGCTTCAGCACGCGGCCCGCGTGCACGGCCGGCTTGCCGCGCGCGAGATCCTCCCCGCGCCGGCGCCGGTTCTCGCCCGGCTCGATCGTGCCCGGCTCGATGCGCACGACCTCGCCTTCGACGCGCGCGAGTTCGAGCGGCACGACGGTGTCGAGCCCCGCCGGCATCACCGCGCCCGTCATGATGCGCACGCATTCGCCGGAGGCGACCGCGCGCTCGAACGCGGCGCCGGCCTGCAGCGTGCCGATCGCGCGCAGCGCCGTCGGCGCGCCGGTGCGCAGATCGCGCGCGGCGAACACGAAGCCGTCCATCGCCGAGTTGTCGTGCGCGGGCACGTCGATCGGCGAGATCACGTCCGCGGCCAGCACGCGGCCGAGCGCGTCGCGGATCGGGATCTCGTGCGCCTCCCGGATCGGCTGCAGCGCGGTTGCGATGGCCGCGCGCGCCTGCGCCACCGACAGATTCGATTCGCCCGCGGCGAGCGGCGACGGCCCGAGCTGCGACATCCTGCGCCTCCCATCCTGCGCCTCCGAGTCGGCCGCGATTATCCCTCGCGGCGCGCGCTCGCGGAAACCGCGTATGCAGCGCGCTTCATATCGAATGCGGATCGCCTTGCCCATAGACTGGCCGCGCCGCCGTGCCCGCGTGGGCGCGACGCTGCCACTCGGAGCGACGGAACGCCCGTGCACACCTTTGCCGACAGCCTCGCGCTCGCGCTGCATCTGATCGCGAACGCCGACGCCGACCTGCTGCGGATCGTTGCGCTGTCGCTGCGCGTGAGCTCGACCGCATGCGCGATCGGCGCCACGCTCGGCATCGCGCTCGGCATCTGGCTCGCGGTCACGCGCACGCCGCTGCGGCGCGCGGCGGTGTGGGCGGTGAACACGCTGCTCGCGCTGCCGTCCGTCGTGGTCGGACTGATCGTGTACCTGCTGCTGTCGCGCAGCGGGCCGCTCGGCATGCTGGGAGTCCTGTTCACGCCGACCGCGATGATCGTGGCGCAGAGCATCCTCGTGATGCCGCTGTTCGCGGCGCTGTCACGCCGGCTGCTGCTCGACGGCCTGCAGGAGGGCGGCGACCAGTTGCGCTCGCTCGGTGCCGGCCCGCTGCAGAGCGCGGCCCTGATGCTGGTGCACGAGCGCTTCGGCGTGCTGACGCTCGTGATGACGGGCTTCGGCCGCGCGGTTTCCGAGGTCGGCGCGGTGATGGTCGTCGGCGGCAACATCGAGGGTTTCACGCGCGTGATGACCACGGCGATCGCGCTGGAGACGAGCAAGGGCGACCTGCCGCTGGCGCTTGCGCTCGGCCTCGTGCTGCTCGGCGTGGTCGGCGTCGTCAATCTGGTGATCGGACTGCTGCAGGCCCGCAGTCCGATCGCACGCGAGGCGTTCGCGTGAGCCCGCCGGGCCGCCCCAAGGGCGAACCCCGGAGCGCGCAGCGCGAGGGTAGTCCAGTTGGAGAACGACTGGTGCGATGACGATGACGACGAATCCTCCGGTCCTTCCGCTGGTGCGTCTGACGCACGCCACGGTTCGGTTCGACGACGTCGTCGCGCTCTCCGACGTCAGCCTGACCCTGCATCGGGGCGAGCGCTTCGCGCTGGTCGGCGCCAACGGCTCGGGCAAGACCACGCTGCTGCGGCTGCTGCACGGCCTGGTGAGCGGCGACGGCGCGCGCGAGACGTTTCCGCTCGCACCCGAAGGTCGGCCGCCGGTGGCGTCGATGGTGTTCCAGCGCCCGTTTCTGCTGCGGGTGTCGGCGCGCTGGAACGTTCTGCCCGCGCTGTGGCTGCACGGCGTGCGCGGCCGCGCCGAGCGCGAGCGGCATTGCCGCCGCGCGCTGGCGCGCGTCGGGCTCGAGCACATCGCCGGCCGGCCCGCGCATCAACTGTCCGGCGGACAGCAGCAGCGGCTGGCGCTGGCGCGCGCGCTCGCGGTCGAGCCCGACATCCTCCTGCTCGACGAGCCGACTGCCAACCTCGATCCCGGCGCCAAGTACGAAGTCGAGGCGCTGATCGACGAGATCGCGCGCGACGGCGTGACCGTCGTGGTGGCCACGCACAATCTCGGGCAGGCCAAACGCTTGGCCACGCGCGTGGCCTATCTGGAAGCCGGCCGCGTGATCGTCGATCTGCCGGTCGACCGTTTCTTCAACGACCGCCTGCCGCACGAGGCGGAGCAATTCCTGAAGGGTGAACTGGTATGGGCCTGAACGACAATCGGCGCGGCCTGATCGCGGGCGTGCTCGCGATCGGCGCGCTGCTGTGCGCGCCGGCGACGGCGCAGGACAAGCACATCGTCGTGGCCTCGACCACCTCGACCGAGCAGTCGGGGTTGTTCTCGTATCTGCTGCCTGCGTACAAGAAGGCGACCGGGATCGACGTGCGCGTGGTCGCGGTCGGCACCGGGCAGGCGCTCGACATCGGCCGCCGCGGTGATGCCGACGTGGTGTTCGTGCACGACACCGCGGCGGAGGAGAAGTTCGTTGCCGAGGGCCAGTCGGTGAAGCGCTATCCGGTGATGTACAACGACTTCGTGCTGATCGGGCCGAAATCGGACCCGGCCGGGGTGCGCGGGCACGACATCGTGGCCGCGTTCAGGACCATCGCGGCGCGCGGCGCGGAGTTCGTCTCGCGCGGCGACCGCAGTGGCACCAACGCCGCCGAACTGCGGTACTGGAAGACCGCGGACATCGACCCCGTCGCCGGCAGGCAGCGCGGCTACGAGCCGTGCGGCTGCGGCATGGGTCCGGCGCTGAACATCGCGGCATCGAAGGGCGCTTACGTGCTGTCCGACCGTGGCACGTGGCTGTCGTTCAAGAACCGCGGTGAACTCGCGATCCTGGTCGAAGGCGACCAGCGCATGTTCAACCAGTACGGGGTCATGGTCGTCAATCCGGCCAGGCATCCGAACGTCAAGCAGGACCTGGGGCAGCAGTTCGTCGACTGGCTGATCTCGCCGCAGGGCCAGGCCGCGATCGCCGATTACAAGGTCGACGGCCAGCAGCTCTTCTTCCCGAACGCCAGGCAATGAGGACCTATCTAAGCCGGCGCGCCGCACTGCGTACCGTATCCGTTACGCTCGCGCCATGCGGGCGCGCGGCGTACATCTGCAGTACGGCTTTCACTCCGGCGGGCAGCGCGGCGCCGAAATCGAGAATCCGCTGTTCGACCTGCTGTCGGCGCTGCACGAGCACGGCTCGATCCAGCACGCGGCACTGGCGCTCGGCGCCTCGTACCGCCACGTCTGGGGCGAGCTGAAGCGCTGGGAAGAGGCGCTCGGCGAGTCGCTGGTCACGTGGACGCAGGGCCAGCCGGCCCGGTTGACCCCGTTCGCACACCGGCTGCTGTGGGCCGAAACGCGGGCGCGCGCGCAGCTCGCGCCGCACATAGAGGCGCTGCGCGCGGAGCTGCAGCGCGTGCTGGTCGAGGCGCTGGACGGCACGCAGCAGGTGCTGACCGTGTTCGCCAGCCATGACCTGGCGCTGCCGCTGCTGCGCGAGCGCGCACGCAGCGCGCACGGGCTGCACATCGAGCTGAAGTTCGCCGGCAGCGTCGACGCCCTGCGCGCGCTCGCCGACGGCAGGTGCCTCGTGGCGGGCTTTCACGCGCCCGCGCAGGCGGCAACGCGCAGCGTGTTCACCCAGCGGCTGAAGCCGCTGCTGAAACCCGGCCGTCACAAGCTGATCGGCTGCACGCGCCGCACGCAGGGCCTGATGGTGGCGCCCGGCAACCCGCTGAAGCTGCGCGACCTCGCTGACGTCGCCCGCAGCGGCGCGCGCTTCGTCAACCGGCAGCGCGGATCGGGCACGCGGCTGCTGACGGAACACCTGCTGGCGCAGCAGCGCATCGCTGCCGCGACGATCGCGGGTTTCACTGACGCGATCGAGGACAGCCATGTCGCGGTGGCGGCCGCGGTGGCCAGCGGTGCCGCCGACGCCGGGATCGGCATCGAGGCGGCGGCGCGCGAGTATCGGCTCGACTTCGCTGCGCTCACCGTCGAGGACTACTTCCTCGTCTGCCTGCGCGACGCGCTCGAGCAGCCCGCGGTGGCGAAACTTCGCGACGTGCTGCGCGACCGCGTCTGGCAGCAATCGGTGGCCGCGCTGCCGGGCTACGAAGTCACGCAGGCGGGCGAGGTGCTGTCGCTGACCCGCGCGCTGCCGTGGTGGCGCTTCCGCCAGCCGAAGGCGAAGCGGCGCGCGCCCGAGTGATCGCGCCCAAGTGATCGAGCCCGACTGATCGCGGCTGCAGTTTGCGCTGCCGCCGGCGCGGGCCGGGACGAGAAGGCAGCGAGCCCTGTGATAGCGTGACGGCGGCGGCAGAAGCCGTCTCGAAAGGCATCGCCATGACCCACTTGACTCTGCCCGGTCCGGGCGAGGCAAGCTCAAGCGGACACGCGAGCGCTTCGCTGTCGCGATTGCCTGCGGTCGATCGCGTGCTCGCGCGGCCGGCGCAGGCGGACCTGATCGCAGGGTACGGTCAAGCGTTCGTCAAACGTGCGACGCAGGACGTGTTGGCGGCCGCACGCGCTTTGCTGCGCTCGGGCGGCACCGCGCCGGACCCGGACGCGCTCGACCGCAACATCGCTGCGCGCGTCGCGCAACTGGCCGCACCGAGGCTGCGGCCGGTCTTCAACCTGACCGGCACCGTGATCCACACCAACCTCGGCCGTGCGCTTTTGGCCGACGAGGCGATCGACGCGGTCGCGCGCGCGATGCGCGGCTTCACTGCGCTCGAATACGACATCGCGGACGGCGGGCGCGGCGATCGCGACGACATCGTCGCCGGCCTGCTGCGCGAACTGACCGGCGCCGAGGCCGCCACCGTCGTCAACAACTGCGCCGCGGCGGTGCTGCTGACGCTGAAGGCGCTGGCGGCGAAGAAGGAGGTCGTGATCTCGCGCGGCGAGCTGATCGAGATCGGCGGCGCGTTCCGGATGCCCGACATCATGAAGGCCGCCGGCTGCAAGCTGGTCGAAGTCGGTACCACCAACCGCACGCACGCGCACGACTTCGAGGCCGCGATCGGCGATCGGACCGCGCTCTTGCTGAAGGCGCACGCATCGAACTACGCGGTGACCGGCTTCACCGCCGCAGTCGGCGAGGCTGAACTCGCCCGCATCGCGCACGCGCGCGGCGTGCCGTTCGCGGTCGATTTCGGCTCGGGCGCGCTGATCGATCTCGCTGCGTACGGGTTGCCGCGCGAACCGCTGCCGCAGGAGGCGCTCGCCGCCGGCGCCGATGTGGTGATGTTCTCCGGCGACAAACTGCTGGGCGGGCCGCAGGCCGGGATCATCGTCGGCCGCGACAGCCTCATCGCGAAGATCAAGCGCGATCCGCTGAGGCGCGCGCTGCGGGTGGGCAAGCTCACGCTGGCCGCGCTCGAGGCGACGCTGCGCATCTACGCCTCCGCGCACCGGCTGCCCGAGCGGCTGCCCACGCTCGCGCTGCTCGCACGAACGCGCGAGGACATCCGCGCCGGCTGCGAACGGCTGCGGGCCGCGTTGGCGCGGTTCGCGGGCGAGGCATTCGAAGTCCGCGTCGCCGACTGCGCGAGCCAGATCGGCAGCGGCGCGCAGCCGGTCGAGCGGCTGCCGTCGGCGGCACTGGTGATCGCCGCGCGCGGCAGAGCGCGCGGCCGCGTGCTCGAAGCGCTCGAAGCGCGGCTGCGCGCGCTGCCGATTCCGGTGATCGGGCGCATCAGCGAGGGCGCGCTATGGCTCGACACCCGCTGCCTGCCGCCGCGCGACGAAGCCGCGTTCATCGCCAACTTGAGCGCGGCATGCTGATCGGCACCGCGGGCCACGTCGACCATGGCAAGACGTCGCTGATCCGGCGGCTGACCGGGCGCAACACCGACCGTTTGCCGGAGGAGCGCGAGCGCGGCATCTCGATCGAGCTGGGTTATGCCTATGTGCCTGCCGGAGACGACGTGCTCGGCTTCGTCGACGTGCCCGGCCACGAGAAATTCGTGCGCACGATGGTTGCCGGCGCGACCGGCATCGACTTCGCGCTGCTGGTGGTGGCTGCCGACGACGGCGTGATGCCGCAGACGAAGGAGCACCTCGACATCCTGCGGCTGCTTGGCATCGACGCCGGCGCGGTTGCCTTGACGAAGATCGACGCGGTTGGCGCCGCGCGCGCCGGCGAGGTGCAGGCGCAGCTCGCGCAGTGGCTGGCGGGCAGCGCGCAGGCGGACTGGCCGGTGTTCGCGCTGTCGTCGGTCACCGGCGCAGGCGTGGCGGAACTCGGCGCGCATCTGCGCGCGCAGGCGGCATTGCGCCACGAGCGCGCCGCCAGCGGACACTTCCGCCTGGCAATCGACCGCGTGTTCACGCTCGCCGGGGTCGGCACCATCGTCACCGGCTGCGTTCATGCCGGCATGGTGCGGGTCGGCGACGAAGTGCGGCTGCAGCCAGGCGGGCGCGCCGCGCGCGTGCGGTCGATCCACGCGCAGGACCGCGCTTCCGGAGCGGGCCGCGCCGGGCAGCGCTGCGCGCTGAACCTGGCCGGCGTGTCGCGCGACGAGGTCGAGCGCGGCGACTGGGTGCAGGCAGCCCGGCTCGACAATGCCGCCGCGCGCTTCGACGCCGCGCTGCGGCTGTCGGCGCGCGAAGCCGGAGCACTGCCGGCGTGGGCGAGCGTGCACCTGCATCACGGTACGCGCGACGTACTGGCGCGCGTCGCGGTGCTCGACACCGATCGCATCGAACCCGGCGCCGAGGCACTGGTGTCGATCACGCCCGCTGCGCCGCTCGCTGCGTGCAAGGGCGACCGCTTCGTGATCCGCGACTCCGGCGCGCGCCGCACGCTCGGTGGCGGGGTCGTGCTCGACATCGCGCCGCCGGCGCGCGGCAAGCGCAAGCCGCAGCGGCTCGAACTGCTGCGCGCGCTGCGCGACTCACCGCCGCACGCCGCGCTCGAGGCCTGGCTGCAGGTGGAGCATGTGCCGCTCGCGCGCGTGGCCGGCGGCTGGAATCTGGACGATGACGATCTTTCTGCGCTCGTTGCCGCCGCCGGTGCGCGCGTGGCGGCCGGCGTGGCGTTCTCGCGCGCGCACTGGGGTGCGCTGCGGGCGGCCGCGCTCGAAGCAATCGAGGCCGCGCATCGGCGCGAGCCCGAGATGCCGGGCCTGGAGCAGAACCGGCTGCGGCGCATCGCCGCGCCGGCGCTCGCCGCGGAGACCTTCAACGAGCTGGTCGATGAACTGCTGCGCGATGGCGCGCTCGGCCGCCGCGGCGCCTTCGTCGCGGCGCCCTCGCACCGGGCCGAGCTCGGCCGCGGCGAGCGCGTGCGCTGGGAGCACATCAAGCCGCTGCTGATAGGGGCGCGCTTCAACCCGCCGCGCGTGCGCGACCTCGCGCGCGCGACCGGCATCGCGGAGACGGACGTGCGCGCGCTGCTGAAGCGCGTCGCGCGCGTGGGCGAGGTCGCGCTGGTCGCGCCCGATCACTTCTTCCTGACCGACGCGGTGCGCGACATGGCCGACATCGCCGGCGACTTGATCGCAGCGCACGGCGTGGCGCGCGCGGCCGAGTTCCGCGACCGCATCGGCACCGGGCGCAAGGTCGCGATCCAGATCCTGGAGTTCTTCGACCGCGTCGGCTACACGCGTCGCGTGCGCGACGATCACCTGCCGCGCCGGGATAATCCGTGGCGGGCCGCAGCGGCGGCATGATGAAAGGGACAGGGCGATGCAGGACACGGTGATGATTCTTCTCGCGATCTGCGGCGCGCTCGGCATCGGCGTGATCAGTCCCGGGCCGAGCTTCGTGATGGTCGCGCGCACTGCGGTGGCCGCTTCGCGCGCCGACGGTCTCGCGGCGGCGCTCGGCATGGGCGCGGGCGGCGCGCTGTTCGCGGTTCTGGCGCTCGCCGGTCTGCAGCTCGTGCTCAAGGCGGTGCCCTGGCTGTACGTAGTGCTGAAGGTCGGCGGCGGCGCCTGGCTGGCGTTTCTCGGCTGGCGCATCTGGCGCAACGCGCGCGTGCCGCTGGCGATCGACGCGACCGGCGTACGTGCGTCGCCCGCGCCGGCGCGGTCGCTGGCACTCGGTTTTGTCACGCAAGTCAGCAATCCGAAGACGGCACTGGTGTACACCAGCGTCTTCGCGGCGTTGCTGCCCGCGGAGTTTCCGATCGCCGCTGCGCTGGTGCTGCCGCTGCTCGTGTTCGTGATCGAAGCGGGCTGGTACGCGCTGGTGGCCGTGGCGCTGTCGTCGCGCGCGCCGCGAGCGGCGTATCTGCGCGCCAAGCACTGGATCGACCGCGCGGCGGGCGGCGTGCTCGCCGTGCTCGGCTTCAAGCTGATCGCGTCGGCGCGAGCGCTGTGAACGTTTTCGAGGAAGAGTCCCGCGACCCGGTGGTCCGGCCAGACTTCAAATCTGGCAGGGGTTGCCAGCAATCCCTGGTGGGTTCGACTCCCATACTCTTCCGCCGCACCGCTTCGCGGGCGGCGTGGCCGCAAGGTAAAGAACGAGGGGGCTCGGCTGGCCCCCTCGTGCTCCCCCAGCCAGCCCTGACGAGGGTGACACTTGAGTTGGCATGAACGACGGAACGCACGATCCTCGAGACCAACTCCGCAGCGCAGGCCGATGCGGGTGCGCCTCACTTGCGCAGCAGCCAGATCACGATCGACAACACGATCGACACGACGAGGCCGGTCGTCAGCGGGAAGTAGAAGCTGAAGTGCTCGCGCTGCACGTGAACGTCGCCCGGCAGCCGCCCCCATGGAATCCGGCCCAGCCACGGCCACGCCAGGCCGAGCGCGAGCAGCACGAGGCCCAGCACGACCAGCAGCCGGTTCATGCTTCAGTCGAATCAGGCCGCCTTCACCGGCATCTGGATCACCTGCGCGCTGCCGCCGCGGAATCTCGCGAGCAGGTCGCTCCATTTCGCGCGCGCGGCTTTCAGGTTCGCTTCCTTCACGTGGCCGAAGCCGCGGATCTCGTCCGGTAAGCCGGCAAGCTGAACCGCCAGCGCGTGGTTGTCGGCGGCGAGCCGGGCGAGCAACTCGTCGACCAGCCGCTCGTACTCGCCGATCAGCGCGCGCTCTGCGCTTCGCTCGGACGTAGCGCCGAACACGTCGAGCGCGGTGCCGCGCAGGAACTTCAGCTGCGCCAGCAGATGGAAGGCTTTCATCATCCAGGGGCCGAACTGCATCTTGCGCAGCCGGCCGGTCGCGGGGTCGCGCTTCGCGAGCAGCGGCGGCGCGAGGTGGAAGTTCAACCTGTAGTCGCCTTCGAACTGCGCCGCGATCCTGGCGCGGAACGCCGGATCCGAATGCAGCCGCGCGACCTCGTATTCGTCCTTGTACGCGAGCAGCTTGAAGTAGTTGCGCGCGACGGTTTCTGCGAGCTTCGT
This sequence comes from Pseudomonadota bacterium, assembly GCA_029777935.1. The sequence continues at coordinate 15,957 of JAKORH010000214.1, forward strand.
CGCGCCGTTCAGGCGATCGCTCTCGACCTTGCGCACGCGCTCGACCAGCTCCGCGTAGCGCCGTGCGTACGCGGCATTCTGGTAGCCGGTCAGGAATTCGACGCGCCTGGCGACGATCTCCGCCAGAGATGACGCCGGGCGCTTCAGCTCGATCACCTGCGCCGGGAAAGCCGCTTTCTTCACGGCATCGAGATCGTGTGCAGCGGCGCGTCCCCACTCGAACGCGCGCTGGTTGGCCTCGATCGCCACGCCGTTCAGTTCGATCGCGCGCAGCAGCGTCTCGTGCGCGAGCGGCACCCAGCCCTTCTGCCACGCGTAGCCGAGCACGAACGGATTGGTGTAGATCGCGTCACCCAGCAGTGCGATCGTAAGCTGATTGGCGTCGACGAATGCGCAGTGGGCATCGTTGCCGATCGCTTCGCGCAGTTGCTGCGTCATCGTGCCGCCCGCGAACTGCCAGTCGGGGTTGCGCACGAAATCCGCGGTCGGCGATTCCGACGAATTGACCACTGCGCGCGTAGTGCCCGCGCGGATCTTCGCCAGCGCCTCGTTGCTCGTCGACACGATCACATCGCAGCCGAGCAGCAGGTCGGCCTCGCCCATCGCGATGCGCGTGGCGAAGAGATCCTCCGGCTGCGGCGCGATCTGCACGTGCGAGAACACCGCGCCGCCCTTCTGTGCCAGCCCGGCCATGTCGAGCACCGACAGGCCCTTGCCTTCGAGGTGCGCGGCCATGCCCAGCAGTTGCCCGATCGTGACCACGCCCGTGCCGCCCACGCCGGTGATCACCACGCCGTAGTTGCGCCCCTTCGGCAGCTCCGGCACTGCAGGCGACGGCAGTGAAGGCAACGCCGCACCCGCCGCGGACTTGCCCTTGCGCAGCGCGCCGCCCTCGACGGTGACGAAGCTCGGGCAGAAGCCTTTCAGGCAGGAGAAATCCTTGTTGCAGCTCGACTGGTTGATGGTGCGCTTGCGGCCGAACTCCGTTTCCAGCGGCTCGACCGACAGGCAGTTCGACTGCACGCTGCAGTCGCCGCAGCCCTCGCAGACGAGTTCGTTGATGACGACGCGGCGCGGCGGGTCGGGAAACTCGTTGCGCTTGCGGCGCCGGCGCTTCTCCGACGCGCAGGTCTGGTCGTACACCAGCACCGACACGCCGCGATACTCGCGCAGCTCGCGCTGCACGCGATCGAGCTCGTCGCGATGGTGCACGGTCACCCCGGGCGCGAGCCGCCACGCGTCTTCGCCCGCGCCGCGCGCATTCATCGCGCTGTGGTCGAGTTCGCGCTGCGCGTCGTATTTCTGCGGCTCGTCGGTGACGACGACGATCCTGCGCACGCCCTCGGCGTGCATCTGCTGCGTGATCTGCGGCACCGTCAGCGTGCCGTCGGTGGGCTGCCCGCCCGTCATCGCGACCGCGTCGTTGAACAGGATCTTGTAGGTGA
>JAKORH010000215.1 GCA_029777935.1 Pseudomonadota bacterium
GCTGCGGTTGGCGTCCTCCGATATCTCGCGCGCGACCTGCGCGAAATCCTCGCCCGCCTTGACCCTGGCAAGCGCCGATTCGGCGCGCGCCCTGCGCTCGGCGACGACCGCATCGCTCGCGCCTTCCGGTATCGTGACGAGGACCTGCGCGATGTCGTATTCGATCGCAACGCCGGCCGCCGCGCGCTGCTTGTCGATCAGCGCATCTATCTCGCGGTCGGTCGGCTGAATGCGGGCGATCACATCGTGCTCGCGCACGCGCTCGACGGCGATCTGGTCGCGCAGGTTGTCGCGGAAGCGCCCGTAGTCGATGCCTTCGCGCTGCAGCCGCTCGCGCAGCTGATCGAGCGAAATCTTGTTCTGCGCCGCGATATTGGCGATCGCGCGGTCGACCTCGGCCGGATCGACCTTGACGCCGATATCGCGCGCGTAAGTCACCAGCACCCGCTCGTCGATCAGCGCGTCCGTGAGCTGTTCGCGCAGCACTCCATCGGGCGGCAGCCGCGCTCCGGTGCGCGCAGCCTCCTGCTTCACGCGCTGCATGCGCTGCTCGACCTCGCCGTGCGTGACGAGCTCGGAGTTGACGATCGCGACGATATAGTCGCCCGGCGGGATATCGGCGCGGGCGCTCTGGGCCCATGCGGCGGTCGTGCCGCCCATCGACAGTACAGCGGCCAGCGCGGCCAGCGCGCGCCGCAAGCTTCTCGAATCAATCATAAAAAGGCAGGTTGGTGGCCGTCGAACGCCGGTCGCGCAACAGCTGGTAGCCGGTGATATTGTCCTTCAAGACCTGCAGCGGGCTTGCGCCGAGCCGCGACAGGCCGACGAGCTCGAGCTGAATCATCACCCGCGTCGTCGCCTCGCTCAGACCGGTCGACAGCCGGTCGACGACGATGCGGCCGATCCAGCAGCCGGCGTCGTATTCGAGCCCGAGCACGGCGTCGGTGATGCGGCTGTCGTTCACGTTGTAGTTGATGCGGCCGACGGTGTAGAGGCTTCCGCTGCAACTGCGGCCCGGGGCGGATGCGGCGCTGCCGGTCCCGCCCTGCGATCGCTGCTGCGGCGGCGGCCCGAAGATCGGCCATTGCCAGCCCAGCTGCACCTGTTCGGTCTTGTCCGGCGTCTGCCGATAGGCCAGATTCAGGGTATGAAACGGCGCCGGCGTATAGCGCGCACCGACGATCAGGCGCGACAGCTCCTGCATGTCGGGGTCGTACTGGATCGATGCATCGAGGCTGAGGCTGGGGATCAGCGTCGTCGAGCCATAGGCGAGCACATCGGAAAAGCGCCGCGCCTGCACCTCGCCGTCGGGCGTGACGCGCTGGTCGGCAAAGCGCACGCGCTGCACGAGCGCCACGCGCAGGGCCTCGGCGCCGCTTGCGGCATCGATGACGCGGCTCGTCAGGCCGAAGGTCAACTGGTTGCCGTCGGATACGCGGTCGATCCCGGAGAACGCGTTCTCGGTATAGATCGACTCGAAGTTGAAGTCCTTGGGCGCGCTGTCGAAGACCGGGAAATTCGACTGGTCGACATAGGGTGTATAGGCGTAGAGCACCCGCGGCTCGATCGTCTGCACGACGTTGCGGCCGAAGAAGCCGGTGTCGCGCTCGAAGACCCAGGTGCTGTCCAGGCTCGCGGTCGGGATGATGCGCGAACCCGACTTGCGCCCGTCGGGCATCGGCGCGTCGAGCGAATACGTGGCGGCATTGAACGCGAGCTTCGGCGTGAGCATCCAGCCCGGCGTCGCGTACGGCCAGGTCAGGTCGCCGATCGCATGCAGGCGCAGGCCGGTCGGGCGGTTCGCGTCGACCACGCCGCCGGGGTTGGTGAATTCGTTCAACTCGGTCTGGAGGTTTGCGGAAAAGCCGCCCGGCAGCGCC
>JAKORH010000022.1 GCA_029777935.1 Pseudomonadota bacterium
CGAAGGCCTTGAACACGGTCTCGCACTGGTGGTGCGCGTTGGCGCCGCGCAGGTTGTCGACGTGCAGCGTGACCAGCGCGTGATTGACGAAGCCCTGGAAGAATTCGTGCGCCAGATCAACGTCGAACTCGCCGATCAGCGCACGCGTGAACGGCACGTGCCATTCGAGGCCCGGCCGGCCGGAGAAATCGATCACCACGCGCGACAGCGCCTCGTCCAGCGGCACGTACGCATGGCCGTAGCGGCGGATGCCGGCCTTGTCGCCGGCCGCCTTCGCGACTGCCTGCCCGAGAGTGATACCGACGTCCTCGACCGTGTGGTGGCCGTCGATGTGCAGGTCGCCCTTGGCCTCGACCGTCAGATCCAGCGCGCCGTGACGCGCGAGCTGATCGAGCATGTGATCGAAGAAGCCGATCCCGGTGGCAAGCGTGCCGTGGCCGCTGCCGTCGAGATCGACCACGACGCGGATCTGCGTTTCCCTGGTGTTGCGGACGACTTCGGCGCGGCGCGCGTTCATAGGCTTAGATAGCTTCCTAACCCAGGCTCGCTTTCAGCGCGGCGACGAAGGCATCGTTCTCGGCCGGCGTGCCCACCGTGGTGCGCAGGCAGCCGGCAAGCAGCGGATGCATGCGCGAGACATTCTTGATCAGTATGCCGCGCTCCTTCAGCCGCGCAAAGACGCCGTCCGGGTCACCGACGCGAAACAGGATGAAGTTGGCCGCCGAATCGAAGGCCTCGAGCCCTGCCAGCGCACGCAGCGCGGCGAACAAGCGCGCGCGCTCGGCGCGGATCGTGGCCGCCTGCTCGTCGAGCAGCGGCAGGTGATCGAGCAGGAAGTCCGCCGCCGCCAGCGTCAGCACGTTGACGTTGTACGGCGGACGCAGCTTGTCGAACTCGCCGGTCCACGCCGGATCTCCTGCCAGATAGCCGAGGCGGATTCCGGCCAGGCCGAGCTTCGACAGCGTTCGCAGCACCAGCAGGTTCGGCCGCGACAGCAAGCGCGGCATCCACGTGTCCTGTGCGAACGGCAGGTATGCCTCGTCGATCACGACCAGCCCAGGCGCCACTTCGAGGATCGCGCACACGTCGGCGCGATCGAACAGGTTACCGGTCGGGTTGTTCGGCCAGGCGATGAAGATCACCGCCGGCTGCTCGCGCGCGATCGCGTCGAGCATCGCAGCGCGATCGAGCGTGAAGTCCGCGCGCAGCGGCACGCCGGCGAAGCGGCAGCCGTCGAAGCGCGCGGTCAGTTCGTACATCACGAAGCTCGGCCACGGCGCGAGCACGCACGCGCCCGGCCTCGCACACGCCTGGATCACGAGGTGGATCAGTTCGTCGGAGCCGTTGCCGAGCATCAGCTGCATGCCGGCCGCCAGACCGGTAGCGTGCGCGAGCCTGGCCTTGAACGGCGCCGGATCCGACGGCGGATAGCGGTTCAGCGCCACCTGCGCCAGCCGCGCGCCGAGTTCGGCAGCGAGCGCCGCCGGCAGCCCGAACGGATTTTCCATCGCGTCGAGCTTGATGAAGCCCGCGGCCGGCGGCACGTGATAGCCGCTCAATGCGCGCACCTCGTCGCGGATGACGGACAACTCGGGGCGGCTCATGGTTCGAGCCGGTATTCGGCGCTGGCCGCGTGCGCGGGCAGCCGCTCGCCGCGCGCCAGCGTGGAGGCGATCCGGCCCAGCGTCTGCGCACCGGCGCGCGAGGCGCGGATCAGGCTGGTGCGCTTCTGGAAGTCGTACACGCCGAGCGGCGACGAGAAGCGCGCGGTGCGCGCGGTCGGCAGCACGTGGTTCGGGCCGGCGCAGTAGTCGCCGAGCGCCTCGCTGGTGTAGCGGCCGAGGAAGATCGCGCCCGCGTGGCGGATCTTCGCAGCCCAGCGCTCGGGCTCGTCGGTCGAGATCTCGAGGTGCTCGGGCGCGATGCGGTCGGCCACCGCGCACGCCTCGTCCAGGTCGCGCGTCAGGATCAGCGCGCCGCGGTTGGCGAGGCTCTTGCCGATGATGTCCCGGCGCGTCATCGTGGGCAGCAGCTTCGCGATCGACGCGTCCACGCGATCAATGAAGTCCGCGTCGGGCGCGAGCAGGATCGACTGGGCCAGTTCGTCGTGCTCGGCCTGCGAGAACAGATCCATCGCGATCCAGTCGGGATCGGTCTTGCCGTCGCAGATGATCAGGATCTCGCTCGGGCCGGCGATCATGTCGATGCCGACCACGCCGAACACGTGGCGCTTGGCCGCCGCCACGTACGCGTTGCCGGGGCCGACGATCTTGTCCACGCGCGGCACGGTCGCGGTACCAAAGGCGAGCGCGGCCACCGCCTGCGCACCGCCGAGCGCGAACGCGCGCGTCACGCCGGCCAGGCTGGCCGCCGCCAGCACTAGCGGATTGCGCTCACCGCCGGGCGTCGGCGACACCATCACGATGTCCCTGACGCCGGCCACCTGCGCCGGCACCACGTTCATCAGCACCGACGACGGATACGCGGCGAGTCCGCCCGGAACGTACACGCCGACACTGTCGAGCGCGGTCACGCGCTGGCCCAGCTCGGTGCCGTCGGCCTCGGTGAGGGTCCAGGACTCGGCGCGCTGCCTCTCGTGGAACGCCTGGATGCGGCGCGCGGCCGCTTCGAGCGCGGCGCGCTGCTCGGCCGGCAGCGCGTCGAGCGCGGCGCGCATTTCGGCCGTCGGAATCTCCAGCGCGGCCACCGACGCGGCAGACGTGCGGTCGAAGCGGTGGGTGTATTCGAGCAACGCGGCGTCGCCGCGCACGCGCACGTCCTCGACGATCGCCTGCGCCGCGCGCTCGATCGCGCGGTCGATCGCCGCATCGTGTGCCACGAGCTGCGCGAACGCGGCGTCGAAATCCGCCACGCGCGTGTCGAGCCGTCGCATCCTCATCGCTGCACCGCCGATTCCAGTTGCCCGATCACCGGCATCACTTCCTCGCGCTTCAGCTTCAGCGCCGCCTGGTTGACGATCAGGCGCGAGCTGATCGCCGCGATCTCCTCGACCTCGACCAGATTGTTCGCGCGCAGCGTGCCGCCGCTCGACACGAGGTCGACGATCGCGTCGGCGAGCCCCGCCAGCGGCGCCAGTTCCATCGAGCCGTACAGCTTGATCACGTCGACATGCACGCCCTTGGACGCGAAGTGCTCGCGCGCCGTGGCCGCGTACTTGGTCGCCACCCGCAGCCGTGCGCCGCGGCGCACGGCGCTCGCGTAGTCGAACCCGGCCGGCACGGCCACGCACAGCCGGCACCTGGCAATGCCCAGATCGAGCGGCTGATACAGCCCGCCGCCGCCGTGCTCCATCAGCACATCCTTGCCCGCAACGCCGACTTCGGCCGCACCGTACTGCACGTAGGTCGGCACGTCGGTGGCGCGCACGACGACGATGCGCACGCCAGGATGCGACGTGCCGATGATCAGCTTGCGCGATTCCTCGGGATTCGTGAGCGGCGTGATGCCCGCGCGCGCGAGCAGCGGCGCGGTCTCGTCGAAGATCCTTCCTTTCGATAATGCCAGCGTGATCACTGCGAAGGCCTTTGCTCACCACAGAGACACCGAGGCACAGAGGAAGGCAGGCTTCCTCTGTGTCTCGGTGCCTCTGTGGTGCATTCCGTCATCTCACCCGCTCGATTCTCGCCCCCAGCTGGGCCAGCCGGATTTCCATCCGATCGTAACCGCGATCGAGATGGTAGATGCGGTCGACCAGCGTCTCGCC
>JAKORH010000216.1 GCA_029777935.1 Pseudomonadota bacterium
AGGCGAGCCACGGCGTGATCGCCAGCGTGTTCGCGTTGCCGCCGCGCGCGCCGCTGCCGGTGCCGCAGGACGTGCTGACGCGCGAGGCGCTGCTCGCCGACGAACGACTGGTGCTCGCGGTGGGTCCGGCGCCGTCGATCGAGGCCATGGCGCGCGCGGTGGCCGAAGTCAACGGCCGGCGCGCGCGCTTTCCCGACTGGCTGCAGCCGACCGCGGCAGCGAATCTGGAACTCGTCGCCGCGCGCATCGCACAACTCGAGCAGTCGATCGCCGCGCGCCGCGACGAGATCGCGCGGCTCGCCGCCGCGCACAGCGTCGGCCGGGCGCTGGGCGAGATCGCGCGTGCCACGTGGTGCGTCGAGCATGGCGGCGCGATCGACGACGGCGAGGTGTTCGCGCGCCTCAACGGCTGGACCGACGATCCCCTCGGGCTGGCGCACGCGATCGATGCCTGCGGCGCGCGTGCGCTGGTGCGCCTGCCACCGCCGCGCGACTGGCCGCGCGGCGCGCATCCGCCGCTGACGCTGCGCAATCCGTGGTGGGTCAAGCCGTTCGAACTGTTCCCGCGCCTGGTCGGCATGCCGGGCGCCGCCGCCGCCGATCCGAGTGTGCTGCTCGCGTTCACCGTGCCGCTGATCTTCGGCTACATGTTCGGCGACATCGGCCAGGGTGCGGTGCTCGTTGCGGCCGGCTATCTGCTGCGCGACAAGCTGCCGCTGCTGCGATTGCTGATCCCTGGCGGGGTGGCGGCGATCGCGTTCGGGTTCGTGTTCGGATCCGTGTTCTGCGTCGAGGGTTTCGTGCATCCGCTGTGGCTCGCGCCGCTCGATGAGCCGCTGCCGATCCTGCTCGCGCCGATCGCCGGCGGCGCGGCTCTGCTCATGCTGGGGCTCGCGCTCGGCGCCCTCGAAGCGTGGTGGCAGGGGCTCGGCGCGCACTGGCTGCGCGAGGACGGCGCGCTCGCCGCGACCTATCTCGGCCTGCTGCTCGGGTGGCTGCAGCCGGCCGCCTTCGCGCTCGCGGCGGCCGGAGTGTTGTGGGCCATTGCGGGGAGCCGCGGCGCGCGCGGCATCGCCTCCGCGCTCGGCGAAGTGATCGAGAAGACGCTGCAGATCCTGATCAACACGCTGTCGTTCGCGCGCGTCGGCGCCTTCGCGCTCGCGCACGCCGGGCTCGCCTCGGCGGTGATCGCGCTCGCGGCGGCGAGCGAAAGCCTCGCCGTGCGCACACTGGTGTTCATGCTCGGCAACGCGCTGATCCTGCTGCTCGAGGGCCTCGTGGTGTCGATCCAGACCACGCGTCTGGTTCTGTTCGAATTCTTCACCCGCTTCTTCCAGGCGCAGGGCCGCGAGTTCCGGCCGCTGGCGCCGCCGCCGGTCACTCTGGAGGAGTCCTAGATGAAACGCACGCTGCCCGCGATCGCGCTCGTTGCACTGGCCGCGCTGCTGGCGCTCGGCCTGACACTGATCGCCTTCGTTCCCACCGCCGCCGCGCAGGGCGCGCGCGCGAATCTTCCGCCTGAGGCGTGGGCGTGGGGGCTGCTGGCGGCGGCAATCGCCACCGGGCTGTCGTCGCTCGCGGGCGGACTGGCGGTTGCGCGCCTCGGCGCCGCCGCAGTCGGCGCGCTGGCGGAAAAGCCGGAACTGTTCGGCCGCCTGCTGATTCTCGTCGGTCTCGCCGAAGGCATCGCGATCTACGGCGTGATCATCTCGATCCTGATCCTGAATCGCCTGACATGAAGGATGACGCCCGCGCGGCGGTCGCCTACCTCGGCGATGCGCCGGAAGCGGCGGGCTTCCGCCTCGCTGGCGCGCTCGCTTTCGCGCCTGCGCCGGACGAGGTCGAGGCCGCGTTCGCACAGGCGCTGGCCGCCGCACGCGTCGTGATCGTCGATGCGCGCTGCGCGCTGCGCATCGCGCCGGCGCGGCTCGAGAAGGCGTTGATGCGGACGCATCCGCTGGTGCTGATCGCACCCGGCGCTGCCGCGCACCCGCTCGATCCGGCGGCGCGCGTGGTGCGCCAGCTCGGGCTCGAAGCGACATGAACCCGGCGACATGAACCTCGAACAACGCACCGCGGCCTTGCTGCAGGTCGTCGACGCGTACCGCGCAAGGCGCTGCACCGAACTGCTGGCGCCCGCGCGCGAGCAGGCGCGCACGCTCACGCGCGAAGCGCTGCGCACCGCGCGCAGCCGCGTGCACACCGCGATCGAGGAAGAGCGCAGGCGCATCGCGGCCGAGATCGGCGCGGCCGAAGCCCGGCTCGCCACCGAGCGCCGCCTGCACGCGCAGCGCGATGCCGCCGACGCGCTGGCACAGGCGCGGCAGCCGTTGCGTGACGCTCTCCTTGCGCGCTGGCAGGCGGCCGCGACGCGCGCGCGCTGGGTCGAATCGCACCTGCAGCGTGCGCTCGCCGCGTTGCCGCGCGCGCCGTGGGAGATCCGTCATCCGGGCGACTGGCCGCGCGCGGAGCGCGACGCGATCGTGGCGCAGCTCGCGGCGTGCGGCATCGATGCGCAGGCGATCACCGACAGCGCGATCGTCGCCGGGCTGCGCGTGCGAACGGGCAGCAACGCACTCGACTTCACGCTCGACGGCCTGCTCGCCGAGCGGGCGGCGATCGAGGGCCGGATGCTCCAGTTGCTGGCGGAAACGCCATGAGCACCGCCACGATCACCTGGATCAGCGGCCCGGTCTTGCGCGCGCGTACGCACGGCGAATTCCGGCTGCGCGAGGCGATCCGCGTCGGGCCGGACGCGTTGCTGGGCGAAGTGATACGCGTGGCGGAGAGCGAGATCGTCGCGCAGGTCTACGAAGACACGACCGGGCTGCGTCCAGGTGTGGCAGTCGAAGGCAGCGGCGAACTGTTGTCGATCCGCGTCGGGCCGCACCTGCTCGGCAACATCTTCGACGGGCTGCTGCGGCCGCTCGCGCGCGCCTCGGCCCGCTACATTGCGCCGGGCGCGCTCGCCTCGAGCGAGGCGCGCTTCGATTTCGCACCGGTCGTCGCCGTCGGCGACCGGCTCGCAAGCGGCGCAGCTTTCGGCCAGGTTCGCGGCCAGGACGCGCGGCAGCAACGCGTGTTCGCGCCGCCGGACGCGGCGGGCACGGTCGAGCGCATCGCGCCAGCAGGCAGCTACGCGGAGACCGAGCCGCTGCTAGCGCTGCGGCGGACGGACGGCGGCCTGCGCGAACTGGCGATGAGCCATATGTGGCCGGTGCGCACGCCGCGGCCGGCGCTCGAGCGGCTGCCGTCGGATGAACCGCTGGTCACCGGGCAGCGCATCCTCGATTCGCTGTTCCCGATCGCGCTCGGCGGCAAGGGCGCGATCCCCGGCGGCTTCGGCACCGGCAAGACGATCCTGCTCGAGGCGCTCGCCAAGGGCTGCAGCGCCGACGTGATCGTCTACCTCGGCTGCGGCGAACGCGGCAACGAGATGGCCGGCGTACTGGAGGAATTCCCGCAGCTCGACGACCCGCGGACTGGCCGCCCGCTGATGGAACGCACGGTGATCATCGCCAACACGTCGAACATGCCGGTGGCGGCGCGCGAGGCGAGCATCTATTCCGCGGTGACCGTCGCCGAATACTTTCGCGACCAGGGGCTGCATGTGGCGCTGATGGCGGACTCGACCTCCCGCTGGGCCGAGGCGCTGCGCGAGGTGTCGGGCCGCTTCGGCGAGCTGCCCGGCGAAGGCGGTTATCCGAACTACCTGTCCTCGCGGCTGGCGGATTTCTACGAGCGCGCGGCCAAGGTGCGTACGCTCGAAGGCCGGATCGGCTCGGTCACGCTGCTGGGTTCGATCTCGCCGCCCTCGGGCGACTTTTCCGAACCCGTCACCAGCCACACCAAGCGCTACGTGCGCAGCTTCTGGGCGCTCGACGCGAAGCGCGCGCAGGCGCGCTTCTATCCGGCCGTCAACCCGCTGCAGTCGTACTCGGAAGATTCGCTCGACATGGCGGTGTGGTGGCAGAAGGTGTACTCGGGCGTTGCGGCCGCGCGCGCGCGCGCCGCCAGCGGCGAGAACGAATGGCTGGAGCTTCGGCGCAAGTTCCTGACGCTGCTCGACGAACAGGCTCGGCTCGAACGGATGGCGCGCATCATCGGCAAGGACGCGCTGCCGGCGCGGCAGCGGCTGGCGCTGGCGTGCGCCGAACTCGTCAACGAGGCGTTCCTGCGCCAGTCGGCCTTCTCGCCGGTGGACCGCACGTGCAGCCCGCAGCGACAGGCGTGCCTGATGCGGCTGCTCGCGCACTTCATCGAGTTGGCACAGCACGCGCTGGCGCAGGGGGCGACGCCCGAAGCCATTGCCGCGCTCGAAGTGATGCGCCCGCTGGCGCGGATGAGCGAGGACATCGGCGAGGATGCGCTCGATGCGTTCGCCGCGCTCGAAGCGCGGGTCGAGGCCGCGTTCGCGGCGCTGGTGAAAACGGAGGCGGCGGGTGCGGTGTAGATGCCTTTCGGGGCCGCGTGCCCTCACCCTCGGTCCCTCTCCCGAGGGGAGAGGGATGAAAAGCCCCGGAGCCGCGCGCTTGCAGGCGCGCGTCGCTGCGGCGGCACGAACCTCGCGCTTCGCGAAACCCCGCCTCCGCCCCTCCGGGAGAGGGGTTGGGGTGAGGGAAATCTTCAACGCCCAATCGCAATGAAATCCCGCGTCACCGTCCATCAAGCCGCCGTGAAGATCGACGGCCCGCTGCTGTTCCTGCGCCGCACGCTCGAGATCGGGCTCGCCGAAGCGGTCGAGGTCATCGACGCGCAAGGCCGCGCGCGGCTGGGACGCGTGGCGGCGCTCGACGAGCAGTTCGTGACCATCGAGTTGCTTGAGCCGAGCGCGGGCCTGGGCCTGACAGACACTGTGGTGCGATTTCTCGGCACGCCGATCGAGTTCGGAGTCGGTCCCGGCGTGCTCGGCCGCGTGTTCAACGGCGTCGGACAGGTCATCGACGGCGGCCCGCCGCTGGCGGTGAAGAAGCGGCTCCGCGTCGACGGCCTGCCGCTGAACCCGGTGGCGCGCGCCACGCCGCGCGCGTTCATCGAAACGGGCGTCACCTCGATCGACCTGATGAACAGCCTGGTCCGCGGACAGAAGTTGCCGATCTTCTCCGGCGGCGGACTGCCGCACGATCGCATCGCCGTCGAAATCGCCGCGCACGCGCGGCTGCTGGAGGTGCACGAAGAAGCGGAGTCGAACGATTTCGCGATCGTGTTCTGTGGCATCGGCGTGCCGTACACGACCGCGGACTACTTCCGCCGCTCGCTCGAGGGCAGCGGTGCATTAGAGCGCGCCGCGCTGTTCCTGAACCTCGCCAGCGATTCGTCGACGCAACGTTTGCTGACGCCGCGCTTCGCGCTGACCGCGGCCGAGTACCTCGCGTTCGAGGAAGGCCTGCACGTGCTGGTGATCGTCACCGATCTGACCAACTACTGCGAAGCGCTGCGCGAGGTCGCGGGCGCGAAAGGCGAGGTGCCGGGGCGCAAGGGCTTTCCGGGCTATATGTATTCGGACCTCGCCACGCTGTACGAGCGCGCCGGCTGCGTGCACGGTGCCAGGGGGACGCTGACGCAGTTGCCGATCCTGACGATGCCGAGCGACGACATCGGCCACCCGATCCCCGATCTGTCCGGCTACATCACCGAGGGGCAGATCGTGCTGTCGCGCGAACTGGACCGCGCCGGCGTGTATCCGCCGATCAACGTGCTGCCCAGCCTGTCGCGCCTGATGAAGGACGGCACCGGCAAGGGTTACACGCATGCGGACCATCCGGCGCTGGCGAGCCAGCTCTACGCCGCGTACGCGCGCACCACGCAGGCGCGCGTGCTCGCCAGCGTGGTCGGCGAGGAAGGACTGTCGGAGATCGACCGCCGTTATCTCGCATTCGGCACCGAATTCGAACAGCGCCTGATCAACCAGGCCGATGCGCGCACGCTCGCGCAGAGCATGGACGAGGGATGGGAGCTGCTGCGCGCATTGCCGGTGGCGGAGCTGTCGCGGCTGTCGGACGCGCAGATCGCCGAGCATCTGTCGCGCAGCGCGGTGTGAGAAGCCGATGAGCGACCTCACCCCGACGCGCAGCCTCGCGATCGCGCTCGCGGACGAGCGTCGCACGATGCGCGAGGGCTACGCGTTCCTCGACGAGAAGTGCCTGCTGCTCGCCGGCCGCATGCTGGCCGAGGTGCGGCGCTGGCGCGAGGGGCTGCGAGAACTCGAGACGCTGCAGATGCAAGCGCGAGCGCGGCTCGCGGGCGCGATCGCGCGCCACGGCCTGAATGGACTGCAGGTCTATGCCACCACGGTATCGACGCAGCCGGTCGCCATCGAACGCAACGATCTGCTCGGCGTCACGCTGCTCGGCGCGCGGCTCGCGGGCGAGGCGCCCGCTGCGCCACCCGCGGTGAATCCGTCGCCGGAAGCCGAGGCGTGTCGGCGCGCGTTCGCAGCCGTGAGTGCCAAGCTGATCGACATGGCCGCGCTCTCCGGCAACCTTGCACGCCTGTACGCCGAATACCGCAAGACCGTGCGCCGCGTGCGCGCGCTGCAGGACGTGCTGCTGCCGGAGCTCGAAGGCGCTCTGGCCGAGATCGAAACCAGTCTGGAAGAACTGGAGCAAGACGAGTACGGATTCCTGCGCCGCGCGCTACGTCACGCGGAGGCGTCCGCCTGACCGCACGGACCGGGGCGCGCCGTCAGCCCTGCCGCGCGTGCTCGGCCATCTTGGCCAGGGCGATCGTCAGTGCCGCGCCGCCGAGCGTCTTGACCAGCCCCGGATGCTGCGCATAGAAGCCGCTGACCTTGTCAATGATCGACGGGTTCGTCGCGCGTGCCTGCTCGAGCGCCGATTGCACCGCCGCCGGCGCAACTGCGCCGCCACCCGACAACGCGCCGCCCGCCGGTCCGAGCACGGACTGCAACTGCGCGAGCAGCGCCTGCTTCTGTTCGGGCGAGGCATTGCCGAACATCTGCGCGGCCATCTGCGCGAAGTCCGGCGTCTGATCGGAACGGAACGCCGCGGCCAGCCCCTTGCTCAGCAGGTCGGGGGACGCCTGCTGCGCGACCTGGTCGAAGTGCTGTTCCGCGGCGGCGTTGGCCTGTCCCGGCGACGCGTTCAGGTACTGCTGCAGCAGCCCGCCTGCAAGATCGAGTAGTCCCATCGTCGATGCTCCTTCAGGCGCGCTTGCGCACGAGGTGATAGATGAACAGCAGCACGATCGCCCCAATTAGCGATGCAATGAAGCCGGCGCCCTGGCCCACCGTGTACCAACCGAGAAACTGCCCGGCATAGGTCGCGACCAGCGAGCCCGCGATGCCGAGCACCGCCGTCATGATGATCCCCATCTTGTCGTCGCCCGGCATCAGAAAGCGCGCCAGCAACCCCACGACAAAACCGATCACGATCGTCCAGACCAGATGCATTTCCGTGCCCCTTTGGGTTGATCGCCTTGTTTGAACCCGGCCGCAGCGTAGAAGTGTCGCGTGTCGACGGCAAGCGCACGCCGCCGGGCACATGACCTGCTCGCGCGATCCGCACTTCCGTCAAAGCACGGCGGCGCGACACGCGCCGCTGCGACCCGCACGCCTACTGGCAGCTCTTGCCGTGGTCGGGCTTGAAGCCCTTGGCCTTGGCGTCGGCCTCGGACATGTATTCGCCCTGTTTGGTCTTGCCGTACCAGCGATCTCCGGGGCAGTGATAGACCTTTGTCGATTCATTGACCCAGACCTTGCCGGCGCCGCCGCCGGGCGCGGCGACCGCTGCGGGTTTCGGCGGCTCGGACTTCGAGGTCGCGGTCGCCGCCGCGCCGGCGGCCGCCGCAGGCTTGGCTGCGGGCGCGGGAGCCGACTTCGCCGCCGCTTTCGCTTCGGCCTTCATTTCGCCCTTGGCTGCGGGCGCTTCACCCCACCATTCCTTCACGCCCTTGTGGCCGCGGCAGGCGCCCTTCTTCTCCGCGCCGGAGTAATAGCTGCCGTCCTTGCACAGTCCCGTCGATCCGGCTGGCGCACCAGCGGGTGCCGCAGCCAGAGAGCTGAAAGTGGCCAACAGCGCAGCCGCGAGGACGGCGACATGAAATCGTTTCATCTGATCCCCCTGTGTCTTGTTGATCGGGCCGGCGTATCGCTGCCCGCGCGCATCGTATCAGCCGGCGCGGCGTGATCGAGCTCACCCAGCCGCCAGCCGCGCCACCGAATAGAACGCGAAGCTCGCCAACCACGCGACCGCCAGCGGCCACGCGATCGCGAGCAGCGTGAACGCGGCACTCCTGGATTCGCGCCAGATGGTCGCCACGCTCGACAGGCACGGCGTGTAGATCAGCGTGAACAGCATGAAGCTCGCGCCCTGCTGCCATGTGAGCCGGGAGGCCAGCACGCGACCGAGTTCGTCCTGCCCGGCACCGTAGATCACCGCGAGACCGCCGAGCACGATCTCCTTGGCGACGAAACCGAACATCAGCGCGATCGAAAGGATCGCGTCGATGCCGATCGGCGCGAACACCGGCGCCAGCCACGCCGCCAGATGCCCCGCCAGCGTGTCGGCGCTGCCCGGCGCAACGTCGAACGGATAGTGCGTCAGCCACCAGATCAGCAGCACGCCGGC
This sequence comes from Pseudomonadota bacterium, assembly GCA_029777935.1. The sequence goes on from JAKORH010000216.1 coordinate 8,589, forward strand.
GAGGATGAAGGCGCTCGCGCTCTCGAGGAAGTGGCGCGACGATTGCCAGCCCTGTGCGAAGAGGCTGCGCAGCGTGGGCACGCGGTACGGCGGCAGCTCGAGCACCAGCGGCTCGTCGCCGGCAAAGTGGCGCCGCCACGCCAGCGCGGTGGCGAACGCGATCGCGAAACTCGCGGTGTAGAGCGCCAGCATCACGAACGGCGCGACTTCGCGCGTGAAGAACGCGGCCGCCAGGAACACCAGTACCTGCAGCCGCGCCGAGCACAGGGAGAACGGGATGATCAGCATCGACAGCAGCCGCTGGCGGCGGGAGCGCAGCACGCGCGTGCCCATCAGCGCCGGCACGTTGCAGCCCATGCCCATCAACTGCATCACGAACGCGCGGCCATCGAGCCCCAGCCGCGCCATCCAGCGGTCCATCAGGAACGCGACCCGCACGAGGTAGCCGCTGTCCTCGATCACCGCCATCGCGATGAAGAACACCAGGATGATCGGCAGGAAGGTCGCCACGGTGCCGACGCCGTCGATCACGCCTTCGAGCACGAAGCTCCTGAGCGCGGGCGCCGCGTTCGCGAGCGCGGGCTCGACCCAGGCCGACTTGGCCGCGTCGATCAGCCACTGCAGGCCGTCCTGCAGCGGCAACCCGACACCGTAGACGATCTCGAACAGCAGCAGCACCAGCGCGAAGAACAGCGGCACGCCCCACACCGGGTGCAGCAGCACGCGGTCGACCCGATCCGTGAGCCGCGCCGGCAGTGCGTGCGGGATGTCGATCGCCGTCGCCGCGATGCGCGCGGCCTCCTCCTCGAAGCGGGCGTCCTCGCTGGTCGCCTCGCTCGCGACGGCGGCGCCGGGGGCGGCGGCGACCAGTCGGCGCAGATCTTCCTTGACCGGCGCGATGCCCTGCCCGTGCTTGGCGTCGACCAGATGGACCGGCGCCTCGAGCGCACGCGCCAGCCGTTCGCAGTCGATGCGAATGCCGAGGCGTCGCGCCTCGTCGGCCATGTTGAGCGCCACCACCAGCGGCCGCCCGAGTGCACGCAACTGCAGCAGCAACGGCAACTGACGCTCGAGCTGCGCCGCGTTCAGGACAACCAGCAGCGCGGACACCGCTTCCTGCGTGAGAAAGTGGCGCACAAGCCGCTCGTCCTCGCCCATGCCATGCAGCGAATACATGCCCGGCAGGTCCACCAGCTCGACCATGGATGCGCCGAGCAGCACGCGCGCGCGCAGGAGGTCGACCGTCATGCCCGGCCAGTTGGCCACGCGCGCCTGCACGCCGCTCAAGCGGTTGAACAGCGTCGACTTGCCGGTATTCGGCATGCCGACGACGGCGATGCGCGGCCGCGGCTTCGGTGCGGCGATCGCGCTCACTGCCTCATCTCGATATCGATCTGGAGCGCCTCGGCCGCGCGCAGCACCAGATCGGTGTGGTCGACACGCACCTGCATCGGCCCGTTGGTCCCGAAGCGACGCACGACCTGGATCGTTCGCCCGGGCCGGACGCCGAGCGCGGCGAAGCGCTCGCGCAGCGCGAACTCGCCATTGACCCGCGCGACGATCGCGCGATCGTCGTCGCCCAGCGCAAACAGCGTACGTGCGGCCATCGTCAAGGAATGAAAACTATTCTCATTTGAGAGAGTAGCGAACCTTGCGCCGCTGCCGCTCTGCGCTGGATCAAATCAGGCGCTCGTTGCTGCCCGGCCGGCGCGGCGCCCTGTGTAACGACAACAGTGACAGAGCGGCGTGACGGCAACGCTGTGATCGCGGCGCTTGACGCCCGGCAACGCGACGCTCTCCATCCCGCGTAGAAGCCCAACGCAGGAAACGCATCCGTCGGCAATCGCCCGCGTCGCCGGTTGCGCCGGATTCGCCATGTTCAATCGGAAAGGAGCAAGGCCATGAAGATGTCGCTCGTCGCAGCCGCGGTAATCCTCGGTCTGTCCATCGGTGGTGTCGCGCGCGCAGAAGATGCGGCGAAGCTCGCGACTGCGTCCGGCTGCATGAAATGCCACGATGTCGACAAGAAGAAGAAGGGGCCATCGTTCAAATCGATGGCCGCGGAGTTCAAGGGCAAGAAGGACGCCGACAAGGCCATCCTCGCCAAAGTGAAGACCGACGCGGATCATCCGAAGGCGGAAGCGTCGGATACGGACCTTGCCGCGATCAGCAAGTGGATCCTGGCGATGTGAACGCGCGGATCGCCGCCGCGAAGGGCCGGCACACGCCGGCCCTTTTTGCGTCTCGCGCAACGGGCGCGAGGGCGGCCGTTGCCGGCTTCGCCAGCGTTGACACGCATCAACGCCGCTCGGACCTCGCATGCAACACTGCCGTCGTGCCGGCGGAGCGGATCACGCCTCCATCTCTGCCCGCCCACCACACAGGTCAATCGGCAAGGTGGGAGTCATGAGTTCCCCAACATCGAAGCGGCTGCTCTGTGTCCTCGGAGCGGCTCTCCTCTGGATTGCCAACGCCGCGGCCGCGCAGCCGGCCACCAAGGACGCCGAAGCGGCGTCCAACGAACCCTGCCTGAAGTGCCACGGCGACAAGAGCGCCAAAGCGCAGGATTCCGGCCGGCTGATCGGCATCGACCCGGGCGTGATGGCCGCGTCGATTCACGGCAAGCGCAAGGTCAATTGCGTCGACTGCCACACCGACGTTGCGGCCGATGCCAAGGAGCATCCGCCGATGCTGAAGCCGGCCTCGTGCGTCGCGTGCCACGAAGACGAGGTGAAGGAATATCAGGGCACGATCCACGGCATGGCGAAGGCGAAGGGCAACGGCGTGGCCGCCAGTTGCGCCGACTGCCACGGCACGCACGACATCCTGCGGTCGAAGGACGCCGCGTCGCGCACGAACTTCGCGAACATCGAAGCGACCTGCGGCACCTGCCACGGCAACGACGCAGTGATCGAGAAGGGCCACATCCCTGGCGGCAACATCCGCAACCAGTATCACGACAGCGTCCACGGCCAGAAGACCAACGCCCAGGGCAAGTCGTCGCAGGCGCCGACCTGCACCTCCTGCCACGGCGCGCACAACATCCTCACGAAGAAGGACCCGCGCAGCAAGGTCTCCAAGCAGCAGATCCTCGACACCTGCGCGAGCTGCCACCAGCGGCAGCGCGCAGTCTTCGCCACCAGCCTGCACGGGAAGCTGCGACAGAAGGGCCGGTTCTCCGCGCCCTCGTGCGTCGATTGCCATACGCCGCACCGTATCCAGATGCACAACGCGACGGCGTTCCAGGTCGCGGTGATCAACGAGTGCGGCCATTGCCACACCGAGCAGATCGCGACCTATCGCGACACGTTCCACGGCCAGGTGACCCAGCTCGGATACACGCGCGTGGCCACCTGCGCGAGCTGCCACGGTTCGCACCAGATCCTGCCGGCATCGAACGTGGAATCGATGGTGTCGCCCGAGAACCGGCTGAAGACCTGCCAGCAATGCCACAAGGACGCGAACGCGAACTTCGCGATGTATTCGCCGCACGGCAACGCGCACGATCGCGATCAGTACCCGCTGCTCTTCTTCACGAAGAAGGCGATGGACTGGCTGCTGATCGGCGTGTTCGCCTTCTTCGGCATCCACACCCTGCTGTGGTTCGTGCGCTCGCTGCGCGAATTGCGCAGCCGGCGCGCCGAGCGCCCGAGCAATTGACGGAGGAAGAAATCATGCCCAGCACGATCAGCGCCGCACCGGCGGTCCGCGCCGCGGCGGTTCAGCCGCAGCAGGGCGCGGCGCAGCGCTACTACCTCCGCTTCGAACCCACCGAGCGTGTGATGCACGTGGTGCTGATGCTGACCTTCATCGGTTGCGCGTTGACCGGAGTTCCGCTGCTGTTCGCCGACGAGCCCTGGGCGCGTGCCTTCGTCCGCGTTCTCGGCGGATTCCGGGCGGCCGGGATGATCCATCGGGTCTGCGCAGCGCTGATGATCGTCGTCTTCGTCGGTCACGTCGCGCGGGTGCTGTATCGCGGCCTGCGCAGCGGCAACCTGCTCGGACTGGTCTGGGGGCCCAACTCGCTGGTGCCGCAGCCTCAGGACGCAATCGACATCTACCGCCAGTTCAAGTGGTTCTTCGGCAAGGGCCCGCGGCCGCAGTTCGATCGCTTCACTTACTGGGAGAAGTTCGACTACTGGGCCGTGTTCTGGGGCATGGCGATCATCGGCGGATCCGGACTGATGCTGTGGTTTCCGACCGTCTTCGCGCTCGTGCTGCCGGGCTGGGTATTCAACATCGCCACCATCGTGCATGGCGAGGAGGCCCTGCTCGCGGTCGGATTCATCTTCACGATCCACTTCTTCAACGGCCATCTGCGCCCGGAGAAGTTCCCGATGGATCTGGTGATCTTCACCGGACGCATCCCGGAGCATGAGCTGAAGGGTGAGCGCGCCAGCGAGTACGCGCGACTCGCCGGCGCGGGCCGGTTGGCTGCCGTCGAGACCACCCCTCCTTCGCGGCAGGCGGTGCTGTTCGGACGCATCGTCGGCGGCACGGCCGTGACTCTCGGGGTTCTGACCATCGTCATGATCTTCTACAGCGTACTGCGGTAGAAGTCGCCGGCGACCAATCAGGCAACTGGCCCGCGAGCGCGGGCAGCAAATCGCAATTCGAGGGGAGAGACCCAGATGGACCATAACGTGCGCCGCTGGACGACTCGCGGCATCGCCACGATCCTGACCGTCGGCGTCATCGCGCTGGTGGCGCTCGGAGCGGGCGGTATCGTGGCGTGGGAGTATTCGAACAGCGACCAGTTCTGCGCCACGACCTGCCACGCGGTGCACCCCGAGGAGATCCGGGCCCACGGGACTTCCGCGCACGCCAACGTCAAGTGCGTCGAGTGCCATCTGGGCCGGATCTCGACGCTGCACCAGATCGCGCTGAAGCCGACCCACGCCAAGGAACTGTGGGGCATGCTGGCCGGCTACGAGCGGCCGATGACCTCCTCGACCCTGCGCCCGTCGCGCGACCATTGCGAGAGCTGCCACTGGCCGTCCGCCGTGCATCGCGACAGCATCGCGGTCAAGAAGCATTACGCGGCCGACGCCAACAGCACCGAAACCCAGACCCGGCTGGTCCTGCACACCGCGATGTCCGAGGTGCGGGAGAAGAAGACGCGCGGCATCCACTGGCACATCGTCAACGACGTGGAGTTCATCGCGACCGATCCGCAGCGACGGACGATTCCATGGGTGATGGTGAAGGGCCCCGATGGCAAGTCGGTCACGTATGTCGATGCCAAGTCGCCGTTGTCGCCCGAGGAGATGAAGAAGTACCAGTCGCGGCGGATGGAGTGCTTCGACTGCCACAACCAGGTCGGGCACCCGCTGAAGAACCCGGCAACGCGCGTCGACGAGGCGATTGCGCTCGGCCGCATCGACCGCGGCCTGCCGTCGGCCAAGGCGCGCGCGCTGGCGTTGATCGAGGCGTCATCGAAGCTGTCGGGCACCCCGGAGCGACTGGCACCGCAGATCGACAAGCTGATCGCCGACTCGACGCCAAAGGACGTGCCGGCGGACCTGCAGGACAAGGAGCAGAAGTTCGGCGCGGAAATGAAGAAGATCCTGCTGGACAGTTCCTTCTCGCGCTCCGACCTGAACTGGCAGTCGTTCCCGAATCACACCGGCCATGCCGACTTCCCCGGCTGCTTCCGCTGCCACGACGGAAAGCACCTGAACGACAAGGGCGAGGCGATCCGGCTGCAGTGCACGCTGTGCCACGACCTGCCGCAGGTGAAGATCGAGGGCGGCAAGAGCTCGGTCGCCGCGACCACTGAGCCTGGCCTGAAGGCGCCGCGCGATCACGACGCACCGAACTTCATGCGCGCGCACCGCACGGCCGATGAAGCCGAGTGCCAGGAGTGCCACGGCAAGAAGCTCGAGTACGGCGACGAGGGCGGCAACTTCTGCGCCAACCCGGCCTGCCACGGACGCAAGTACCCGGGCGTGAGCCTGCGCAAGCAGGCCCAGAAGAGCAGCTGATCAGGACATCGTGCCGCGCGCGTCGCTCAAGCAAAGGTGGCTTCGCCACTTTGCTTGACCCCCAAGGCAGGCGGGCCGGGCAAGCCCGGCCCTGGGGCCCTCAGAATGACGTCGCGGTTGCGCCGCCGTCGCCGACGGCGATGTAGCCGTAGCCGTTGATCACGATCGACCGCAGTCCGCTGCGGCCGGTGGTGCTCGCCGCCGACCATGTCTTGCCGTCGGCGCTGCTGAACGCGTTGCCGTTGCTGTCGACCGCGACGAAGCGGCTGATGTACGCGATGCCGGTCAAGTCGCCGGCGCCGGGAACCGCGACCACGGACCAGGTCGCACCGCCGTCGCTGCTGACGACCGCGTTGCCGTTGTCGCCGACCGCGACGAACGTATTGATCAGCAGCGTGCCGCCGTTGCCGATGTCGTTGTTGTTGCTGCCGTAGACGACCGCGCGCAGGTTGCCGGCACCGGCAAGGGTTTGCGCGGTCCACGTGACGCCGGCGTCGGTACTGGTGACGAGCGTGCCGCCGTCGCCGACCACGACATAGCGCGAATTGCCCCAGGCGACGCCGCGCAGGTTGGTGGTGGTGTTCGAATTCAGCACGTTCCAGGTGATGCCGTCGCTGGTCGACTGCAGCGTGCCGGCGTCGCCGGCGGCGACGAACACGCTGTTGACCGAGATCAGCGCGCGCAGCGACGCGCGCGAGGCATCGGCCGCGCGGCCGATGCTCCACGTCGCGCTGCCGTCGAGGCTGTAAAGAGAGACGCCGCCGGCGCCGACCGCGATCGTGCGCATGCCGAGGGCGGTGGTGCTGTTCGGGCTGGCCGTGTAGTTGGCCACCGCGAACAGGTCGCCGGAGAATCCCGCCGGCGCAGCGCGCAGCGACCAGGTCGCGCCGGCGTCGCTGCTCGCATAGATGATCGCGTTGGGACCGACCGCGGTCAGCACGCCGGTGGCCAGCCCTGCGCGAGTGCAGCCGGTCATCACGCCGAATCCGATTGAAGCGAGGTCGGCGCCGAGTGTGGCACCAGGCGTCCATGCAACGCCGGCCGCGCGCGGCGTCGTGCTGACGACGGGGCTGCCGGGCCCGCCGGGGTCCGACCCGCTGCGGCTGTTGACGGTGAACCAGCGCTGCTGCCCGTTCATCTGCGCGCACAGCGTCAGCGGCGGCGTCACCGCGATGAATGCCGCCGCACCCGTCAGGTTCAGCCAGTTCAGCGTCGTCAGCGACGGATCGAGCGCGGTGAACGCCCAGTACTCGAGTCCCGGCGTGGCGTCCCAGTTGACCTGGATCCACGTGTCGCCGGCCGTGGCCGTCACGTTGGCGGGCGGTGGGGACGATCCGCCGTTGCTGCTGCCGCCGCAGGCGACGAGCGCAGATGCCAGCACAACCGGCACACACCGGAGAAACCAGTTCTTCACGTCGATCCTCGGAACGATTCGCGCCGATCCGCGCGCAGCGGGCAGGACAAGCTATCGCATCGACTGCGCAGGTCGCGCCGCGCCCGCGCGCGACGGCGCGCACTTTGCCCACGCGCGCGACGGCGCGCACCTTTCCCGCACGCGGCGGCGCGTACTTTATCACCGCGACCGCAGCGCGCTTCGAAGACTCGGGCAGCGCACCGGGTGATGCCGATCACATGTGCTTTCGATATGTAACGGCGCGTGTGGGCCGCAACGCGCAGTTACACCGCGCGCGCGCGATGTGCCTACCGTGAGGCTGTAACCGACAGGAGAACCAGATGAACACGAGACTCACGATGATGTCCGCCGCCGTGGCGGGATTGCTGGTCGCGCTCGCTCTGCCTGCGCTGTCGCAGGGAGGTTTCGGTCCCGGCATGGGACCGCGGGCCGGCGCGATGATGGGCTCGCAACCCGAGTTCGCACGCGCGCGCATCGACACGCTGCGCAACGAGCTGAAGCTCGCGCCGAATCAGACCGCTGCATTCGACGCCTGGGCCGCCAGGGTTCAATCCGAAGCCGAGGCGCGTGCCCAATTCCGTGCGCAACTTCGCGCGCAGATGCAAAGCCGCGCGGGCGATCCGCAGGCGATGAGCGAGTTCCGCGTCACGATGGCCAGACAGCGCGCCGAAGCCGCGCAGGAATTGCACACGCTGCGCACGAGCCTGTACGCGCAGCTCACGCCGCAACAGAAGCAGGTGTTCGATCGCTTCGGGCCGGGCGCGGGGCTGGGACCGCGTTTCGGCGGCGGGCGCGGCTGCGGCTGGGCGTAGAGTGGACTACGCGCGGCGGCTTTCCGCCACGCGCAGCGCCAGCGCACGCGCCGCGAAGTAGCTGGCGGCGATGACCGCGATCACCGCCGCACCGAAGGCGAGATCGTGGCCGCCACTCCACTGCTCGACCGCCGGCGCGGCCAGCTTGGCCGCGCCGAACGCGGCCACCAGCAGGCTGACGCTCGACACCGCGAGACTCATCACGCGCGAGGCGACCAGCGCCAACTGGTCGGCACGCGCGATCAGCCGCGCGATCCACAGGCCGTTGATACCATCGGTCACGATCATGCCGAGCATGAACAGCAGCGCCAGCGTCAGCGCATGCGCAACGCCGCCGAAGTGCATCGCCGTCATCGCGAACAGCGCCGCCTAGCTCACGGTATCGAACGACAACGCGAACAGCGCGCCGACCAGCGCCACCAGCGCGGGATGTTGCACGCGGGCGAG